>JBEIRZ010000160.1:0-9796 GCA_040375695.1 Planctomycetaceae bacterium
AGCCCCTTGCGCGCTGGCGGCGGGGACAACCAGTGCCATCATCAACGCCGCGGCCGCGGCCAGGGTGAACGTCAAACGCATCATGAAACTCCGAGGTGAGTTAAGGGGGTGGGTTAAATGAGGTGGGTTTTAAACGAAAAGTCGATGCTCGAATCTAGGTCGGACGAATGGTCGATCGATGCTCGAGCCCGCGACGCGAATCGCCATTTCCAGCAGTCCGATCGACACGCGATCGCATGGGCACGCGTAACAACGAACCTCGCCATACCTGCCATGCCCCGCCACAAGCGGCTGCGTTAGCCATTCGCTCGGGCGTGACGAAGCATTATCAGTCTAGCGGATTCGCGATCCGGGTGGCCGGCGGCTTAAAACTTGATCTTCAATTTGTCGAGATCTTCCTTCGTGATCCCGGGGACGTCGCCGCGGGCCGACCAGCGGTTCAATTTCCACGCCCCTTCGCCGACCCAGGCCTTGAAGAGGGCCAAATTCTTTTGACGCTCGGCGTCATCTTCGCCGAGGTACTGGTACATGTTGCCGGGTTTCCCTTCGGGCGCGTTCTTGCCATCATCCAAGCGTCGCATCATCGCACCGGTATCCGGCCAACCGATGAAATAGATCAGGTCGGCATAGGTGTCCATCCGCGGCCCCAATTCGTTTTTGACGTATTCGTCACGCTTCTCTTTGAAGGCGCCGTAATACGGGGCCTCCTCGCCATGACAATTCCCGCACTTCTCGACCCACAGCGGCCGGATATGCTGGCGATAGGTAACATCTTCTGCCGCGGCGACCGCCGACAGCGCGAACGAGCCGATGACGACCCAACAGCCGACCACGCCGCGGGCAAACCGATGTACGAAAACCTGCGAACGACTGGCCCCGATGCGGGTGGCTTGCGAACAAGGGATCACGAAAGAGACCTCTTTGGAGAAATGACGCTGATGAGTATGACGCTCAGGTTCGGACCGACCCTTGGTCCTTGCCGCCATGCTGGCCCCGCGGACAATGACCCGCAGCACGATCTTCACTGGTCGATCGGCCCGTGCTGGCAGGCTGGGCACCGACACCTTCGATCACAGTTTAAACCACAGCCCCACCGCGGAGGAACCTGGGGATGTTGATCGCCGGCCAATTGTTGCTTGTCGATTCGACGGACAACGCTTCCGACCCGATCGCATCGCCGCGGATGGTCTTGAAGCCGGGGACGATCCGGACCGAAGGAGACCGGATCGCCGAAGTGATCTTGGGGGAAATCTTTGCCGCTGCCGATGCGGGTGGGCCGGATTGCCTGATCGCCCCCGGCTTCATCGACACCCATTTGCATCTCCCACAATTCGACGCGATCGGGGCCCACGGGATGCGGCTGTTGGATTGGCTCGATCGGGTCATCCTGCCGATCGAATCGACTTGGCGTGACCCGCAGGTCGCGGCCGAAAGGGCACATCGAGCGTTATCGCGTTGCCTACGACATGGCACGACCGCGGTCTGCGCCTACGCGACCGTTCACCACGAAGCGACCGCCGAGGCCCTGCGGGTGGCAAGCGAGTTGGGCATTCGCGGGGTCATCGGTCAGGCGCTCATGGACCGCGAAGCCCCCGCCGAACTTTTATCACCGGCGGACCGCCAAATCGAGCAAACCGAAAGGCTGCTCGAGCGTTTCCCCCCAGGCGGCCGCGTCGCCGCCGCGGTGACCCCGCGCTACGCCGTCGCCTGTTCGCCGCGGCTGATGCGAATGGCCGCCGATTTGGCCCGATCCCACAGCGCGATCGTTCAAACGCACCTCGCCGAAACGCTCCCGGAATGCGCTCGCGTTCGCGAACTCTTCGCCGGAAGGTCTTACGTCGATGCCTATGACGAAGCGGGGCTGCTCGGACCGCGATCGATTTTCGGCCACGGGATCTACCTTGCTCCCGCCGAAGTCGCCCGCCTCGTCGAGACCGGTTCCGTCATCGCCCATTGCCCGCTCGCCAATTCCTTCCTCGCGTCCGGCATGATGCCGCGAGCCCGGTGGCTGGCCTCTGGGGTCAAGCTGACGCTCGGCAGCGACATCGGCGCCGGGTACGAAGTGAGCATGCCGCGGGTCGCACGCGGGATGATCGAAACGGCGACCGCCCGCGGCGACTTGCCACCAACCGCAGCCCAAGCTTGGCACGCGATCACCGCCGGCAACGCCGACATGCTCGGTTGGCACGACGCAGGAAGGATCGAAACGGGTGCTTCCGCCGACATCCTGGTGATTCGCCCCGACGTCAATTGGCGAGATACCCCGGTCGACCCTCTCGCGCGTGCCCTCTTCGGTTGGGACGACCGCTGGCTAGAAAAAATCCTCCTCCGCGGCCAATGGGTCCTCTGACGCATTCACGCCCCACAGCGACAAATCGATAAAGCGATAAAGCGATAAATCGACAAAGCGCAAGCCTGGTGTCATCATTCCAGATGGCATTTCGGCTCTTACTCGTTAACTCAAAAAAGCTCATCGCCCCAGCCGCCCGAGCCTGACAACCGAGGGACTCGCCGCATCCGACCGGGTATACTTTTGACCGTTCAACAACATCGATCAAATGAGCGAACCGTCATTCATGACCGCGAACTCACACCGCTTGACCCGATTCACCCACCCCCAATCGCCGCGGCTTCGATAACCAGCAAAGGTTGTCGACTCAGCGGTGGAGCAGCACGATGATCCCGAAACGATACCAGCGGATGCATGCGGAATACCCCGAGCTGATGAGGGCGTATGAGGCGTTTGGCGAAGCGACCCGCGGCGCCGGGCCGCTGTCGTCACGCGAGATCGCCTTGGTCAAGCTCGCCATCTCCATCGGCGCCGGCTTGGAAGGGGCCGCCCACTCCCATTGCCGCAAGGCTGTCGAGTCCGGTTGTTCCGCGGAAGACCTCCACCACGTCGCGCTCCTGGCGGCACCAACGATCGGCTTCCCAACGATGATGCGGGCCCGGGGTTGGGTCGAAGACGTCGTCGGCGACGCCGCAAAACGCGAGGAAGCCTGAACCGATGGCGTCGCGTGAACTGGCGCCGGGTCACGACCCTTCGGGCTCACGCCACGCACCGCTGCTGGGCGTCGTCCTGGCAGGGGGCCGCTCATCGAGGATGGGTGTCGACAAGGCGACGCTGCCGGCCGATCGTTCCTTCCCGAATTACCTCGCACAGGCGACATCCCGGCTCGCATCGCTGGTCGACCAGGTCGGCGTTTCGGGTCGGTCCGAAGCAGAGCTACGCCTTTGGCCGGGCCTTTCGAAAGGGACGATCGCGATCCCCGACAGCCGTGTGTGGGATGGGCCTGCGATCGGCGTCGAAGCGTCTTTGCGTGTAGCCCAGCGGCTCGGCCTAGCCGGGATCCTCGTCACGCCGGTCGACATGCCCGACCTTGACGCCACGGAACTCCGCAAGCTGATCGAGGCGTGGGAAGCGGATCCAGGGACGATCGTCGGTTCGTTCGGCGGCGATCGACCGGAACCATTGGTCGCGATCTATCCCGTCACGCTGCTCGCTGAACTCGCCGAGCTGATCGAAACGCCCCACCGAAGCCTCTTTCGGTTCCTCTGCGAACGGCCGGCGATTCGCGTCGAGCTCCCCAAGAGCGCCGCCCGAAACATCAATCGGCCCGAAGACCTCTGTGGCTCGTCCGGCTCTGATTCACCGCGTTTCTGATTGGCCCCGTTGCGATTGTTCAGGGGACGGCACATCACCATCTCAGTCCTGAATCGACGCCTTCACAACAACGCCTTCACAGCCACGCCGTTCCGTTCTCGAAGCCTATCGCTAGATCAGCGAATCGACCAGCGCGACAACGATCATCAATGCGCCAACGACTAGCTTTCCGGTCGTCCCAAGGATCCGACCGAGCAGGGCCCCTTTGCCGATTTCGAACCCCTCGTGGAGCGATTTCCCTTTCCAAATTTCCCCGATCCAAGCCCCGGCAAAAGCCCCTGCCGCACCGCCCCCAAGCGCCCCAATGATCGGTCCGATGATCGGGATCGGAGAAGCGACAACGGCGCCCAACAGGCTGCCGACGATCGTCCCGGCGATCGCCATCAACACCCCCCGGCGGCTTCCCCCCTTGGTGCTGACGCCCAACGCCCCGGCAAAGAATTCGAGCCCCTCGCCGACCAACGCCAATCCGACCAACGCCGAGACGCCGGTGCCGGTGATCCCCCGCCCCGCATCTTCGGGGACGAAGTAAGCGAAGACCGCCGTGAAGGCGACGATCAACCAATTCCCGGGCAGGCCAAACGAATTGGCCAGCCATCCGCCCGCGTTGGCCACGGCCAACAGCGTCACCCAAACGAAATACATCTTTCAACCGATCGGTTCGATGCCCCACGAGGTCGGCCCGCGCCAACGACGCTGTAAGTTTCACAATCGACGTGTAAGTTTTACACGCGAATCGACGCGTTCATCTTACACACAAATCGCCGTGTGCAACTTACGCACAAATCGCCGCGTACAACTTACGCATGAATCGCCGCGTACAACTTACGCATGAATCGCCGCGTACAACTTACGCATGAATCGCCGCGTGCATCTTTCGCGCGACCCAAAGTGCCCAGCGGGCAAGGCCGACGCGACCGTCGTTCAGGGCGTCAGGTAGCGGATGAAATTTCTCACACCCTGCCCGGGGACGTATGCCTTGGGCTGGCCCAAAATCCCCTGACCGACCTGAACCGGATGTTGCTGCTGGCCCATCGAGACCAACGGATGGTACTTGCTTTGACCCGGGATCACCGTCATCCCGCCATACGGCGTCGTGGCTGGTGCCGGCGCTGCCCCATACGGCGCGACCCCAATCGCGCCCGGATACGCCACATTGGGATACGTGCCGATCGGCGGTTGCGGGTAACTCCCCGCCACCGGAGTCGTCGCGACGGGTGGCAGCACCGTCGTCGTCGGGATCGGTGCCGCCCCGATCGGACCCGTCGGCGTGAGGTAAGGTGCCGTCGCCGCGGCAGGTGTCACACACCCGGCCGACGGTGCGTAGGTCGGGATCCGATCGGCGTTGTAACCCGATGGCCCCGACACGTTGCGACAATTCCCAAGCGTCGCATAGCCGGTCGTCAATTGCGGTTGCGGCAGCGGCGCATAATCGCCACCGATCGGAACCGCGACCGGGCCCTGCACGCCCCGCGATGGCGGGATCACCTGTTGCATCGGCGGCAAAACCTGCCGCGTTCCGGTGCTGGGCGTCGTCACGATCGGGGCCGACCTGCCTGGTGACGACGTGTTGGGAATGACGACGTTGGGGGGTGGCAAGACGGTCGTCCCCGCAGACGGCGATCCATAATTCGGCGGCGCCGCGCCGTAATTCGGCGGGGGCAACGCCGGCGCGACAACGGTCGGATTGGGCAAACCCGTTGATGGCGCGTACGTCGGTGGCAACGACATCGGTTCGGAGAGCGACGGCGGCGAGGCGTAACCTCCCGGGGGCAACGTCGGCATCCCCATCGGGCTCGCATCGGATGCCCCTTGCATCCTCACCGCCTGACGGACCGAATCGCCGCCAAGGGCTTGATCGTAAACAGCCGGCACGACGCCGCGCTGAAGCATTTCCCCGCGCCGGTTCGGTTCGGCCTGGCGAAACCGATCGACCGCCGAAGGTTCATCGATCGAACGAAAACGGGCTTGCGGCGTGTCGCCAATCGCCCCGCCAGAATACTCACCCGAGTAAGCCCCGCCCGAAACGCTGCTCCCTGCTGGGGGCAATTGCCGCGGGTCCTGCGCGAGCCCATCGCCCATGACGAATCCGCCCGCCAGCGTCATCAACCTGCCAGCGATCGCTATTCGCCCTGACCACCCCACTGCACGATGTCGACCGATCATTCCCATCTCTCCTCGATTGCGGTTACGCTGCTGCATATCCCCCAAATGCGACATCCCATGCAACCCCAGTACCAAAATGGTGGTACCCAGTGCCCTTTGGGGCTAAATTGATGCAACTTCGCGTCCCGCCGAACAAGCCCGCCGAACAAGCGTTCGGCCTGCCCATTTTTCGGCCTCCTTTTCGCTATCCCTCACCGCCCTTTTTTCGCAACCCACACGACAAGACGGATCGTGCCACTTCACGCAACATCGCTAGCAAACAGACGGTCGTCCCATCGCCGCACCCGCCACTTCGCGACGGTCGTTTCGCGCATCTCCCTTTGCGCCGTCGCGCTCGCGCTTGCTTTTTTGGCCGATCCCAAAGCGGGTCGTTCGGCCGAGGAACCTACCGCCCAAGCTTCGCGTTCGACCGACGGGCTGATCGCCCTTTACACCTTCGACGGGGACGATCCGGGACGCGTGGAAGACCGATCGGGCTTCGGCGATCCGCTCGACCTGCGTATCGACAAACCCCAAGCGATCCTCCGCCGTGGCGGCACCTTTCGGATCACCGCCCCCGCGCTGATCGCTTCCGATGGCCCCGCGACAAAACTGATCGACGCGATCCGCGCATCCTCCGAAGTGACGATCGAGGCTTGGATCGAACCGCAGGACACGAACCAATCCGGCCCGGCGCGGATCGTGACCCTTTCCGAAAACCCCTCGCTCAGGAACCTGACCTTGGGTCAGGACAACACGCGGTTCGAACTCCGCCTGCGATCGGCTGCGAGCGACGATAACGGCATCCCCGCGGTGACCGCCCCCGAAGGCTCCGCCAAGATCGGGCTGACGCATCTCGTGTTCACCCTAGCCAAAGACGGGACCAGCCGGATCCTGATCGATGGCAAGCTTGTGACCCAAACCCGCATCGAAGGGACGCTCGATCGTTGGGACGGCGACCACCGGCTGGCGATCGGCAACGAATTGACGGGCGATCGACCCTGGCACGGGACGCTTCACCTAGTCGCGATCTATGACCGGGCACTCAGCGACACCGAAGCCCGCACGCACCACGCCGCCGGGATCCCCGCGACCGATTTATCTCGCTTCGAATCGCTCTTGCCCCCGCCACACCCCGACCCCGTCGACTTCGTGACCGACATCCAACCGATCCTGAAGGAACATTGCTACGAATGCCATTCGGGCGAGAACGAAGATGGCGGGGTCAACCTCGGGATCCGCCGACGCGCCTTGCAAGGGGGAGACCAAGGCCCGATCCTGGTCCCGGGCAACAGCCTCCAAAGCCGGTTGGTTCATCTCGTGGCCGCGATCGACAAAGCCGATGTCATGCCCCCCGACAGCGAAGGGCTGAGCGACATCGAGATCGCCAAGCTGCGGGCCTGGATCGATCGCGGCGCCGATTGGCCCCCATCAGCCGATGTCGCCGACCCACGCGAATCGCTCGCCCGCGAACATTGGGCCTTCCAACCCCTTCGCGAAATCATCCCTCCCGCGACGCGAAACACCGACTGGCCTCTCACCCCGATCGATCGTTTCGTCTTGGCCAAACTCGAAGGGGCCGGCCTCCAACCCCATGGCCGCGCGAACCCGAGGCAACTGATCCGCAGGATCCAATTCGACCTCATCGGTCTCCCCCCGACACCGGAAGAGCTCGATGCATTTTCCGCCGCGTTCGATCGGTCCCCCGATGCCGCGCTCGACGCGCTGGTCGATCGGTTGCTGCAGAGCCCCCATCACGGCGAACGGTGGGCCCGCCATTGGCTCGACGTCGCCCGCTACGCCGACAGCGATGGCCAAGAGAGCGATCGCGACCGCCCGACGGCTTACCACTATCGCGATTTCGTGATTCGCGCCCTTTGCGACGACATGCCTTACGACCGCTTCATCCGCTGGCAATTGGCCGGCGATGAGTACGAACCCCAAAACCCCGACGCGATCGCCGCCACTGGCTTCCTTGCCGCCGGCCCCTTCGCCGCCTTGCCCGACCGACTGATGGAGGACGAACGCCTTCGCAACCGCTACAACGAATTGGACGACATCATGTCGACCATCGGCAGCGGCCTGCTGGGCCTCACCCTGGGCTGCGTCCGCTGCCACGACCACAAATACGACGCGATCCCCGCCCGCGATTATTACTCGATCCTCGCCGCCTTCCACGGCGGGGAACGGGCCGAAGTCCCCTTGGGACAAACCGCCGACAAAACGCTCGGCTTCCGCGACCGCGGCCCCCAACCGAGCCCCACGTGGCTCTTCCAACGGGGCGATTATTACGACCGCGACCAACCGGTCTCACTGGGCTTCGTCTCCGTATTGACCCGCGGCAAGTCGCCCGAGGATTACCTTCGCGAAGCCCGCGAAGGCTCCGACGCAAACGTGACGTCGCTCCAGCGCCGCGCCTTGGCCCACTGGATGACCGACGTCGATCATGGCGCGGGGGCTCTGCTGGCACGAGTCATCGTCAACCGCGTCTGGCAACACCACTTCGGCCAACCGCTCGTCCAAACCGTCGGCGATTTCGGCGTCCGCTCCGAACCGCCCTCCCACCCCGAACTCCTCGAATGGCTCGCCCACGATTTCGTCTCCAACGGCTGGAAGCTCAAACGGCTCCATCGCCTGATCGTGCGTAGCGCCGTCTACAACCAACGCTCGGCCGGTGCCCCTCCCGCCGCCGACCCCGACAACCGACTCCTTTGGAAGATGCCCCTGCGTCGGCTCGAAGGCGAAATCCTCAGGGACACGATGCTCGCCTGCGGTGGTGACCTGAACACCAAAATGTTCGGACCCGCCGTCAAACCGCAGATCGCCTCCGAAGCGGTCTTGGCCCGTAACCTCAAAGACCCTTACCCCAACCGCATCGAAGACCACGACGAACTGCGACGTCGCTCGGTCTACCTCTTTCATAAACGCGTCGTCCCCTACCCGTGGCTGCAAGCCTTCGACAAACCCGACGCACAACAAAGTTGCAGCCGCCGCGATCGCACGACCGTCGCCCCCCAAGCCCTCGCCCTGCTCAACGACCCGTTCTCTCGACAAGCGTCGCTCACCTTCGCCGGCCGATTGATCGGCGAAGGCATCCCCGGGCCCAACTCGATCCCCGATCCGCAGAACCCTTCACCGGATCGTGTCGATGCCGAACTCGATGCCGAACTCAATGCGATCGTCCGTCGGGCCTACCTCTTGGCACTCGCCCGCCCCGCCAGCGATGCCGAAACCGCCGCAGGTTCCCGCTTCATCAGCGACCAGCTTCGCGAGCGCTTAGGCCGCGAAACGAACGCCGACGCCGCGAACCGGTCACGCAACTTACTCACCGCCGTCGCCGATTTCGCGCAGGTGATCTTTAGCCTCAACGAATTCATCTACGTCGATTAAGCAACCATGACTCACCCCAACCTTCATCCGGCCAATTCCCACTGCGGCCGCTTCCGCCCGGTCCTCAACCGACGCGATTGGTTGCAAAGGGCCGGCAACGGGATCGGCACGCTGGCCCTGGCCCAACTCCTCGCCGCCGAATCTTCGCGCGCCAATGACTCCCCTTCGCCAAACGCCCCGCTCGCGCCCCGCACCGGCCACTTCGCCCCACGCGCCAAATCGGTGATCTGGCTTTTCATGGAAGGGGCCCCCAGCTCCGTCGATATGTTCGACCCCAAACCCGAACTGACCAAACGGGACGGCCAACGGATCGCGATCGACGTTTTTAACGGCAACCCCGGCCCGCTGATGAAGTCCCCGTTCGCCTTCAAACAGTACGGCGAAAGCGGCACCTGGGTCTGCGACCGGTACACCAACGTCGCCCGACATGTCGACGACTTCGCGTTCATCAAATCATTGCACAGCGATTCCAACGACCATGTCCCGGCCCTCTACCAGATCAACACCGGGATCGCGCGGCCGGGATTCCCCGCCGCCGGCGCCTGGGTGACCTATGGCCTTGGCAGCGAAAACCAAAACCTCCCCGGCTTCGTCGTC
>JBEIRZ010000146.1:0-10427 GCA_040375695.1 Planctomycetaceae bacterium
TCGGGACGAATCAGGATGTCGACGTCGCTTGTGGTTCGCAGGGCCGCCACATCGACCTGCGCGACCCATGCCCTAACGGCATGGCCGCCAACGATGGCATAGGGGACATTCGATTGCTGTAGCACCGTCACGGCGCGTTGCAACCGCTGATTGACCCTTTCCACGGCGCGCTCCATCCGATCCCAAAGATCATTACCGGTAATGGTGAATTCGATCATGATCAACCTCGTTTGAACTCATCATAATCGGTTTACCGCGGGGCGTGGACGTGTGCGGCGGTCTGGGTGGCTTGTCATTCCGCACGGCGTGGCTCGCGGTTAGGACGTGTCGGATCAGGACGGGTCGGTGGTGATCTGGGAGATCTTGCCCGTTTCGCGGTGGCGAAGGATCACGCGGACTTGGCCGTTGGGAAGGTGTTCACGTTTGATCAACAGGTGTTGGTCGTCATAGACGCGTGATTCGGAAAGGGGAGGCGAATCGGGATCGCCGCGCCAATCGTCGAGCCGGATCGGTTCCCAATGTTTGGAGCGGACCGAGGCGTAGGCGGCGTCGATGATCGCGTTGACGACGTAGCCGTCGTAAAAAGTTTCGACGGGTGGGCGGTCGGTTTCGAGGGCGTCGAGGACATCGGTGAACATTTCGACGTACCCCAGTGCGGCGGCTTCGTCACCGACGGGGAAAAGCCACCCCGAGTTCCCTTCGGCTTTTTCGGCGACGTAACCCGATTGGCCTTGGGCGGAATAGAGTTCGAAGCCGGTCCGCATCCAATGGTTCAGCCAGATCGTCCCTTCGGAACCGGCGACCTCGTCACGCAGGTCCATACCGCCGCGGAAGGTCCAGCTCACCTCGAATTGGCCGATCGCGCCGTTTTGGAAACGGATCATGCCCACCCCTTGGTCTTCGGCGTCGATCGGGTGGACGTGGGTATCGGCCCAGCAGATGACTTCGACGGGGCGGATGTTTTTGCCGATGAAAGATCGCGTGATTTCGATGCAGTGGCACCCCATGTCGATGATCGCACCACCGCCGCTGCGGGCCTGGTCCCAGAACCAATCGCTGTGCGGGCCGGGGTGGGTTTCGCGGGACCGGACCCAGAGGACGCGGCCGATCGAGCCTTGGCGTACGGCGTCGACCGCCTTGAGCGTTTTGGGGGTGTAAACGAGGTCCTCGAGGTAGCCGTGGAAGACCCCTGCACGCTCGACGGCATCGAGCATTCGTTTGGCCTCGGCGGCGGTGCGGCCCAGCGGTTTGGTGCAGAGGACCGGCTTACCCGCTTCGGCGGCGGCGAGGACGGCTGCTTCGTGTAAGTCGTTCGGCAAGGCGATGACGACGACATCGGTTTGGGGGTCTCGGATCGCCGCGTGCATGTCGGTCGACCAATTCGGGATCTGCCATTTGCTGGCCAAAGCGCTGGCCCTCGCCGCGGTGCGGGAATAGACGTGGGTGATGGCATCGCGGCGGCGATGACCAAGCAGCGCGGCGGCGTAAAAATCGGCGATCAACCCGGCGCCGAGCATGCAGATACGTTTCATCGGAGCGGACCTGTTGGTCGAAAAAGGGGTCGGTCGAAAAAGGGGTCGGTCGGAAAAGGGGAATGGGGAGAGGGATCAAGCGGCATCGAGCGCGGTCAGGATGCGGCTGACGTTGTCGTCATCCCAGAGTTCGAGCGGTGAGTAGTTGGGGTGTCGGCCGTCGCGGATGATCGGGTCGTTGTGTTTGGTGTTGTAACAGCAGATCAGCGACCAGCGGGGGAAATCGCTCTTATTTTGGTCGCTGCGGTGAAGGAGGTTGCCGTGAAAGAAGATCGCGTCGCCGGGTTGCATCTCGCAGTAAACGAGTTCGAAGCGCGTGATCGCCGCTTCGACGCGCAGCGGGTCGGCACCCGTCTGTTGGCCGGTCTTGGAATGGTTGATCCGGCCGATGTGATGAGACCCTTTGAGTACTTGGAGGCAACCGTTGGCCCGCGATGCTTGGTCGACCGCGATCAGGCAGCTCCCCATGTCCGGGAAGAGGCAGCCATTGTCGTACCAATAGCCGTAATCTTGGTGCCATTCCCATGCGCCGCCGACCCGGGGTTCTTTGAGCATCATCTTGTGGTGGTAGTGATAGACCTCGTCCCCCAGCAGGTCGCTCATCGTTTGGGCGACGCGTCGGGAGCGGGCGATCGCGGCGTAGGGGTCATCGCGAAGGTCGTTCCGCAGGGCCAAGCGGGTATCGCCCCCTTGGGCGTCGCGGCGGACGTACGATTCGGCGGCGAGCAGCGGGTCGGACTTGGCGAATTTTAGCAGGCCGCTGACTTCGGCGAGGGTGAAGAGCGACCGGACCATTAGGAAGCCGTCACGGCGGAAGGTTTCGAGCGCTTCGGCGGTGGTCGAGAAAGGCATCAACGTCTTCCTGCGGATTGGGGGGAGTTTTTCTGGGGGAGCTGACGGCAAGTGGGAGCGGATAGTTGGGGATGATAGCCTGTCGGGGACGGCGCCGGGGAGGGCGCCGGGGAGGGGCGCCGCGGAGCGTGCCGGGGAGGGCCCATGTGCAGGACGATCGCCTGCTGGAGGGGCGGTTGGGGGGGAAATCGATGAAGATTTGACGAGGCATCATGGGGAGTTAGCGTCGGGCGGGATGTTTTGGTATAACATCGGCAAATTGGTTCGGTCACCGAGCCATCCCACCGTTTTGGTAAAACGAATCCCGCCCACTTGATAGAAGACAGGTCGTTGCTTGGCTAAGAAGGAAGAAGCATTTGAAGTCGAAGGGACGGTGACGCAGGCGCTTGCGAACACCCGATTTCGCGTTCAGTTGGAGACAGGTACGGAAGTGATGGCCCACGTCGCTGGGCGGATGCGGAAGCACTTCATCCGGATTGTCCCGGGCGATAAGGTCCGGGTCGAGTTATCGCCGTACGACTTGACGAAGGGCCGCATCGTCTTCCGCGAGCGGTAATCGGCCAGTAGGTCGGGCCTTTTTCGGTCGGCCAATTGCGGGCGTTTCGGCCCGTTGGCTGGCGTGCTTGACTAGCTGGCGTGGCAGGCGTGCTTGACTAGTTGACTTGCCTAGCGAGCTTAGCCGGGCGATTAGCGGAGGGCGCTCATGTAGAAGCTGAAGATCCGGCGTTCGTCGGTATCGGCTTGGGCCACGGGGTAGGCGAAGTCGAAGGCGAGCGGGGCGGGGCCGAGCATCGGGATAGCGACGCGGAGACCGAGGCCGGGGGCGACACGGAAGTTTTCTTCGGTCACATCGATGTCGCGTTCGACCGTACCGAAGTCGACGAAGGCGACGCCGCGGAAGGCGTCATCGGCGGTGATCGGGAACATGTATTCGACGGTGTTGAGCCATTGGAAGCGGCCCCCGACTTGGACGCCGTCGATCACGGGGTTGGCCCCACGGAAATCGAAGCCGCGCATCGTCGAGTAGCCACCGGCGAAGTAGTTTTCGAAAATCGGGGTTTCTTCGCCGCTGAAGCCGAGCCGCGTCGTTAACGAAATCGTCTGTTTGCCAGAGCCGTCGGCGCGTTCGGCGAGGAGGAGGTAATTGCGGTTTTCGATATCGAAGCGGCCGAAGTCGAAGTCGCCGAAATTCGGTTCGTAGCTGAATTCGAAGAAGTGCCCTTCGGTCGGTTGGAAGGGGCTGTCGCGATTGTCGTGCGTCAGCTTGAATTCGGGGGTGTACAATTCGTTTTCGCCGACGACGGAATCGAGTTCGGGGATCCCGGTAACGCGTGGCCGCGAGATTTCGACCTGTTGCCCGGTGATGCCGGCCGAGAGGGAGAGTTCGGGGGTGACGCGATAACCGAGCGCGACCCGGCCGCCCAAACGTTGTTCGTCCCAGTCTTGATAGCGACGGTCGTAGAGGAATCCGGAGACGCCGAGGCTGATCGGCAAGAAGCCGAAGAGGTTCGGTTCGACGAAGTTCACCATGTACCGTTGGAACTGTGACCCGGGGACGGCTTCGATGCGGAACGTTTGGCCGGCGCCGCGAAAGGCAGTGCCGCTGGCGAGGTCCTGGAAGCTCGTCGGCCACCGGGTGATGTCAAAGTTCCGTTCGTCGAGGGTGATTTGGCCCATGACGCCGGCGTCGCTGTTCACCGAGCCACCGACCATGATCCGTCCGGTGCGGGCAGGGACACCGGTCAATTCGAGGTCAGCGTACTGGGTGTTGGGGATGTAAACAGGGCCCGACGCAGGGGCGCCGTAGTACGGGTTCAGCGGCAGGCCTTGCCCGTCACCTGGGATCGGTTGACCTGGGGGAAACGCCTGGCCCGGGATCGGTTGGCCCGGGATCGGTTGACCAGGGGGAAGCGGTTGGCCGGGGACCGGCTGTCCTTGGTAATTGGGGGGCGGGAGCGGCTGTGCCACACCCGGGTTTGCGGGCGCGTTCAGCGGCATCGGTGGGTTTTGGTATTGAGGACCTTGGTATTGCGGGCTTGGGTACTGCGGGCTTTGGTACTGCGAGCCCGGGATTTGTGCCGTGGGGCTTGGCGGTGGCAAAACGCCCGAGTTCGATGGGGCGGGTGCGGCGGTCGAAGGGGCTGGCGCGGGGATGTTCGTGATTGGCGTTGATTGCGGGATCGACGGGATCGATGGGGGCTGGTAGGCCGGAGGGGGTTGGTAGTTGGAGGGGACTTGTCGTGCGACGTAGCGGCCGGAGTCGGTCGTTCCGGTTTTGGCATTTTCGCCCGGGACGTAGATCAACCCTTCGTTGTTGAGCAGCGGGTTGTTGATCGGGACCTCGAAGTTCACCTGATCGAT
The DNA here is from genome assembly GCA_040375695.1 of Planctomycetaceae bacterium. GTDB lineage: Bacteria > Planctomycetota > Planctomycetia > Pirellulales > Pirellulaceae > UBA6163. The sequence goes on from JBEIRZ010000146.1 coordinate 4,746, forward strand.
CACGGGGAGCTGGGGCTCGGGGGATCCGTAGGCTTCGATTTCTGCGGCCGGGGGAGCATCATCGGCAGGGGCTTCATCGACAGGGACTTCGGGAGCGCTGACCTCGGGCAAGAGAGAAATGCCTGGCGCGAGACGGCCGGGCGACAGCGTCTTGCAGCCGACAAACAGCAGCATCAGCGCCATGCACGCAAGGCGGCTTCGTCGATCGATCTGCTGATTGGGGAGGGTCATAAGTTCGGCGTCCGTACCGTAACTGGCGCTCAAGCCGCTAGGGGAAGTTCGTTTCGGGTATTCCGTTTTGGTCCGTTGGGCGTCACGTTCGCCGCGAGCCGCGCGTTGTTGTCATGGGGCTCGGGGCGGTCGAGGTTCAATAATCGTCTTCTTCCGACTTGCCGACCGGGACGACCTTGATGTCGGGGGGTTCGGCCATGGCGGGGTTGGTTTCGAGGAGTTGCATCCGTTCGATTCGGGCCCGGTTCAGTTCGAGCGTCCGGCGGTCGATGAATTCGCCTTCGACCAGGTCGATCTGGTTCAGGAGCGTCGTGTCTTTCATCAAATGCGGCTCGCCGTCAATATTGATATTGATGTTGCGGATCTTCCACCGATCCCCTTCCTCGATCGTGTAGACCAGGTCGACGCGGTCGTTCTCGTCACGCATCACGGTCTGAGGCTTGACCTCGGCGTAGATGAAACCGAACGACCCGTAACCGTAAACGATTTCGGCGATGTCCTTGCGCAGGAGCGTGCCGTTGAAATAGTCTCCCGGCTTGAGCGACAGTCGTTCGCGGAGCGATTCGGTTTCGATGTATCGGTTGCCGACGATCTTGACATCATTGACGCTGTAGCGGATCCCTTCGTCGACGATGAAGGTGACGTTGAGCCATTTACCCGACGCGTCGTAATCGATGCTGCGGCCGACCGACGCGGTGAGGAAGCCGAGGTTGTGGTAATACGACTGGAGGACCTGCACGTCTTCGTCAATCTTGCTGAGGTTCGCCTTGTTATTCAAGTAACGAAGCACACCCATGGTCGCGTCGCGGCTTTTGATGACCTTCTTGAGCCGGGCTTCGGTGACGATGCTGTTCCCTTTGATCTGGATCGAAGCGATCCGTTCCTTCGGGCCTTCGTTGATGCGAAAGAGGATCGCGCCCATGTCGTCGTCGATCCCGCGGACCGTCGCAACGGTCGCTTGGTTGAAACCTTCTTCGCGGTAATAATCGACCAGCCGGCGACGGGCCGATTCGAGGGAAAATTCGTTGAGCGGATCCCCTTCGTTGACCCCGGAGCGTCCCTTGAGGTCGCGTTCGTTGATCGCGCGGTTGCCGTGGTAGACGACGCGCGAGATCGACGGCCGTTCGCGAACCTTGAAGTGGACGGCGATCCCGCCGGGGACTTCGCGGAGTTCGTAGGTGGCGAATTCGAAAAGTTCGTGCAACCTGCGGATGTCGGCCAGGACCGTTTCGAAATCGTAGAAGCGGTCCTTGCGGGTTTGTAGCTTTTGGAAGACTTCGTCGGTCGAGATCCGGGAATTGCCGGAGATGGTCACATCTTGGACGATGACATCGGTCTCTTTCGGCTTGGGCTTGATCCCGCCCTTTTGCTGGACGATTTCCCGGAAGGCGGGCTTGTCCTTGAAGCCGCCCATGTCAGGCATGTTGCCACCACCGCCCCCCATGCCACCGCCGAATTGAGCGTAAACGCCGGTCGGGCAGACCGCGATCACGATCAACAGGGCGAGTCGGAAATGATCCGGCCTCCGCGGCATACGTAGTCCTCTAGGGGTAAGCTCAAGCTTCGGTGGGTGGGTATTAGCAAGCGGCTCGAATGCGAAACAAGGCGAGTTTCTGTCGAGCCGCTCGGGACCCGGCCAGGGCGGGACCAGAGGGGCATTTCCCATTGCCCCGCGGGGGGCTAACAACTAGGCTCTGCGTTACCCAATGCTAGCGATCGCTTGGGCCTTTTTCCGACTTCATCTTCCCTCTTCATAAAGACGTCACCATGTCAGACCAAGACCCATACGTTGCCGGGATCACGACCGAAACCGCCGATCCTTCCGCCATCGCGGCAGACCGGGCCTTGACCCCCGGCAGATTGCTAGCGGCGCTGGCGATCGCCTTCCTGTTGGGTTGGGGCTACAACACTTTTGTCCCCAAATTTTTCTCAGTCCCCGTCGAGTTGCTTAACGTCCAACCGACGAGCCCGCCGGAAGAGCAGCGGAAGCTGGCAGAATCGGAAGCCCAGACGCGGTTGGGGAACGGCTTGGTCCACTTCATGTCGTTGGGTTTGGCCCTGGGGTTGGTCCCGGTGTTGGCGGGGATGGGGCGGTCGGCGGGGTTGACCGCATTGGTCGGTGTCATCGCGGGTTTAATCGGCGGGGCGGCGGCCTGGTTCATGGGGGCTCGGGTCAGGGACATGGTCGACGCGTCTTACCCCTTCCCGCTGCTTGGCGACGTCAGCAACAACATGGGTGGCGACTGTCTGGTTTGGGCGATCAGCACCTTCATGCTCAGCCTGCCCCTCGTAGCCGGGCTGTTGCTGTTAGCGGGGAAGCATGGGATGCAGATGGCGAGCCGCGTGCCGCTGGTCGCCCTCTTCGCCGGGGTGCTATTGCCCTTCCTGGCGACGTTCATTTTCCCGCTGCAGCGTTCGGACAGGTTCCCGCTCCTTCACCCGGGGATGCTCGGGCTATGGCTCGCCACCACGATCGTCCTGTGGGGATTGGTCATGTTGGCGGTCCAGCGGGTCAGCAAGCCGAAGGCCTGATCGGGCCTGATCGATCGAATTTGGGCCATCGGGCCAACGTCGAGATACTTGAGCGGATCGATGAAATGAGCAGGGCCCGATCGTTAGCAAGTGATTGCTAGCGATCGGGCCCTGAGTTGTTTCACCCAACGAACTGGTTAACCGAGCGAACTGGCTTCAACCTTTACCCTGGGATGGGTCACGCCTTCGGGGCGAGCTCGGTTTGCAGCCGCTGAAGCAGTTCCTTGGTCTTTTGGATCCCGGTGAACTCATCGAGCTTGCCCCCTTCGTATTCGATCCCGACGTAGCCGTTGTAACCTGCGGCGAGGACCAGCTTCATCATGCGGCGGTAATCGGTCGCGGTCTCGTTGCCGGATTCGTCAAAGTCGTGGCTCTTGGCGCTGACCGCTTTGGCGAAGGGCATCAACTCTTCGACCCCGAGGTAACGGTTGTATTCCAGCGGCTCGTCGCCTCGACGGATGAAGAAGTTGCCGAAATCGGGGAGGGTCCCGCAGTTCTTCATGTTGACCATGTCCATCACGCCGGCGAGCCATTGGCCGTGGCTGCTCAGCCCGCCGTGGTTTTCGACGATGACGTTCAGGCCGAGCGTTTCGGCATATTCGCTGAGCCTGCGGAGGCCGTCCGCGGCGAGCTTCTGCTGTTCCTTGTAGCTGCCGGAGCTACCGGCGTTGACGCGGATCGAGTGGCAACCGAGGAACTTTGCGGCGTCGGCCCACTTCTTGTGGTTGTCGACCGTCTTGGCCCGATCGGCTTCATTCGGGGCGCCGAGGTTCCCTTCGCCATCGATCATGATCAACAGGCTCTTGACGCCGTGGTCGGCGGCCCGCTTTTTCATGTCGCCGAGGTACGACTCGTCCTTGGCCTTGTCCTTGAAGAACTGGTTGACGTATTCGACGGCGTCGATCCCGAATTTTTCCTTGCTGACTTTGGCAAAATCGAGGTGGTCGACCTTCTTTTGGTCACGGATCGACCGGTGGAGCGACCACTCGGCGAGCGAAATCTTGAACGGGGGTTCGGACGCGGCGAAGGCTGCCGCGGGGCGGGCGATCACGGCCGCGGCGGCGACGGCTCCGGAGGTGACGAGGAACTGGCGGCGGGAGGTTAGTGGTTGCATCGGGATACCAACGAAAATGGGAAAAAGGGAGGGGTCCGTACCGAAGAGCTTTAAGCATAACGAAATCTTGAAAGTTTTGCCCGAGCCCTTGAGGGAGTCGTCCCCCAGGCGTCAAACTTTACCTAAGCGGAACGCCACGCCCCGATCACGGGTGCGGGTTGATCCGGTTGTGAAGTTTGTGCTCATTTTGATCCCTGGGCCGCCGATACATTGGGTGCCGGTGAGAGGAGACAGGGTGGTTTCCTCCACGCACGGTTCGGCAGAGACGTTCGGGGGTGGGTGCGAGTGGGATCGTTTCCACATCAAACCCCGGTCGTCTTTCCTCGCGATAATAAAGAGGGCGGGGTGAGACTAGGGCGTCTCATCCCGCCACCTTTTCTCGCCATCGCCGCATGAATCTGATCGAAATCACCGACATCGCCGATCCGCGGCTCGATCCCTATCGCGACCTGAAGTCGGAAGACGTCCGACGCCGCGGGGAACTTTTCATCGCCGAAGGCCGGCTGGTGGTCCAGCGGTTGCTCCAAAGCCGGTACCAGACCGTCTCGGTCTTGGCCGAAGCCAAACGGCTCGATTGGGTCCGCGACCTTGTCCGCCCCGAAACCCCCGTTTTGGTCGTCCCTCCCACGTTAATGCGCGAGGTCTCCGGTTTCAATTTTCATCGCGGGTTGCTCGCCTGCGGACGACGCGAACCGTTCCTCCCCGCCGAGACGCTCCTGCCGCCGGAAGATCCCGGCCAGAGCGGCGAAGTCGACGCTGGGGAGGGGCGTGGTTGGCGGCCGGGTGACTTTGTTCTCGATCCGTCGCGGATCGCGCTGGCGGCGATATCGCTGAACGACCAAGAGAACCTCGGTAGCCTGATCCGGACGTCGGCGGCCTTCGGGATCGAAACGTTTGTCGTCAACCGCCAGACCGTCGACCCGCTCTGTCGGCGGGTGCTGCGGGTCAGCATGGGGACGGCGCTGCGGATGCGGTTCATCGATTTGGATGACACGCTGGCTTGGCTGATCGAGAACGAACGCCGCGGGGGATGGTTCACGATCGCGACGACGCTGGCCAAGGGTGCGATCCCGCTGAGCCATGTCACACAGCACGCCGAATACGCTTCGCGTCCGAAGCTGTTGTTGATGGGTAATGAAGGGGACGGGTTGCCGGCCGATCTGGTGTCGGCATGCACCGCCGCGGCGGTGATCCCGATGGCCCCTGGCGTCGATTCGCTAAACGTCTCGGTCGCCGGCGCGATCGCGATTTATGAATTGGTCCGCAGCGGCACGTGAATCGGTCCGGCGATTAACGCTCGATGTAGCGGTAGGGCGCAAGTCGTCCGGTCTCCGGTGAGCTTTTGAATAACCTGAGGCAATGAAACATCGATCGTTGTCTTGACGGACCGGGCAGCTCGCGCTGCTTCGCATCGGTGTTTGATAGGCCTTTTTGGGGTCGTACCCGGGATTCGGGATTCACGCAAAAAAGGACGGGGACGAACGCCTGATCAATCGTCGGTCCTACGGCAGAAGGGCTCGCCGTCATCGCGATAGCTTTCAGTGGGATAGGCTTCCAGGCGTCCAAGGCTATGACATGCCGCCAATTGCATGAGCTTCGTGGTAATCGCGACGGCCAGCGGACGTCTGGGAGATACGTCGCTACTTATGTTGGGAGTTTGGGAATAAGTAGTCGTGTCTCTCCGAGACGCGGGGGTTGGGTGCTCGGACGTCTCGGAGATACGTCCCTACTTATGTTGAGAGTTTGGGAATAAGTAGTCGTGTCTCTCCGAGACGCGGGGGGTGGGTGCTCGGACGTCTCGGAGA
>JBEIRZ010000199.1:0-8117 GCA_040375695.1 Planctomycetaceae bacterium
CGGGTCACGGGAAGCGGTCGCGACCCGTTGCGGATCGGAACCGAGCCTCGCGAAGACCAAATCCCCTTCGCGTGCGGTGGTCCAAACGGCATAGCTGCCCGACGGATCCGAGGCGACCCAGGCCTGTTCCCCTTTACCCAACACGCGTTCTTCCGCGGCGGGCCCTGCGGTCCAGTAGAGCATCCCTTCGCGTCTCCACACGGTCGCGACACTGCCCCCCTCGTCGACGGCCAACATCCCGCCGTCCATCGGGCAGGCGTTCAGAACCCAGTGCATGTCACCCAAACGGACCGCCTCGCCGAACGTCTTCCCCGCATCGTCGGAGGTCACCAAATACATGTCGCGGTTGCCACCGAGGGAATTGCGAAAGAGGATTTGGACCGTGTCGCCCCGGGCCACGACCGATGGGTGGCAACATTCGCAAATGCTCCCTCCCGGCGAACGATAGACGAGCCGGTTGCGCTGCCAAGTCAGGCCGCCATCGAGCGACTTCGAAGCATAAAGCTCGGTCTTCTTCGCGCGGAGGTCGAGCCACACGCACCACAAAACGCCCGCTTCTGTTGCGGTCATGGCGTGCAACCCTTCGCGTGCCGAAGCATCGACATCATTGACGCGGATCGGCCCCTGCCAACGCTTCCCCCGATCCGTCGATCGGTAGGCGATCAGATCGCCGTCGCGTCCCTTCCCTTGCGCCCCGCCGATCGCGGTGATGACGATCGCATCCCCCGACGATGCGATCCGCGGGCCACGCCGCATCCCCAGCGACATGTTGGGGACGGTGAAGGCGCGAAGCGGTTGGTCAAATGATTCCCCTTGGCCACGGGCATAAAAGACTTCGTTGCCGACGCCAAAGGTCAAATGCGTCGCCCCGTCGACCGCGACAAAGGCCTGCGGTTGCTTGGGCGATTTATCCCCTTGGCCAGAATAGATTTCGCGCGATTCCTCGCCAGTTGCCACCGTCGCGAACAGGACCGCGACCCCCAAGAGTACCCTTCCGACCATCGCAGCCTCCTCCCGCCGTCATCGAAGCAATTTGTTCAAATGCGATTTCCGCGATGTGGCCTGACAACGAATCACGCCGCTTCGGAAAACGCTCGGCATCGGCGATTCGCCACGCCAACACCAAACAGCATAAACCTTTTCGCAAGGTGACCAACGGGACGGCACCGAACGCTTCAAAAATCAGCCCCTTAGCCAGGAAGATAACCGTCGAACCGGATCAACGGTTCGCCATCGTTGCGACAAACAGGGCTTGGAGAAACAACCGCTCGCCAGTCGCACCGCGCGACCACCCAGGCGGATCAAGACCTCGCAGGCGGCAAGAAAAGCCAAAAGAGAAGCCGCGTTAAATCTTTGCCGAGCAGCCATCCGAATGGAACGAGGTGCCGTCGCGAGTAACGATCATCGCCCCGACCGTCTGCGGCTACGGGATTTAAAGATCACTTCAACGATTCACCCATGCCATCTCACGGGCGCCCGTGATCCGACACGGGGCCGAAGAAGGGTTTCGTAGCTGTCCAATGAGAAGGGGGGACGATCGGGGGGGGGTTCTGGGCGTCCTAATCGTTAACTTCGCTACGAATTATCGAAATTGCGGACGAAACGTCGACCTTTCACTTGTTTGGCATGGGATTCGCTTTCAGGGGACCTGTCGGCACCAGTTCCGCACGAAGGGGGCATCGAGTCGGCAAAGGGTTGGTGGGGGCGGGGTCGATACGGGCCCCTAGAAGTTTGATCGGGCAAGAGACGGGCCGCGACATGGCCAGGGCTAAAGGGCAAAAAATGGACGGGAAATATTCGGATCGGGATCGATGGACGGGCGAGGCTGTCGCCAAACGGCTGTGGGCTCTGGTCGCTCTGATGGTGATCGCGTGCTGCGGTGGGACGGCCTGCCGGGTCGAGGCGGCGGAGGTTCGTGGGGACGACGCGGCGGGGGAGGTGGAATTCTTCGAATCGAAAATCCGACCGCTGCTCGTCGGTCGGTGCTACGCTTGCCATGCGGCGGAGACGAAGCCCTCGGGCGGCTTGCGGGTCGACGACCGTAACGGGTTGCTAGTCGGTGGGGATTCGGGGGCCGCCGTAGTCCCCGCGGACATCGGGAAGAGCCATCTGATCGAGCGGGTGACTAGCAGCGACCCGGACAAGCGGATGCCCCCGGAGGGTGAACCGCTTTCCGAATCGGAGGTCGCCGACTTGAAACGCTGGATCGAGAGGGGTGTGGTTTGGCCAGCGGCCGAGGTTCAGGTTGCCGTTGAGGGTGAAGACCCACGAGAAATCTACGAATCGATCAAACGGGACCACTGGGCATGGCAACCTTTATCCGACCCGTCGGTCCCATCGCCGCAAGACAACGAATGGGCTGCCAATGACGTCGACCGCTTCATTTTGGCGGCGTTGGAAGGGAGGGGGCTGAAACCGGTCGGTGACGCTGACCGTGCGACGTTGCTCCGCCGTGTGACGTTTGACCTGACGGGTTTACCCCCCGCCGAAGGTGAAATCGAAGCCTTTCTGGCGGATGATTCCGACCGGGCCTTCGAAGCCGTGGTCGATCGGCTATTGGCATCGACCGCATTCGGCGAGCGGTGGGGTCGGCACTGGCTGGATGTCGCTCGCTATGGCGAGTCGACCGGGCCATCGCGAAACATCCCCTACCCCCATGCGTGGCGATATCGCGATTATGTGATCGACAGCGTTAACGATGATTTGCCGATCGATCGTTTCATCCGCGAACAGGTGGCGGGGGATCTGATCGCCTTGCAAGAGGCCAACCTCTCGGATGCACAGCGGGACCGATTGCTGGTCGCGACGGGCTATTTGGCGATCGGGGTCAAGGATGTTAATCAGCGGTTCAAGACGAGATTCGAGATGGACAACGTTGATGAGCAGATCGACGTCTTGACCCGCGGCGTCCTCGGGCTGACCGTCTCTTGCGCGCGTTGCCACGCCCATAAATTCGATCCGATCCCGCAAGAGGATTACTACGCGCTGGCCGGGATCTTCACCAGTACGGTCAACGGGGCAGGCGTGCGGAACAAGATGGGTGGAGGAGGACTCGATTATTACGACCCGCAATCCTTGGTAACACTGAGTGCCCGGGGTGAGCCAGCGTCGCCAGAAGCCCTCGAAGCCGCGGCCGCTAAGGTCGCTGCTGCCCAAGCGGCGTGGGACAAGATCCGTGGAACCCCCGAGGGTTTAGCGCTGGCGGCAAACGGACAACGTGTTCAGCGGAAGTATCGCACCGAACTCGACGAGGCGAAGGCGGAACACGACGCGTTGAAAGTCGCCGGTTTGACCATGGCGCACGCGCTCCGCGACGCCCCACAGGTCGCCGATACGGCACTGCGGTTGCGGGGCGAAGCGGAGCAACTCGGGCCGGTCATTCCGAGGGGTTTCCCGTCGCTGTTGCATGTCCCTGCGAGCCGTTCGATACCGGCCGACAGGAGCGGCCGTCTGGAGCTGGCGGAGTGGCTGACGAGCCCCGAAAACCCGCTTTTCGTTCGCGTCGCCGCGAATCAGATCTGGCAGAAGCTGTTCGGCGAGGGGATCGTTTCCACACCCGATAATTTCGGGACGTCGGGCGCATCGCCAAGCCATCCGGAGCTGCTCGATCACTTAGCCAAGCGGCTCATTTCGGTCGGTTTCAGCCGCAAGCGACTGATCCGCGAACTGGTCCTTTCGCGTGCCTACCGTTTGTCGGGCGAAGTGAACCGCCAGCACCTCGATGTCGATCCCGGTAACCTGCTGGTGTGGCGACATTCCCCCCGCCGGTTGTCGGCCGATGAAATCCGTGACGCGGCCTTGATGGTCAGCGGGGAACTCGAACACGGTCGCGTCGAAGCGTCGCCGGCCGCACGGTTACCGATGGTCGAAATGGGCGACAACGGCGCGGAAGCGAAGCGGGTTCACCAGGCGGCCGACACGAGTCGCGCCCGCAGCATCTACCTGCCGTTGTTGCGAGGGGTCACCCCACGAGCGCTCGCCGCGTTCGACCCCGCAGAACAGAGTTTGGTAACCGTTAAACGCGAAGCGACAAACGTCCCCGGCCAATCGCTCTTCCTGCTGAACTCCGAATTCGTTACTAACCTTTCGGACGACGCCGCGGGCCGATTCGGGGTGACTTCGATGTCGGAAGAACGCGAGGCGATCCGTAGAAGCTATATCAGGCTACTGGGTCGAGACGCCACGCCATCCGAGATCGACCAAGCGCAATCGTTCCTCCACCTGGTCGCCGAGTCAGCTAACCCAAGCGAACCGGCGGATGGGGGTGCCGAAGAAGTGACCGATCAAGCCGACCGGACCGCTGACGGTCTGAACATACGATCCGCCTGGTCGATGCTCCACCAGGCGTTCGTCGCGTCAGCCGAATTCCGTTATCTCCGCTAAATCAACCGCGTTCTCGTCGGGACAAGGCCCGGATGAAGGCGACAAAAAACCATTTAGCAATATGCATCAAGGAAGCGAAATGAAGACCACGACCCGTAACCAGATCTCCAGACGCGAAACGATCCGACGAACCGGGGCGAGCCTCGGCTTGGTCGCACTGGCATCGATGCTCGGCGAGCGGCGTGTGACGCAAGCCGCTCCTGCCGCCGGGCCTTTGTCACCCAAACAGCCGCATCATCCGGCGAAGGCGAAGCGAATCATCTTCGTCTTTTTGCAGGGGGCGATGTCCCAGCACGACACGTTCGAGTACAAGCCGCGGTTGATCCAGGATGACGGGAAGCCGGGGCCCAACGGCGGCAAATTGGTCGCGTCCAAGTTCAAGTTCTCCCAGCACGGCGATACGGGTTCCTGGTTCTCGGAACTCTTGCCGAACATCGCCTCCCACGCCGATAAGTTTTGCTGGCTCCGGGGGCTGCACACCGATACGCCGGCCCACCCTCAAGCGGTCGTCCAACTCCACACCGGTTCCGCGAACGCGACGCTCACACGCCCCAGCATGGGGGCTTGGTTGCTGTACGGTTTGGGTACAGAAAACCAAGACCTCCCGGGGTACGTTACCATCAACCCGCCAGCCAATTTCGGCGGCGCCGTCAATTACGGAAGTGCTTTTTTGCCAGCCCATTTCCAAGGGAGCCGCGTTGACGATCAAGGGTACGTGCCCGATCTTAAGCCACGGTCAGCCCCAGGCAACCAACGCCAGCAGCTCGATTTCATCCAATCGCTCAACCGTCGATTCGCCGAAGCCCCCGACGCCCCGGATGCCGTCGAAGGGGTGATCGAGTCGTTCGAATTGGCGTTCCGCATGCAATCCACCGTACCGAGCTTGCTCGACCTCTCCGGTGAATCCCAAGCGACGCTCGACGCCTACGGCATCGATGACCCCAAGACCGCCTCTTTCGCCCGCCAGTGCCTGATGGCCAGAAGGCTGAGTGAAGCGGGGGTCCGCTTTGTCGAAATCTGCCAGCCGGGCTGGGACCACCACAACAACCTCCACAAAGGGTTGATCGACCGTTGCGGTTCGATCGACCGGCCCGTCGCCGCGCTGATCGATGACTTGGCTAAACGCGGGATGCTCGATGATACGCTGGTGCTGGTGGGGAGCGAATTCGGGCGCCAGCCCACGACGCAAGGCGAAGACGGGCGGGACCACAACATCACCGGCTATCCGATGTTCCTGCTCGGCGCCGGGGTCAAGCCGGGTTTTACCCACGGCGGTTCGGACGAGTACGGGGTCAGGGCCGTCGAAGGTCGGATGCACACCAACGACTTGCACGCGACCTTGCTCCACCTGATGGGCCTGAATCACGAATGGCTGACTTACCCTTACGCCGGGCGTGACTTCCGCCTGACCGACGTAGCCGGCAAGGTCGCGAACGAGATTTTGGCTTAAAATCGACCGCCCGCCAATTACAATCTCCGGATCAGAGACGAATTGGCTATCGGTTAAGGATCTTGAAAGAAGACGCATGGGCAGTGACGCTTGGTTGACGTTGGCGGTCGTCGCGGTGGCGTTCATCACGCTAGCCCGCAATTGGGCCCCACCCGACTTGATCTTCGTCGCCGCCGGCGCGGTGTTGGCCGCGGCGGGGGTGATCACCACCGACGAGGCCTTCGCGGGCTTCGCGAATTCGGGGATGTTGACCGTCGCTTGCCTTTTCATCGTCGTCGCGGGCTTGCGCGAAACCGGGATGCTCGATTACATCGGTCACCAGGTGCTCGGGAGCGCCCGCAGCGAGACCGGCGCACTGTGGCGTTTGGGCGGGGTCGTGATGCCGATGTCGGCCTTCCTCAACAACACGCCGATCGTCGCGATGTTCTTGCCGGTGGTCGTCGATTGGTGCCGCAAGAATGACGTCTCGCCATCGAAGCTTCTGATCCCGCTGTCGTTTTTGACGATCCTTGGCGGGACCTGCACGCTGATCGGGACGTCGACAAACCTGGTCATCAACGGGCTGATGCTCGACCAGGGGATGCGGGGCTTCACGCTGTTCGAAATCGGCAAGGCGGGTTTGCCCTACGCGATCGTCGGTTTCGTCTACCTGCTGACGATCGGCAGACGGCTCCTTCCCGACCGCAAGGAATTGATCGAACAGTTCGGCGAGACGCAGCGTGAGTACCTCGTCGAGATGGGGGTCAAACCGGGTTGCCGTTTGGCCGGTGCGACGGTCGAGACGGCGGGGCTGCGGAGGTTGCCGGGGCTGTACCTCGTCGAGATCGAACGGGAGGGCGTCGCGATTTCCCCCGTCGGGCCGGACGAGGTGATCCGCGCCAACGACCAGATGACCTTCACCGGGATCGTCAGCAGCATCATCGAGCTGGAAAAAATACCTGGCCTGGAACCGATCGCCGATGGGGCCGCCTCGGAAGGGCCCAAGCAGCAGCGGCAGCGGAGGCTCGTCGAGGCGGTGATCTCGCCGAGCTGCCCGGTGATCGGCAAGACGATCCGCGAGGCCGATTTCCGCGCCGTTTACGGCGCCGCGGTGATCGCGGTCCATCGGGCGGGGAAGCGGGTCGAACAGAAGATCGGGGACATCGAATTGATGTCGGGCGACACGCTGCTGATGCAGACCGGTTCGCACTTCGCGCGGGCCCACCGGCACAACCCCGATTTTTACCTCGTCAGCGACGTCGAGGATTGGCGGCCGATCCGCCGGGACCGCGCGAAGGTGTCGCTGGTGATCTTCGTGGCGATGTTGCTGCTGATGACCAGCGGTTCGATCCCGATCCTTCTGGCGTCGACCTTGGCCGCGGTGGCGATGATCGCCACGGGGTGTTTGTCGACCGGCGAAGCCCGCCGGAGCGTCGAATGGCAGGTGCTGATCACGATCGCGGCGTCGTTCGGGATCGGGTCGGCGATCAAGAATTCGGGGTTGGCGACGGCGATGGCAACAACGCTGGTCGACGGGACATCGGCCTGGGGCCCGATCGCCGCGCTGGCCGTCTTTTACTTCCTCGGTTCGGTCCTGACCGAGGTGATCACGAACAACGCCGTCGCGGTGTTGCTCTTCCCGTTCTGCATCGAGACCGCGCGGATCTATGGGGTCAACCCCGAACCGTTTTTGATCGCGCTGGTGTTATCGGCCTCGGCGAGCTTCATGACCCCGATCGGGTACCAGACGAACATGATGGTCTATGGCCCGGGGGGGTATCGTTTCGGCGATTTCTTCCGGGTCGGGATGCCGCTGAATGTCCTCCTGTGGATCATCGCCATCCCGCTGATCACCTACTTCTGGCCCCTTTGATCGTGACGATCGGGCTTGACCCGTCGCGCCGATTTGTGGGATCTTTGAAACTTCGCTGACCCGCCGCATGCGGGAGGCATTCTTAATCGAGGAGATGAAGCCGACCGCAGGCTGGCGGAGGCGACATCGATTGGCGCCTGCGAGAACGCGAGGGCCGACCTGAACTCGGACCCTATCCGTTCCGAGCGATCGCGACGCGAGTCTGGCGCCAGCAACGAAGGAGTTTGAGACGATGTCACAAGCGGTGATGTTCGAGCGTTTCCCGGCAGGTTGTTTCACCCCCCAAACCCGAGAAACCTTTAGCGGCGTGACGCCGCAATACGCCCCAGGGAATCGCATGGTGATGATGCCACGCTGTGTGGTGCGGTTCGAGAAATGCGAAGGGGGCTTCAAGATCCATTGCTGCTGCGAGGATCAGGCCGACTGCGCGAC
>JBEIRZ010000603.1:0-2006 GCA_040375695.1 Planctomycetaceae bacterium
CCCCGCCCTGATAGACCATCGCCCCGGCGTGGGCGTGCCCGCCGCCGATCGCATCCGACTTCTCGCGATCGTCGTTGTTCCACTGGTTGCCGACCCAGTGGCGATGGCGAGCGATCGTCTTGATGTCGTCGTAGGTATGCGGGTTGAAGTGCTGCCCCGCCTGTCGCTGGTACCGGCCACCTTGGATGATGTGATAGAGGTGCGGGATGACGCAGGCGGTCGCGAAGGCTTGGCCGTGCGAATCGAAATCGACGCCCCACGGGTTGCTCGTACCTTCGGCGAAGACTTCGAATTCGTGACGCGTCGGGTGATAACGCCAAATCCCCGCATTGATCCGGGTCCGGTTCGCATCGTCCGCACCCGGCTTGCCGACGTTCGAATGCGTGAAGACGCCATGGCAACCGTAGAGCCATCCGTCCGGGCCCCAGACGAAACTGTTGAGCGTCTCGTGGGTGTCTTGATAGGCCCAGCCATCGAGCATCACTTCGGGCTTGCCATCGGGCTTGTCGTCGCCATCGCGGTCGGGAATGAACAGCAGGTACGGCGCCGCGCCGACCCACACGCCGCCGAAACCGACCTGCAACCCGCTCACCAAGTTCAGACCTTCGTAAAAGAGGGTCCGTTGGTCGAATCTTCCGTCACCGTCGCGATCCTCGAAGATCAGGATCCGGTCGCGGGCCTCTTCGTCAGCGACCCGTCGTGGGTAGGCATACGCTTCGGCGACCCACACCCGCCCACGATCGTCCATCGCCATCGCGATCGGTTGGGAGACGTCGGGCTCACCCGCGGCGAGCAACACGCGGAAACCAGGAGGGACCGTCATCGCCGCGGCCGCCTCTTCCGGGGTCGCCCCTTGCAACACCCCTTGGCGAAGCCGCGGTTGCAAGGCATCGAACTCGGCTTGCGAAACCTTGCGACGCTCTTGGATGTGGGCGAAGGCACCTTTCTTGTTACCGACGACGACGTCGGGCAAGCCGTCGCCGCTAAAGTCGCCGGTAACGACCTGGACCCCGACCCCGCTGTCGTCATCGATCAGGTGCGGGACCCAATCGACCGTGCCGTCGGCGAGCCGCCGGAGCTGGAACCAATAAATCACCGCCGGCGCGTTCGGCTCGGGGTCACCCTTGGGCCCGTGCGCCCACCAGCGCTTGCCGGTGACGATGTCCTTCAACCCATCGCCGTCCATATCGACCAGATCGATCGCGTGGATCTGCGAAAACTTGACGCCATACGGGTTATCGGCCGGCTCCTTCCCCAAGATCGTGTGGGCCTTGAAGTTCGGCGAACCTTCTCCGCCGGCGAGCTGTTGGTACCAGACCAAGCCGTGCCCGTGCGCTTCGAGGCTGGTGATCACGTCATTGCGACCGTCGCCATCGACGTCGTAGGCATACATCTGCGCCCCGCCCGGCCCGCTGAACGCGAAGGGATGTTTCTTCCACACCGGGTCCCCTTCCAACGACGCGGGTTGTTGCCACCAACCTGTCTTTTCGAGCAAATCGGTGCGGCCATCCCCATCGACGTCGCCGAACCCCAAACCGTGCGTGAACTTTTGCCCCGCCGTCTGATCGCTGATCCTGTGAAACGTCCATTTCTTTTCAGGTGCCGACCAATCGGGCGAGGCGTAACCGAAGTACCCCTCGACCGAACAGATCGCCTCCGGCTTGCCATCGCCGGTCAGGTCGCCCCAGGTCGGCGATTCGTTATCGACCGTATCGATGACGACGTGCCGTTGCCACGCCCCCTCCTTGCCGGCAGGGTTCTGGAACCACGACGCGTCCTTGCCGGGGAAGCCGTAGATCAGGATGTCGTTCCAACCGTCGGCGTTGAAATCCTGCACATAGGCGAAGAAGTTGTCCGAATAGCCGTGAGGATCGAACGGGGCGGGGGTGTAGTAGGCATTTCGCTTTTCGAAGCTCGGCCCTTCGAACCAGAACGGCCCGGCGACTAAGTCGGCCTTGCCGTCGCGATTCAGATCGCCGAACGACGCCCCTTCGGAAAAGAACCGC
>JBEIRZ010000422.1:0-3814 GCA_040375695.1 Planctomycetaceae bacterium
CAAACATGCCGCCGATCCTTGTGTGGCGAAACGGCCCAACCCGTCTTCAAGTCACCGTCGATCGCACCCACCGCGGGCCATCCACTTTGCGCGAAATCGGTTCGCGCCTCTTTCAATTTCCAGGCACCTTGACCCTCGCCACCCTCGCCCGGCACGTCACCCACAGGGCGGACGACGAGCTCCGAAACGACGAAATTCGGATCGGCGGCGCTGCGACCGACGACCCAATCCCCTGCCGCATTTTTGACCGGTAACGCTTCCAACCGAAGGGCCGTGTATTTGCCAGCCGCCAGCTTCAACACGACTTCATAGGTGTCCTCCGCAGGTGACTCGCCCGCCGCGGTGACGTCGTGCTTCTCGCCGATCGCGAGCGTCGCCCCACCCTTCGACTTCGCCGACTCGATAGCCGCGGCGATCCACGCGGGACGTTCAGACGAAGCTTGCGTACTGCCACCGGGCGTCCCCTCACCGGAGGCCCTTTCACCGGAGGCCCTTTCACCGGAAGGGAGGGCCACCCCAACCGCCGCATCTTCTTCGGCGACTCGCAAGCGTTCTTTCAGATCGGCGATCTCGCGTCGCAACCGCTGACGCGTCGCTTTCTGTTCGTCGCTCACCAATTCCAACTTCGGCGAATCGTCAGGACGATCGGCGTCCTCGGTCTGATTGAACAGGGCAAAAAACCGGTAGTAATCTTCCGTCGGGATCGGGTCGTACTTATGGCTGTGGCACTGCGCACACTTCAAAGTCAGCCCCATCCAGACTTGAACGGTCGTCTCGATCCGGTCCTTCACCGCCGCGATCCGAAACTCTTCGTCGTCCGTCCCCCCTTCGTCGTTCGACATCGTGTTGCGGTGGAACCCCGTCGCGACCAATTGGTCATTCGTGGCGTTAGGAAGGAGGTCCCCGGCCAACTGTTCCGCGGTGAACCGGTCGAGCGGCATGTCATCGTTAAATGCCTTGACGACCCAATCACGATAGGGCCACATCGTCCTGCCACGATCCTTCTCGTACCCCTTGGTGTCGGCATAACGGGCCAGGTCAAGCCACATGCGGGCCCAATGCTCGCCGAACTGCGGCCGCGCGAGCAGCGTATCAACGAACCGTTCATAGGCCTCCGGCGAAGGGTCGATCGCCAACGCATCGGCGGCCTCGGGGGTCGGTGGCAACCCGATCAGATCGAGCGACAGCCGGCGGGCAAGCGTTTGCGGCGAGGCCGGTGGCCTCATCGATAATCCTTTCGATGCCAATCGGGCGCGGACCAGGTCGTCGATCGTCATCGTGGGACGGACGATCGGGCCGAATGCCCAGTGCCGCTGCCACACCGCGCCCTGGGCGATCCAGCGCCGCAACGTCTCGATCTCCTCCGGCGAAACCCGTCGCTCGAAATCGGGCGGCGGCATCACCACCTCCGGATCACTGCTCGTCAAACGGGCGATCATCTCGCTCGCACCCGGATCGCCAGCGACAATCGCGGCCCCCGACTCGCCCCGCCGCTTCGCCTCCGTCTCGACATCAAGCCTCAACCCAGCCTCCCGCACACCTTCATCCGGCCCGTGGCACGCGAAACAGCTCTTGGAAAGGATCGGCAAGACGTCGCGGCCAAAGGCGACCTGAGGCTCGTCCGCTACCACCGCGGTCGGCGAATACCAAGCGAACGCGATGACCAAAAAGCCGAACAAAAAACCGCGCAAGGCTGCCGCTCGACGGAGATCAACGAACATCATCATGACGGCCAAAACGAATCAAGGAAAACGGACTTCTCCCCGATTATAGCCGAGCCAACGCGGAACCTCCCACCCCGTGTGGTTCGTGCCCAAGCGACAGTCGCGATCATAAAAAACCGACGCCTTAGGCCGCCGCAACTTCACCCCGGCCGATCCGGATCGATGACCATCCCCTCGGCGCGCATCAAGGCGGCGAGCGCATGCGATTGCGGGTCGCCGGAATCGACGAGCGCACGATGAACCCCTTCGATATCGACTTCGCTTCGGTTCTGACCCAACTTGTACTTCCCTTCGATCCGCGTCACCTCGATTTCGAAAGCGACGATCCCGCGGATCAAACGGTCGCGATATTCGTCAGGAAGGACCCCATCCCAAGGACGCTTTGAAGCCCCTTCGTAATGCCGGATCATCTCTTCGAGCATCCCGACGATCCGATCATGATCATCGATCACACGCGGGGTTCCATAGACATGCACCGCCGCGTAATTCCATGTCGGCACCGCCGGCGTTTGAACGTACCAAGCGGGCGAAATGTAGGCATGTGGCCCAGTAAAGATCGCTAAGACTTCACCACCCGCTTCGAAATCTTGCCACTGCGGGTTCGCCCGTGCCATGTGCCCGACAATTCGTTTGCAGATGCCATCGTGCGTCACTTGCCGCATCGGTAAGTGGGTCGCCATCGGAACCCCCGCGCGACAGGTGACGAGCGTCCCGAAGCTGTTCGCATCGATGAAGGCCGAAAGTTTGAGCGGGTCGTCGACACGAAATGAAAGCGGAACGTACATCGCGCGGTTCGTGATCCAGGGGTCGAAAAAGGCTCGGACAATTACGATCGGCAACACCAACGAACCGGCGAATGGCTCGCCCTTATCATTAACGGCTAGTCATTAACGGCTAGTCATTAACGGCTAGTCATTAACGGCTAGTCATTAACGGCTCGCCGATTGATCACTCGCGACCGAAAAACGATACTCCCTGACAAACCCTAAAAGCCCGTCAGGGAGTGATCGAATCGACACGTTTTTTTAAGGATGCGTCAAGCCACGGGCTGGATCTCGAAGCCCGGCCGGTAGGACTTTGTCAGTAGCTTGTTGGCCTGCTGCGGGCCATCGATGAACGTCAGCTTTTCGGCGTCCCAGCGGAGCTTGGTCCCGGGCAGCAGCGCCGCGACGTTCCCCAACTGGACCGTCTCGGTCAACGGCCCGGCATAATCGAACCCGTCGCTCGTTTTCGTCCCGG
Source organism: Planctomycetaceae bacterium (assembly GCA_040375695.1). Classification (GTDB taxonomy): domain Bacteria; phylum Planctomycetota; class Planctomycetia; order Pirellulales; family Pirellulaceae; genus UBA6163. The sequence goes on from JBEIRZ010000422.1 coordinate 2,964, forward strand.
CGATCACCGCGTCGACCCAAACATGCCAATGGCTCAGCGCTTGCACGTCGTTTTCGGGAAGCGGTACCGCTTTACCACCGGAATAGAGCGAAGGCATGCCGACGTGCGGCAGCACCATCGTCCCACCCTCACCGATAAAGAGCGACCCTCCGGATGGCAATTGGACCCCTTCGGGGAGCTGGGCCAGTTCTCTTGGCGGCTTGAGCCCACCATCTCGCCAGATCACCGTGATCTGGTCACCCGCCGTACGCTTCGTCCCGGGGAAGACATAGGTCACCGTTTCGGGGCCGGGCCAGACTTCGCGATTCGTCCCGGCGTTCTCGGCAACGATGCTGTTCGGCGCGGTCAATTCGAGCGCACCGAAGACGGGGTCGAAGACGTGGCAACCGAAATCGCCCAGCGCGCCCGAACCGAAGTCTTGCCAATCACGCCACTTGAACGGGTGATAGACCTCCGGCGCGAACGGCCGCTCGGGGGCCGCACCCAACCACAAGTCCCAATTGACGTTGGGGGGAACCGCCGCCGTCGCCGGCCGATCGATCGTCCCCGCGTGCTGACGCCCTTGAACGCCGACCCACGAATGGACGGCACGCACCTTGCCGATCGCACCGTCATGGATCAACTTGACCCCCAAGCGGTACTCGCGATTGGAATGGATCTGATTCCCCATCTGCGTCGTCAGGTCCTTCTTAGCCGCCATCAGCTTCATCTGACGCGCCTCCCACACGGTGTGGGTTAGGGGCTTTTGGCAGTAGCAATGTTTCCCCATCGACATCGCCATCATCGCCGCCGGGGCGTGCATGTGATCCGGCGTCGCGACCAAGACGGCGTCGACCCGATCGCCCAACTCG
>JBEIRZ010000096.1:0-14096 GCA_040375695.1 Planctomycetaceae bacterium
CGCCCGCAGTCGCCCCGCGGCCGCCCGAACGATGCGACTGGTCGGGGCCAGGCAAGGGGCCAATCCGGCGCTCGTCGGGCAGACCGTCGAAGGTTTGATCGCCGGTTGGCCGGCCGATGCCGCGATCGCGGTCGACCCGGCCGGTAAAGAAGCGATCAAAGCGCTCTTCCGTTCGGGCGACGAAGCCGCGAAGGCGGGGCTGATCCAATTGGCCGAAATTTGGAAAAGCGACGCGCTGAGCGCCGAGCGGGCCGAGGTCGTGCAGTTGCTCACCCGTCAGCTCGAAGACGTGAAGCTCGATCCGGCGGAACGGCTCGGTGCCGCCAACCGCTTGATCGCCTTCGAGCCCTCCAGTGCCGAGGTTGTCGAGCGGTTGATCAAGCCGATCAATGCGCTCGCGCCGCCGCTGCTCGCGACCGGGCTAGTCGGCGTGATCGGGAAGAGCTCTTCGCCGCAGGCCGCCGACAAATTGGTGACGCTGTTGGTCGACGCGACCCCGTCGGTTCGCCAGACGGTCGTGCAGACGTTGCTGTCGCGTCCCGCGATGACGGCCGCGCTACTCAAGGGGATCGAAGGGGGCAAGCTCGGCGTCAGCGATTTGTCCGCGCTGCAGCGTCAGACACTCGCCGATCACCCCGACAAGGAGCTGCGGGCGCAGGCGCGGAAACTGCTCGCTTCGGGAGGGAGCAATGTCGATCCGAACCGCCAACGGCTCGTCGAGGCGAAGATGCAATTGACCCAGCGGAAGGGGAATGCCGAAGCGGGTAAAGCGCTCTTCGCCAAGAACTGCGCGAATTGCCATAAGTACCAAGGTGAAGGGAATGTCGTCGGGCCGGATTTGACCGGGATGTCGGTCCACCCCAAAGCGGAATGGCTCGCCAACATCCTCGACCCCAGCCGTAGCGTCGAGTCGAACTATCGGCTCTACACCGTGCTGACCAATGACGGCGTCGTCATCAACGGGGTGTTGGCCGCGGAATCGAAGACATCGATCGAGATGGTTGACGCCCAAGCGAAGCGGCAGACGATCCTTCGTGAGGACATCGACCAGCTCGTCGCGTCACGCAAGTCGGCGATGCCCGAAGGGTTGGAAGAGACGCTCGGCGACCAGGGTTTGGTCGACCTGCTCGAATACCTCACGACCAAGGGGGAATACGTCCCGTTGCCGATCGGCAAGGTGGCGACCGTCAACACGACCCGAGGGATGTTTTATAGCCGGGAGAACACGATCGAGCGGCTCGTCTTCCCCGATTGGGGCGTCAAGACGTTCAAGGGGGTACCGTTCGTGCTGGTCGATCCGCAAACGAGCGGCCTGAACGCGATCATGCTCCACAGCCCCAACGGAGACTTGCCCCCGACGATGCCCAAGTCGGTGATGTTGCCCTGTGAGACGGGGGTGAAGCGGATTCACTTATTGGGCGGGGTCGCCGGGTGGGCGGCGCAGGGCCCGCGGGACGGCGGGACTTCGATGATCGTTCGGCTCCATTACGTCGACGGCGCGAAGGAAGACCACTCGCTCGTCGACGGCCGGCACATCGCGGATTACATCGGTAAATTCAACGTCCCTGATTCGGAGTTCGCGTTCGACCTCGACGGCCGACAGGTCCGTTACTTGGCGATCGAGCCGAAGCGAGCGGAGGTCGTGAAGTTCATCGAGTTCGTCAAGTCGGGTGGCGTTACCGCGCCGATCGTGATGGCGGTGACGGTGCAACCGACGGGTGACGAAAAGTCGAGCGAGTAGCGATCGTTTGGTATCCGGCCGATTGGCCCGCCCGCCGCTGAGGCGGGTGTTTCAGCAGAACAGTAAGTCAATCAACAGCAATCGATTTAACCACGGGTCGAATCATGAAGGTGAAGTTGCAACGGATACCGAGTGCGGAGCGGGTGGCGTCGCGAGTTCGGGCATGGATCGTGGCCACCGGTGTCGTCTTCGCCATGGTGCCGATCGGTGTGGCCCGTGGTGAGGTGACGGCGGAGCAGCAGGAGAAGATCCGTGCGGCGATGCCCGACGGGCCGCGGGTGAAGGTCGACAAGCCACGCAAACTGTTGGTCTGGAGCCGTTCGATCGGGTTCCAGCACAGCTCGATCCCGCACGGGGCCTTTGCCACCAAAGTGATGGGAGAAAAGACAGGTGCTTGGGAAGCGACCGAGACGACCGACATCAAGATGCTGTTGCCCGAGAACCTGAGTCAGTTCGATGGGCTGGTCATCAACAACACCACCGGCCCTTGGATCACGCCGCTGGACGCCGACATGCAGGGGCGTAACGACACGAAGGAAGCTTACGAAAAGGTGTTGCGGAGATCGGTGCTTGACTTCGTCGCCGCCGGCGGTGGGTTGATCGGGTACCACTCGTCGACCGATTCGAACTACCACTGGGAAGAGTTCGGCCGATTGATCGGAGGTTACTTCAACGCGCACCCGTGGCACGAAGAGATCGGGGTGGTTGTCAACGAACCCAAGCACCCGCTGAGCGAGGTCTATCCGGCAGAGAAGTTTCGGATCACCGATGAGATCTATCAGTTCCGTGATCCCTATTCGCGAAACACGTTGCGGGTGCTGATGACGCTCGACACCCAGTCGACGAACATGAAAAAGAACGACATCCACCGGACCGATAGCGATTTCGCGATCTCGTGGATCCGCACCTATGGCAAGGGTCGGGTCTTTTACGGGTCGCTCGGGCATCGCGAGGAGATCTTCTGGAACCCGACGATCATGCGGTATTACCGCGACGGGATTCAGTACGCGTTGGGAGACCTCGAAGCCGATGCGTTGCCGTCCGCGGTCGTCAACCCGGAGGGATACAAGGCGCTGTTCGACGGCGGCAAGCTCGACGCGTGGCAATTCCGCGAAGGGGGTTGGTCGGTCGATGGCGAAGGGAGTCTTGCGCTGGGGAAAGGGGGCGGTTACATCTGGACCCGCGAGGCGTATGAGAACTTCATCTTGGACCTCGAATTCAAGGCCGCGCCCCAGTGCAATTCGGGTGTCTTTTTCCGCGCTAGCCCGGGGAACCCGGTTCAAGGAGGGTTCGAAATCCAGGTGATGGACACCGCGGGGAAAGAGAACCCAGGCAAGCATGACGCGGGGGCGCTCTACGACGCATCGGCACCACTTGCCAACGCGATGAAGCCCGCTGGCGAGTGGAACCGAATGGTCGTGATTTGTAGCGGCCCGTTGATCCAGGTGATCCTCAACGGGATGGTGATCCAAGACGTCAACATCGATCGCTGGGAGACCCCGGGCCGCAACCCGGACGGGGGCGAGAATAAGTTCACGGCGGCGCTCAAGGATTTGCCTCGCAAGGGGCATCTCGGCTTCCAAGACCATGGGACGCCGGTTTGGTACCGCAACGTCAGGGTCAAGCCGTTGCCATGAGTTTATCGGGCGAGCGGATCGCGATCATCGGCGGAGGCATGTCGGGGCTCGTCGCGGCGTTTTACCTGACGCGGTCTGGCGGTTCGCGTGAAGTCACGCTGTTCGACGCGGCCGAACGTGTCGGTGGGGTCATCCGGACGGAGCGGGTCGACGGTTATTTGCTCGAACATGGTGCCGACATGTTCGCCACGCAGCCCGACGCGGCGCTTCGGCTTTGCGAGGATTTGGGGATCAGCCAGCGGCTGATTTCGCCGCAGCCGGGGATGCGCGGGGCGGCGTTGGTCGATCGCGGGAGGCTCGTCAGGATCCCTGACGGTTTTGTCCTGATGCGACCGACGCGGTGGTGGCCGATGGTCACGACACCGCTGTTGTCGTGGCGCGGCAAGTGGCGGCTGCTGGCCGAGCGGAAGGTCCCGCCGCGGCCCGAGGGTCAGGACGACGAGAGCATCGAATCGTTCGTCACCCGCAGGCTTGGCAGGGAATTGCTCGATCGGATCGTCCAACCGTTGGTCGGCGGCATCTATGTCGGCGACGTGGCGAAGCTCAGCATGGCCGCGACGATGGGGCAATTCCTGCAGATGGAGCGTGAGTCGGGGAGCCTGTGGGCGGCGACGATCCGCCGCCGCAAGGAAGGGATCGACACCACGGAACGGAACAGCGCGGGGGCAAGGTATGAGCAATTCCGTTCGTTCCCTGGCGGGTTACAAGAGCTCTTGGATGCGCTGCAGCGGTCGTTGCCACCCCAGCGGCTGCGGTTGGGGGTGAGGGTCACATCGATCGACAGGTCCGGCGGGGGTTGGCGATTGGCCGGTGAAGCGGTTTCGGGAGTGGGTCAAAATTCGCAGGGGTCGGCGCTGGGGGAATTCGACCACGTGATCGTTGCCACCCCCGCAAAGCTTGCGGCGAGGTTATTGGAAGGTCCTGCGCCCGACGCGGCGGCGCTATTGGGATCGATCGAAGCCGCCTCCAGCGCGATCGTCGCGTTGGGGGTGAGGGAATCGGACATTTCGCGACCGACCGATGTGGCAGGCTTTGTCGTGCCGGTTCGGGAAGGGCGCCCGATCCTGGCGGCGAGTTTCACCAGCGACAAGTTTGCTGGCCGCGCGCCACAAGGCGAAAAGTTGATCCGGGTCTTCTTCGGTGGTGCGCTCCAGCCCGAATTGCTCGGCAAGGGAGATGATGAATTGGTCCGGATCGCGCGGGAGCAGATGGCGGAACTGATCGGATTGGGGGGGACGCCGACGCTGGTGCGAGTGATCCGATGGGACGAGGCGATGCCGCAGTACCATGTCGGTCACAAAGGATTGGTGAAACGGATCGAGCAAGCGGTAGCCGGTCATCCGGGGTTGCACGTGATCGGCAATTCGCTGGGCGGGGTCGGGATCGCGCCGACCGTAGCGGCCGCGGCGGCGGTCGCGCGGCGGATCGACGGTGTGCCGAAGGGTTGAAGCCGGGATCGCGTGGGGTTGGCCGTTACCCTTCCCACTTGAAGACGTTGACGGCGAGTGGCGGAAGGTCGATTTGGATGCTGTCGGGCCGCCCGTGGGCGGTGTGCGGGGTCGTGTGGCGTCCGGGGTAATTCCCGACGTTCGTCCCGCCGTAGGTCATGCTGTCGCTGTTAAAAAGTTCTCGCCAAAAGCCCGGCATGGGGACGCCGATGCGGTAACCGTGCCGAACGACCGGGGTGAAGTTGCAGCAGATCAGCAGCGGCGCGGCGTCGGGCGCTTTGCGGAGGTAGGCCAGGATGCTGTCTTGGGCGTTGGAGCAATCGATCCATTCGAACCCTTCGCCGCTAAAGTCTTCGGCATGCAGGGCCGGGTATTCGACCACCAGCTTGTTGAGGTCGGCGACGAGGTTCTGGATCCCGCGATGGGTATCGAAATCGAGCAGTTCCCATTGGGGGCCGACGTCATGATTCCATTCGTTCCACATCCCCAGTTCGCCCCCCATGAAGAGGAGTTTTTTGCCGGGGTGTGTCCACATGTAGCCGTAGAGGAGTCGAAGGTTCGCGAACTTTTGCCAGAGGTCGCCCGGCATTTGTGACAACAGTGCCCCTTTGCCGTGGACGACCTCATCGTGAGAAAGCGGCAGGACGAAGTTTTCGGTGAAGGCGTAGATCAGGCTGAAGGTCAGCTCGCCGTGATGGAATTGGCGGTGGATCGGTTCTTGGCGGAAGTAACGCAGGGTGTCGTTCATCCACCCCATATTCCATTTCAGCGTGAAGCCGAGCCCGCCGCTGTAGACCGGCCGCGAAACGCCCGGCCAAGCGGTCGACTCTTCGGCGATCGTCACCGTGCCGGGGTGTTTCTCGTGGACGACGGTGTTGAACTCGCGGAGGAAATCCATCGCCTCGAGGTTTTCGCGGCCGCCGTATTGGTTCGGGATCCATTGCCCGTGTTGGCGGCTGTAATCGAGGTACAGCATCGAAGCGACGGCGTCGACGCGGAGGCCGTCGATGTGGTACTTATCGAGCCAGAAGAGGGCGTTGGCGACGAGGAAGTTGCGAACCTCGTTTCGGCCGTAATTGAAAATCAAGGTGCCCCAGTCAGGATGTTCGCCCTTGCGTGGGTCCTCGTGTTCGTAAAGGGCCGACCCGTCGAATCGCCGCAGCCCGTGGTTGTCCTTCGGGAAGTGTGCCGGGACCCAATCGATCAAGACGCCGATCCCGCGCTGGTGAAGGTAGTCGACGAAATACATGAAATCGTCGGGAGAGCCATGTCGGCTAGTCGGCGCGTAATAGCCGACCGTCTGGTAGCCCCACGAACCGGTGAAGGGGTGTTCGCTGACCGGAAGGAGTTCGACGTGGGTAAAGTTCATCCGCCGGCAATAGTCGGCAAGTCGATGGGCGAGGTCGCGGTAATGGAGCCAGCCGTGGGGGCGACCTGGGCCTTTCTGCCAGCTTCCGAGATGGACCTCGAAGACGTTCATCGGCTGACGCAGGGGCTGCGAATTGGCCCGATGTGACATCCACTCGCCGTCGTTCCAGTGATAGGAATTGAGGTCGGTGATGATCGACGCCGTGAGTGGCGGGAGTTCGGCGGCGAACGCGAGCGGGTCGCATTTATCGACCCATTCGCCCTGTTGGGTAAGGACCCGAAACTTGTACTTGTCCCCGACGCGGGCTTCGGGGACGAAGAGTTCCCAAACGCCGAGGTTCGCATGAACCCGCGCCGCGTGCCCTCGGCCATCCCAGCCGTTGAAATCGCCGACGATCTGGACGGTTCTCGCGTTCGGGGCCCAGACGGCAAAATTGATACCGCTACGGCCGTCGATCACGCGGGGGTGGGCGCCCAAGCGGGTGTAAAGTTCGAGATGTTTCCCTTCGCCGATCAAGTAACGATCGAAATCGCTGAGGATCGAAGGGGCCGCATAAGGATCGTGCATAACCGTAATGTTACCGCGCTTATCCGTCACTTCGATCGCGTAGACGGAATCTTTCGTTTCTTCAAAACCGCGGGGGGCAGCGGACGACGCTTTGGGTTGCGGTGTCGAGGCGAGGCACAAGCGGCCGTGCGGGTCGAACCGCCAACCTTCGATCGGTGCCAATCCTTCGAAAACGCCCGCCGGATGGATCCTTCGCATCGGCAATCGCAACCCTCGCCGCCGATCCAGCACCCAGGCCGACGCGGCCTTGGGGAGATAACTGCGGATCGCCACCGCGGTCTGGCCACGATAATCGACGGGGTGCGGGCCGAGCAACTCGGCCGGGTTCGCGAGCGTCCCGTCGATCAGGCTGCTAATGGTGGAAAGCGAAAGTTGGCTGTGCATGGTTACGGGCGAATTGATGAAACGAATGATCCGGTGTGCAGACGATGGGTGCGGCGGATCATGTCAGGATCAGATCCTCCGCGCGATAGCGGCCTCGCCGAGGGGGACGGGCCAACACCGCGGCTTGGTCGGTCGCTAACCAGTGCCGAAGCCGATCCGAAGGGTGTCCGACGGGGGCGACGCCATCGGGCCGCTGGGATGTCGCGGCAAGACGGAGTTGCTGTCGTAACTCGATCGCCGAATCCGCCAAAGACAATTCCGCGTCATGTCGCCGGGGTCTGTCGGTTGTGCCCCATGTGCGTCGCTCGCAGGGGGGATCGAGTGGGTAGGTTTCGTAGCGTGCGCGGGGGTTCGAAATCCTCGTCGTTTGCACCAACGAAGCGGTGACTTCGTGGATCGCCAGGGTCCGATCGATCCGCCGCCACAGATCGGCATTTTGCACCGCGATCTTCCTGCCGAAATGCTCCCAAACGAAATCGTTTTCGCGCCAACGCGGCAGCGCCGAATCGAGCGAGCGGATCAGATAACGGTTGTTGCTGATCAACGAGACGATCGATCGGCCATCGATCGCTTCCAAGCCACGCACGGCAGCCAACAGCGACAGGCGATTGAGGTCGCCATCGTCGGCGTCTTCGGCTTCGATCACCGACTCGCCAGCGAGGGTCTCGAGTGTGAAGCACCAGATGCCATCATGCAGGCTGAGGCTTCGGGCTTGGCAAACCAATAGGTATCGAGCCAGCTCATCGGTGGCTCCCGCCGCCGCGGGATCGGCATGACCGATCCCGCGGGCGACGGAAAGCGACGCGGGGATAAGCGGGGCATGGCGACCAGCGGCATCGTCAGATAACGCGTACACGAATGGCTCCGAATGAGAGGGAGGGATTGAACTCATTCCACCGGCCATTCCCTGACCAACCGGGCAAGTCACCACTATATTGCCCAAATTACCTATTCGGCCCATGATCTCTATTTGATTGCATTTAATGGCATGTTTTTTGTCGATTAGAGAAGTCTGGCAAAGAATTCGGAATAATCCGCACAAACAGTCGTGTGAGATCAATCATTTCTGATTGACACTCACCTTCGTTTTGAGAAACTGCACAGGCTGCGAGGGAACACCTTCCGCCGCTTTGATAGCCAATCGCAAGATGCTGGCAAATCGGAGTTTGTGAGTCAGGCGGTTCACACTTCGCCCTGTCAAATTTTCGATTGGCAGGTTTTCGATTGTCAGTGACCGCATCGTTGTTTCTTCGCGATGCTTTGAACTTGAAGAGAGAAAGGAGAGAGGAAGATGGGTCGTGCGATTCGTTGTTTGCTATTAGTCGTCACCCCCTGGATGGTTCTGACGCGGACTTCTGAGGCTGCGTTGGTGATCAACGGGGGTTTCGAGCAAGCCCCAGCGTTGACGGGCTGGTCTTCGTCGGGCGAGACCGGGATAGCGACGATTGCCACATTCGGGATCGCCCCGGCAGAGGGTTTGAATCAAGCGGTGACAAGCCTTGAGGATCCAGGCCAGCTGTCGACGCCATCGGACATCGAGTCGTTCCTGGGGCTTAGCAGCGGTTCGCTGCAATCGTTGGTCCCGCCGACGGAGACGCCAATCCCTGATGTGATTGCCGGTTCGGCGATCAAGCAGTCGCTCTCGGTGACGGCGGGCGAGATCTTGACCTTCAATTGGAACTTCATCACTGACGACGTCACGGGAGCCGGGCAAACCTCAGCGCCCGACTTCGCCTTTTGGTCTTTAAGGCCGGAATTGTCGAATCCGGTTGCCTTGGCGAACCTGGCTACCGGGACCTTTTTTGCTACCGGGAGCACCGATTACCCCAACGGCACGGGGTACCAAACCGCTAGCTACACCTTCACCACCAGTGGCATTTTTACGATCGGCTTCGGGGTGATGAGCGTTGGCGATTTGACTGGTAAGTCAGCCCTGCTGATCGACAACGTGAAAATCGGCCCGCTCTCGACCGTCCCCGAACCGTTCACGGCGGGTGCGGTCGGTTTGGCCCTGGCCATCTCCGCTGCCGGGTCACGGCTTCGGCGACGGTTGCGGGCCGCGAAGTAATCGGCTCGGAATCACCGGCGACGTGGCTTCTGCCGACCCATTACGGTTCGGTCAGGTTCGGGGCCCAGATCCCCGGGATGAGTTCGGGGATGATCCCCGAAGTCGGGTAAGTCGCCGAAGCGGCAGAACGAAGCTCCTTCGAAAGCCCTTCGACGATCGCTTGATGATCGGGTGAGCCAGCGAGATTGTGAAGTTCTTTGGGATCAGCCTCATGGTCATAAAGCTCGCTCCCTCGTTTTGACTCGTCCCACTCGGTGTATCGCCACTTTGGCGTTCGGAGCGAATAGCCAAAGAAACGCGCGTTATCATTTCGGTTTCCTGGGTCATTTCGGTTTCCTGGTGTGCCGGCCGCGCGGGGGTTATTTGCCCCGCGGGAGGCGTCAGTGGCTTGCGCGGCCCGTGGTGGTTGGGTACCCCGTGCGACCTGTGTCAATGCCCAGCCCCGACCGGCAGCCGCTGGGTCGACGAGCATCGGGACGAGGCTTTGTCCTTGCAAGTTCGTTGGCGGTTTGACCCCGCAGAGCTGGGCGAGCGTCGGGAAGAGGTCGACGTGAGAGACCGGTGCGCTTGCGACCGTGCCCCCTTTGGCAACGCCTGGTGCGACGATCAAGAGCGGCACGCGGGCGCTCTCTTCGAACAGGCTCATCTTTTGCCACAGTCCGTGTTCGCCGACGTGATAACCGTGGTCGCTCGTGAAGACGATCACGGTGTCATCGGCCAAGCCCAATCGATCGAGTTCATCGATCACCTTTCCGACTTGATGATCCATGAAGCTGATGCTGGCGTAGTACGCCTGTAACGCTTCGCGGCGCAAGGCGTCGGTCAGTTGGTCCTGTTCCTTTTTGTAACTCGCCAGCGCTGCCGGGGGGATGTCGGCTTGATCCTCCTTCACCCCCGCGATCACCGGCATCCGGTCCTCTGGGTAATAGCCGAAATAGGGATCCTTGGGCGCGACGTAAGGGGTATGCGGGCGGAAGAACCCGAGTGCCAAAAAGAACGGTCGGTCGCGGCGAGCGGCGCAGCGCTGGAGGACCCAAACGGCATCGTCGGCGTTCAGTCCGTCGGTGTGCTCGTTGTCGCCCTTGGGCGAGGCGTACCAACTCAGCGTCCCGCCGAATTGTCCGGGTGTCAAAGTCTTGATCAGCGGCTCTTCCTCTAACCGGTCTACGCCCGCGGGGTTGAGTTCCAATTCCCAAGAGCCGGGGTCGTCGTGCCCGTTGGTCCCGATCGATTTGGGGACGTTGTAATGGTAAAGCTTGCCGATGCGAGCGGCGAAATATCCGGCCTGCCGAAAGGCTTGAGGGAGACTGACTTGCGACGGGATCGTCTGGCGAAAGATCTGGCCGTTGGCGAGGATCCCGGTGCTGTTGGGATAGAGTCCGGTGAGCATCGAATTGCGGCTCGGGCCGCACAGCGGGAAGGTGCAATAGGCGTGTCGGAACGTCACGCCGCGGGCCGCTAAGCGATCGATGTTGGGCGTCTTCGCGAGCGGGTCACCGTAACAACCCAGAAGGTTGTTCAGGTCGTCCGAAATGACGAATAGGACGTTCTTGCGAGGCCCTGGATCCGATGCCGACGCCTCGCTCGGAAATCCGAACCAGCCCCAAGCGATCACCCATGCGAACGCAATCGACCCGGCACGCACCACGGACCCGGCATGCACCATCGACCATATGGACGCGCCAACGAACAAGCGAAACGGCATCGCCAACCCCTTTCTTTTAAAAACGACTTGCTAACAGAAGAAACATGAGAAGACCGGACACCCGTATGCAGGTGACGAGGTAAATGTGCAGATGCGGCAGATGCGGCGGGTGCGAAATCAGCCGGTCCCGAACCGACTCGTGTCGGGGGCGCCGCGTCCTTTGCGAGGCGATCGTGCCTGTGCTTGCCGATCAGCCTGCGAGGATTTCCTGTACCGGGGCGGCGGGTTCGACACCGGTCAACCGTTGGTCCAAACCTTGGAAGGGGAAACGGAATTTTTCGTGATCGATCCCTAGGCAATGAAGGATCGTCGCGTTGAGGTCGTTCACATGGACCGGCCGCTCGACGACGTTGTAACTGAAGTCATCCGTCTGGCCGACGCTGACGCCGCCGCGGATACCGCCGCCGGCGAGCCACATCGGGAAGCACCGCGGGTGGTGGTCACGGCCGTAGTTTTCGCGGGTGAGTCCCCCTTGGCAGTAAACGGTCCTGCCGAATTCGCCCCCCCACACGATCAGTGTCGAATCGAGCAAACCGCGTTGCTTGAGGTCTTGGATCAGCGCTGCTGCCGGCTGGTCGACATCGCGGCACTGCAGCGGCAGGTCGCCAGCGATGTTGCCATGTTGGTCCCAACCTCGATGGAGGAGTTGGACCACACGCACGCCCCGTTCGATGAGCCTGTGGGCCAAGAGGGTGCTGGCGGCGAAGCTGCCGGGCGTGTTCACGTCCGGGCCGTACATCTTGAGCGTCGCTTCGCTTTCGTCGGACCAATCGGTCAGCTCAGGGACGCTGGTTTGCATCCGGAAGGCCATTTCGTACTGCGCGATCCGGGTCTGGATCTCGGGGTCGCCGAGTTGGGCGAAGCGGTGTTGGTTGAGCCGACCCAGGGTATCGAGCATCGCGCGTCGATCGTCGCGTGAAACGCCTGGGGGGTCGGGCAGGTAAAGGACAGGATCGCCGCTGCTCCGCAGCGCCACACCGTTGAAGCGGGTCGGGAGGAATCCGCAGCTCCACATCCGCGTGAAGAGCGCTTGCGCGGCCGCCTTGGACGACCAGGTCGGCGTGAGTGCGACGAAGGCTGGCAGGTCATTGCTTTCGCAGCCCAGTCCGTAGGCCAGCCAGCTCCCGAGGCTCGGCTTCCCGGGGACTTCGCTCCCGGTCATCACGAACGTGCAGGCCGGGTCATGGTTGATGGCGTTCGTATGGACCGACTTGACCAAGGCGATCTCGTCGACTTGTCCGGCGGTGTGTGGCAACAGTTCGCTGACCCATCGGCCGCATTGTCCTGACTGCGTGAACTTGAATTTGCTGGGGGCAACGGGGAGCCGTTTCTGGCCGCTGGTCATCGTCGTGATGCGTTGGCCGGAACGGATCGAATCGGGTAGGTCGGTGTCGAAGAGTTCGGCCAGTTTCGGCTTGTAGTCCCAAGTATCGATCTGTGACGGGCCGCCATTCATATGGAGGTAGATCACCGCTTTGGCCTTGGGGGCGAAGTGCGGCAGTCCGGGGAGGGGCGGGTTCATCTTCGCCGGGTTGGCCGCGCCGGCCGTGACCGATGCGGTGGGGGCTTCGCCCCGCGACACCCGTGGGCGTCCGGCGGCGGCCATTGCGGCCAGCGCGATCGGGCCGAGCCGCAGCCCCGCGCCGGCGAAAAATTGACGGCGTGAGAGGATCAGATCGAGTTCGAGTCGGGGATCCATGGTGCGCGTTCCTATCAGTTCCTGGTGATCGATTCGTCGAGGTTCAAGATCAGGTTGGCGAGCATCGTCAACGCGGCCAGTTCCGCGACGTCGACCGATTGGGTGCGAGCCGCTTGGCCGACGGTCACGAGCGATTCCGCTGCCGCGGCGTCACCCCGATATCGGTCGATCAGCCGCTGATGCAACTTGAGCATTTCGTCGCGTTCGGTCGCGTCGGGGTAGCGGGCGGTGACGCGGCGGAACATCCGGTCGATCCGTTCCCCCGGGCCGTCAACGACTTCTCGCAAAGTGCGATCGGCCAGTGCCCTTGCCGCCTCGACGTGTTGCGTGTCGTTCATCAGTTGCAGTGCCTGCAGGGGCGTATTGCTGCGTTCTCTCCGCGAGCAGAATTGCTCTCGGTTGGGCGAATCGAAGTTGGTCATGAAGGGTGGTGGCGCGGTCCGTTTGACAAAGCTGTAGAGGCTGCGGCGATAAATCGAATCGCCCCCGTCGCGGAGGTAGTAACGCGTGTTACTGTTGGCGTAACCGACCGGTTCCCAAATGTTCGGCGGCTGGTAGCTGAGGAAGCCCGGGCCCCCTAGCCTGCGGTTCATCAGTCCGCTGGCGGAGAGCGACAGGTCGCGGATCTGCTCCGCGTCCAACCGGATCCTCGGGCCGCGGGCCAGGAGCCGATTATCGGGATCCTTAGCAAGCGCATCGGCTTCGCATTTCGCCGATTGCCGGAAAGCGGCCGAATTGACCATCATCCGCATCAAGCGTTTGACATCCCAACCCGACGCGACGAAGTCGGCCGCTAGCCAATCGAGGAGCTCCGGATGGCTCGGCAAGGCACCCTGTGTCCCGAAGTCATCGGAAGTCTCGACCAGCCCGATGCCGAAGACCTGTTGCCAAAAACGGTTGACTGTCACCCGAGGGGTCAGCGGGTGGTCGTCACGGACGAGCCATTGGGCCAAGTCGAGCCGATTCGCTCGTGGCTTGTCCGATGGCAGCGTCAGCGCGGGGAGGAAGCCTGGGGTCATCGGTTCGACCGGCTCTTTCGGGGCGTCGTATTGGCCGCGGGCCATCACCTGGGCCTGACGCGGTGTCGGCAATTCGCCGAAGATCAGCGTCCCTGGGATCGAATCGTTGAGCCCTTGCCGCTCGACCATCGCCCGTGACCAATCGGCTCGCAGCCGAGCGATTTCGGGGGGCACTTCCCGCGCGATGCGGGCGACGAAAGCGGCTCGGATCTGCTTGACCGTCCCCTCGTCCCATCCCGGTTCGGCAGGGGGTTGGGGCTCGGCCGCTTTTTCCCCTTCGGCTTGCTTCTCGCCCTCAGGTTTCTTATCGCCCTCAGGTTTCGTTTCGGCTGCGGGTTTCGTTTCGGCTGCGGGTTTCTCGGGCGGGGCCTTCAAGGCGGCGGCGAGTTGGGCGGGGATCACCGGAATGTCTTTCCCTTTGGCGTACTTGGCCCATGCCGACCACGACGCGCGTGGGTC
>JBEIRZ010000129.1:0-11880 GCA_040375695.1 Planctomycetaceae bacterium
CCTCCGACGATGCGGGGAAGACGTTCGGCGAGGCGGTCCGTTTGGGTGACATGCACTGGGTTCTGAACGCCTGCCCGATGGACGGCGGGATGTTGGCCGTCGACAAGGGGGGCAGTGCCACGACCGTGTGGAGACGCGAAGGGATGCTCTACTGGACCCCAGGGCCCGCCGCCGAAGAACGCGTGTTGGGTAAAGGGGAACAGGCTTGGGTCGCCTCGGATCCGTCGGGCAGCTATGCCGTTTGGACCACCGCACGCGAAGGGGATTTGGTCTTCGCGAGGCTCGGTTCCGATCCGCAACGGGTCGCGACCGCTTCCCGTGACCCGATCATCGTCGCGACAACTAGCCCGGCCTCATCGCCCCAGCTCTTTTGGGAAGAGCGACGTGGTGATCGTGTCGCGATCATGTGGCGATCGATCCGCTGAGGTTCGGCGGCGACGCCGCGAGCCGGTCTTGTTGCCGACCAATCGGGGGGCGGCGTGAAGAGGACGCCGAACGTTTTGCGATCGGATTCGGCGATCGCGATCAGCATGTTTTGGTAAGGATCGATTCGTCACCCTTCCGCGGCGCGTTTGCTGGTAATTGATGGCTCAAGGGTAAAGGCTATCCGTTCGGGTGGTGTCGCGTTTGGGGTCGCACGAAACGGGGGGGTCAGGACCATCGATCCGAGGGCGAAAATTTTTCGCCGGGGTGCTCGTTTTGCCCTCATCGGATCGATTCGAAAAAGGGTGCGGCAGGGTATCATGGATGTCGATGTGTGCTCGTCGCGTAACTAGCCGAAGAGAGGCGGTTTTTTACGCGTGATGGTGCCCCATCGCTAGTCGGTTTTTGATGAATCATCATCGTCCGTTTCTCCGAAAGTTCGGAGCCTACTTCTTGAACGACACCTTGCTCCTCGGGCCTTATGAAGACGATACCGCCACCGCGTGATGATGTCGCGACCGCGCGTAACGACGCGTCGAGCGTGGATGAAGCCCGCGACGTGCTGGGACACTTGCGGGATAACCTCGAGCTCGTGATCCGCGGCAAACGCGAGACGTTGGAATTGTTGTTGTGCTGTTTGGCGGCCGAAGGGCATGCCTTGTTGGAAGACATCCCGGGTACGGGGAAGACGACGCTGGCCAAGGCGCTGGCCCTGTCGATGGGGTGTGTCTTCAAGCGGGTGCAATTCACCCCCGACGTGTTGCCAACCGATATCGTCGGGTCGTCGGTCTTTAGGCCCCACGACGGGACGTTCCATTTCAACCCCGGGCCGATCTTTGCCAACGTTTTGGTCGCGGACGAGATCAATCGGGCATCGCCGCGGACGCAGTCGGCGTTGTTGGAGGCGATGGCGGAACAGCAGGTGACGATCGACGGTGCGACGCGTCCGTTGGAATCGCCGTTCCTTTGCATCGCGACGCAAAACCCGGTCGAGTTTCATGGAACCTACCCGTTGCCCGAAGCGCAGCTCGACCGTTTCGCCGTGCGGCTGTCGATGGGTTACGTCACCGAAGAGGAAGAGCGTCAGATCCTGATGGCGCAGCGTGGCCGCCAGACGCTCACCGAGATCAAGCCGGTGACCGATGCGGCGCAGATCCTGCTGGTGCAACGGGTCGTCAATGAGGTCCGGATGGAGGTCTCGGTGATCGACTATTTGCTGCGGCTGGTCAAGGCGACGCGCGAGGAGGTGGCGGTGAGGCTTGGCGTGTCGACGCGCGGTTCGTTGCAATTCGCGCGGATGGCGAGGGCCTATGCCTTTTTGCGGGGCCGCGATTATGTCCTGCCGGAAGACTTGAAGCGGTTGGCCGAACCGGTGCTCGCGCATCGCCTCGTCTTGGACACCCGCGCCCGTTATTCCGGGACGGACAAACGGGCGTTGCTCGCGGACATCGTCCAGCGGGTCCCGGTGCCGCGTTAAGCGAAGGGGTGGTTTGATGGCGCGACGACGCTGGTCATTTTGGATGCCGCCGCTCGAACATCGCGTGATCCTGCTGCTGGATGATCTCTATCGCGGCCGCTTCACCCCCGAAGGACGCGTTTTGGTTTGGGGCGCGGTCGTCACCGGGGCGATCCTGTTGGGCGGCCTTGCGACGCCGCTGGCGCTCGGCTTCGGATTTTGCCTTTCGGGGCTCGTCATCGCGGCAGCGGTCGGGATCTTTTATCGGCCCAAGCTTCGGATGCGGCGTGAAATCATCGCTTACCCATCGGCGGGCGATGTTTGCGCCTATCGCGTCCATGTCGAGAACATCGGCCAGACGACCGCGCGATCGATCGTCATCGAAGAGCGGGGGTTGCCACCCGAGCTGCGGCCCGAATCGGAGCCGCCCGTGATCGATGCGCTGGAACCTGGCGAACGGACTTCGGTGACGTTGCACCTGAAGTGTCATCGCCGGGGGGCCTATGACCTGATGTCGCTGCAAGGGGCTTCGTCCTTCCCGGCGGGTTTGTTCAAGTCGGGGGCGAAGTTGCGACAGGCCGATCGGTTCCTCGTCTACCCGCAGGTGACGAAATTCGATTCGCTCGATATCCCGCATGGGGGAAATTATCAGCCCGGCGGGATCGCGGTGGCGTCGCAGGTCGGCGATTCGACGGAATTCATCGGGACGCGTGATTGGCGGCAAGGGGACCGGATCCGTGACATCCATTGGCCGTCGAGCGCGCGGGTCGGCAAGTTGATCGCGAAGGAGTTTCGTGAAGAGTACTTCGTGCGGCTCGCGCTGGTCCTTGACGTCGAGGCCCAGACGCTGCGGAGCGAACGGCAGCTCGAAATCGCGATCTCGATCGCCGCGGGGATCGCCGATGTCTTGTGCCGGATGGAATATGTCGTCGACATCTTCGCCGCCGGGACCGACGTCTATCACTTCCGCGCCGGGCGGGCGCTCGCCTATTTCGACAACGTGCTCGAAGTGCTCGCCTGTTTGGAGTCGTGCCAACGGATGAACCGATCGGCGCTGGAATCGGTCTTGTTGGCGGAGGCCGACCGGTTGTCGGGGGCGATCCTGATCATGTCGGATTGGGACGCCGAGCGGGAGCAAATGGTGCAATCGCTCCGGACGCATGGCCTGTCGGTGCGGGTGGTGCTGACGCGACCGGGGGTCATCCCCAGCGGGTTGGAACCGGAAGAGTTGATCGAGGCGCCGCGATGAACACGACCTCCCAACCGGAAGGGCGACTATTGCTGCTTGCCCCGCAAATCGCAGCGCTCGTCTTTCACGCGATCGTCTTCGGCCGCTGGCAATTGGTCCTGCCGGTCATCGTCGTCTTGTTGGCGACGGGGATCTCCAAGCGGTTCATGAAACTGACGATCCCGAAGCTGATCGCCGCCGGGGTGTTCGGGTTGCTCGGCGGCATCGCGATCTTGGGCGAGGTCATCTTGTTGAACCCCGTAGTGACGCCGGTGTTGATGGGCGGATTGACCGGGGTCTTGATCGGGACGATGGTCATCACGTCGATGGCCGGGAATTGGGTCCCCGCGTGGACATCGGCCTGGATCCTCGTCGCCCTTTCGGGTCGGGTCGAATTGTCGGTTTCGCTGATCGTGGTCTTGATGATCTTTTTTACGGCGATGCTCGCGATTGCCGCCCGATCGGCGGGGCTGTTCGTCAAAGGGGCGGGTGATGCCCTCCCCTTTTCAACCTTCTTGGGGCTCGCCACGCTCACGACGGCGGCGGTCTTCGCGATCGGGCAACGGGTCGAAGGGACGTTTCGGCAATCGCTGCAAAGCTGGTTCATCGGCCAGGGAGCGCTCGTCACATCGGGGCTGGGCGAAAACCTCCTCGTCGGACCGCAGAGTTCGCTCGCCCTATCCCAGACGCCGGTCCTGGAATTATCGGCCCCCGTAAGGCGTTTGCGGGCCCAAGTGATGGACCGGTTCGACGGTTACCGCTGGTCGACTTCGGAATCGTTTCGTCAAGTGATCGGTGATATCGCATCGACGCGGATCGCGGGTGAAACGCCGCGCGCGCTCGAAGTCGTCGCGCTCAAGGAGCTCGGTCGGACATTGCCCTCACCCGCCGGGACATGGGAAGTCAACGGTGCCAGCAATTCACGGGTAGAAGGGGGATGGATCCTTCGTGGCAAACTCGTTCAGCCCGTTTTGGAAATGGCGGGCGACCCCCAGGAACGGCTCGCCGAAGAGCCCCCGCCTGGAGAAGATCTCCTTGATGTCCCCGACGGTTTGCGTGACGATCTTGCGCCGTTCGCCAAAGACTTGACGAGCTCTGCCAGGACGAACCACGAAAAGGCCGCAGCGGTCGAACGATTCTTTCGCGACAATTTTTCGTACACGCTCGCGACGCGATTGACGGGACGTGACCACCCGTTGGTCGTGTTGGTCAAAGAGCGTCGTCCGGCGTACTGCGTCTATTTCGCCAGCGCGATGACGCTGATGCTGCGGATCGAAGGGGTCCCCGCGCGGGTCGTCAGCGGTTTCGTCCCCGATGATCCGAACCCGATCAACGGCCGGGTTGTCGTCAGGCAACGGGACGCGCATGCTTGGGTCGAAGTCTGGTCGCCCGAAGATCGGCGTTACATCCCGTTCGACCCGACGCCCGAAGCGTCACGCGAAGCGATCTTGGGGACGGCGAGCAAACCGGGGTGGTTGGGGGCCATCGGCGAAGCGATCGGGTCGTTCGGTCGGCGGCTCTGGTTGGAATTTTGGAACGACGCCGGCGGTTCGATGGTCGCGGTGATGAAATCGCCGATCACCTGGGTCGCGCTGACTGCCATCGCCGTGCTCGCGATCCTCCGCAGGCGCTGGATCGGCGAGGCCGCGGTGAAGGACGGGTCCGAGCTGGAGGGTTCCGTCCCGGCGCTCAGGGTCGCGTATCAGAGTTACTTGAAATCGATCCGTCGCGCCGGGGTCGCGCCGCGGCCTGCGGAGACGGATGAGGAGCTGATCGGACGTTTGGCCGATACGGGGAGGACGGAGCTGGCGGCGAGCGCGACGCGGTTCATCGCCGCCTACCGCCGCGCCCGCTACGGCGGCCAGCCGCCCGACGAATCGCTCGAAACACTCGCCCGGTTGGGTGGGTGAGGCGAACGGCTAAGGCGTACCGATTCGAAATCGACTGTGGTAACAGGTGCAGCTAATCGGATCGGCTCGGTCCGTCATGGTTCAGTATCGCACCCCCCCTGGTTGGGGTAACGGTGCCAGCGAATTTTCTTGCATCCAGCCTTACGAACGACTACAAAGCTGCTGTCGATTCGTGTCTTTGCTTCTCTGGTGTTGTCATCACGATCGGTGGCGGCGAGAAGCTTCAGCGTCGATCCTCGGAAGCGATCGCTTGTCTAGAAGGCGCTCGTTGGTTTGGCATGGCTCGACACGCAAATCCTTTTCCTTCATCCCACCTTACTCCTTCCCCCAGACGATTCCTTGGAAGACGGATGCCAACGCGGCGTTCGGTTTTCAAGATTCGGAGCCCCCGCAGCAACTGAGATGTCGTTTGCCGCATGATGGCCGCGCCCAGCGCCTTTGCCTTGATTGGGCAACGGGCTCGGTGGCTCAGCGGTCGTGATGCGAAGTTCAAACCGGCGGCCCTGTTTGCGACCGGTCATCCGAATCGGACCGGCCTCCCTGAGGCCTGTCGTCCCTCCCCTCCTCTTCCCTATCCGGTTCCCCACCTTATCGAGGTACGTCAATAATGTTGCTTGCGAGTGATAGAAAGCATGTCGCTTCGGTCGCCGGTTCGCCTAGGCCGGCCTTCACGTTGGTCGAGTTGTTGGTGGTGATCGCGATCATCGGGGTGATGGTGGGGTTGTTGTTACCCGCGGTGCAATCGGCTCGGGAGGCGGCGCGGCGGATGAGCTGCGGGAACAACCTGAAACAGATCGGTTTGGCATTGCACAATTACGAGGGGACGCACAAGACGTTGCCGTCGGGGACGCCGGATTGTTGTGTGAATAACGGCTTCAACTGGGCGGTGATGATTTTTCCGTTCCTCGAATTGTCGACCGTCGTCGATTCGATGGACCGGCTTGGGAATTTGCGGAACACGCCCCAGAACGCGACGATCGCCAGGACGGTGGTCTTGCCGGCGTTCATTTGTCCCTCGGGTCCGGGTGGCGGCAATCCGTTCATGAACCGTTTCGCGCCGCACAACGCGACACCGGCGCACGGGTTGTGGTATGCCGCCAGCATCGGCCCGACGATGATGGACAGCTGCCCGTTTTGCCCCGATCCGGTTTCGTCGATGAACAATTTCTGTTGCCAAGGTTGGAACTTTGGCACCAACGGCGGTGGCGGATTCCCGGCGGGGACCTTTTCGGGGATGTTCGGACGAAGCCGCAAGTCGATCCGATTCCGCGACGTGACCGACGGCTTGACGAACACGTTCATGGTCGGCGAGACGTTGCCCGAGCACTGTGATTTCATCAGCGTCTATGCCCTCAACTTTCCGCTGTCGGGGACCTCGATCCCGTTGAACATGATGGAATCGAACGTCCCCAACGCCCCCAAGGCACGGATCACGCGGGCCTCGGGTTCGAATTGGTTCCGGGTCTGTGGGCACAAGAGCGTCCATCCGGGCGGAGCCCAATTCGTGGTGGGCGACGGGTCGGTCCGGTTCATCTCGGAGACGATCGATTACCGCCTTTACAACAACCTGGGGACCCGTGCCGGTGGCGAAGTCGTCGCGATCGAATGATCGCGTATTCGAACGATCGCACGGTTTTAAAGAACGTTCCTCGTTTCTTTCAGCGGATTGGCATGATGACTTTTTGGTTACGGTCGGGTTGGTTGATGGTGTTGTTGGTCGCCTTGGTCGGTTGTGGCAGCAACATGCCGGAGACGGTCGACATCGAGGGGAAGGTGACGATCGACGGCGCGGCACCGCCGGCGGGTGGGATCGTTTATTTCCTTCCGGTCGAGGCGGCGCCCGGTTTCCCGACGCGACCGGGGACGGGCGATTTCGGCCCGGACGGGGTGTTGAGCGTCACGACCTTCGAACAGGGTGACGGATTGATGCCGGGGAAATACCAGATCACGGTCGAGTGTTGGGACGCGGAGCCGGTGATGGGAGGTCCGCCGTCGAAGAGTTACGTGGCGCGGAAATACCAGAACGCGACGACGAGCGGCTTGACCGTCGACGTCGCCTCGGGCGCCGGCTCCCAAACGCTCGACCTGCCGATCACGTCCAAGTGATTTGGCAGACGCCGCCGAGCTACCTGACCAGCGAATCCCGAATCCCGGGTACGACCCCGACGACCTTCGGGCGAGAGAGTAAAAACGAGTAAGTTGAAAGTAGAGCATCGAAAACAAGGTGGCCCCGCGGATCAGTGATGCGGGCAGGTAAATAATGAATCGGAGGATTTTTCGAGCACGAGCACGAGCACGAGCACGAGCACGAGCACGAGCACGAGCACGAGTATGAGTATGAACACGAGTAAGAGCATGAGCACGAGCATTTCCCACTCCCCATTCCTCATCCGCCATTTCCTCATTCCTCTTCGTGCTCTTCTTTCCTTCGTGGTAAAACCCCTGCGCGCCAAGACCGCGCGGACCGGGTCGGACATTGGCCGGAGGTGGCCCATTGGGGGGGGAATTGAGTCCCTTGGGGCGACGGTCGGTTGGTGATGTAAGTCGTTGGTGTGGCGAGAGTTAGGGCGGTTTTTCCGGGTCGGGATTGGGGGCGGTCTGAAATCGGCCTGGAAATTCCTTGCCTATTGCAGTGGATGCGCTACAGTCTTGGGCAGTTTCGGCCTTGCTTTTTGACGATACTTCTTTGACGTCTGGTCGTTGTTTTTCCTACCTTGTGGCGGTCTTTCGGGTGGGATTTGTTGTCTCGCGGTCGGGATCTTGGGGAGAGGTCTGGTATGCGTAATCGAAACGCTCGTCGGGTCCGGTTCGAATCGCTCGAATCGCGTTTTTTGATGGCGATGGATTTAGGCGATCCTGCATTCGGGACAGACGTTGGGGATGATCCGGCCCCGATCGTGTCGCCACGCCATAACCCGTTGAGGGCGACCGACGTTGATATCAACGGCCACACCTCGCCGCTCGATGCCCTGCTGGTGCTGAACGAAGTCGGGATGGGGATGTCGGAAGAGTCCCCGATGCGGATGGCTGATACGAATAACGATGGCCGGGTGTCGCCGGTCGATGCGCTCGTCGTTATCAACTCGATCAGCATGGGGCGGGATGATTTCGGCATTTTCCCGGGGCTCGATAACGGCGATGATCAGCCGATCGGCGACGGGGGAGCTGGAACGGGTGACGGGGGCCAGATCGATGGCGGGGATGGCCAGATCGATCGAGGGGATGGCCAGATCGATCGAGGGGATGGCCAGATCGATCGAGGGGATGGAAAAGGTGATGGTGGACGAGGTGATGGTGGAACGGGTGGGGGCGGATTGATTGATGGGACGGGGTCGGTCGTGGCGGTCGATGATTACGTTAACGTCTGGTTGCCGACATCGGCGACGCGATTGAGCGAAGTGGTGATTGACCCGCTGGCCAATGACGAGGGTGAAGGGTTGCGGATCGTTTCGGTGGCGGAGCCGCAGTTCGGGACGGTGGTGATCGAAGCGGACCTGGAGAACGCGGGACGTGATCGATTGCGATACACCCCGGCCGAAGTGAATTCGAAATTCATTTTCTTCCGCTACGTCGTCCAAGGGAGCGACGGGTCGATGGCCGAGTCGACCGTTTTTGTGAATTACGAGCAGGACTCGTCGGGGTTCTCGGGGTTTGGCGTTCAGGTCCCCGACGAGGTCGTCGCTTTGCCGGGCGAGGTGACACGGTTGGTGGGGGAAAACCGCAACCCTCTGATCCAAGTGAGGTACGGGGGGACGCAGCCGGCCAAAGTCGGGGTGCTGTTGTCGTGGGCGCCGCCGGCGGATTATTTCAACGGGATCCCGACGGGGGGCCAGATCTTGACTTCGGCTACAGGGGTCGAGGCGATCTTCTATCCGCAGTTCAACGGTGTCGCTTGGCTGTACGGGACGGTGGAAGAGGTGAATCGGGTCTTGGCGAACCTGACGATCGAACCGGCGGCGGAATACCCGTCGGCGGGGCCGCGAAGGATGAATGTCTTTGCCTTCTTGTATGGCGTTGTGACGATCAGCGACCGGACGGTGCTGACCGGGGTCAACATCAACGTCCCGGCAACGAATAAGGTCTGATCATCATGTTCGACGATTTGATCTTCACCGCATCGTCCGTCGGGCCCGCGGAAGGGGCGGGGCTGATCTTCGGTGGTGAAGTGAGACCGTTGCGGCCGGAAGATGTGGTGGCCGAGGAGCCGGCGAGTGACGCCGAGCAAGGGGCTGATGGTACAGCGGCGACCGATGAGGAAAAGGTTCGCGAGGCGAGGCGACGCAAACGGGCCCGTCGCCGCGAGCGGTTCCAGGGTTGGCGTTACGAACAGCACGCGTGATGGTTTGATTGGTGGCGAGAGGATATCGGCTAATTTTTGGCAGCTGTACTTCGCTCGATGAGCAGGTTTCGCTTATCCGACCCGTCAGCCGCACCACCCTTTGTCCGGGTCGTGGATCCTTGCGAAAGATCCCTAGCAAGGCGTGTAAAATCGCGAATCGAAAAACGGTTCGCAGCGCATCGTTTGTGTGACGCTCGCTAGCGCGATGACAAGGTTGATCCGTCGAGTAGGAGTACGAGTACCGCTTCGCTGAGTACGAGTCCGACGTGCCGAGCGATCAATCGGAACTATAGGCGGATCGAAGCGAAGGCGATCCTTTTATCTTTGAGTTACTACAGATGTAGTCAGCGATTGGCTAAGGCCGGCAGGTCAGTGATTAGAGCCGAGTAAGTTGACAGTAGAGCAAGGAAGAAGAGTCGGGCTGCCGCCTTGTCGCCGTAAGGCTGAATGTCTTTATAAAGACTGGCATCCCTCGCCCCGAAATTGTTTGGGGTGAGGGGCAGTCGCGCGCAATCCGCGCATTGCGTGAATCGCGGGTGTGGCACCGACGCGTGAGGCACGTTGCCTTTTCAAGGCAAAGGGGCTTTGTGGGAATTGAGCCAGGGCTGCGCCGAGTCTTTGCCCTGGGCTATTTTATTGGGCCCCTGCGGTTCGGAGGTGCGCTAAAGATCGGAGCAAGTGAGCGAGCGATTCACCATAAGCGTGATATGCCGTACGCATCGAATGCGGTGTCACAGCCAACGATTTCGAATGACTCGATTGATGCTTGTGCGATCAGCAGTCGGTCAAATGGGTCGCGATGGTGATTCGCCATGTCTGCGACAAACGTGACGTGTCGCAATTCGATTGGCAAAACCGAAAATCGGTTGGTTGTTATTTCTCGTGGGACGAAAACGTCAACCGCGTCTGCCAATTTTAATTTTCCCAAGCCGCATTTCACGGCAATTTCCCAGCAACTGGCGACGCTAACCCACTATTGATGATCGGATGACTCGATCGCCAGCCTCGCCTTTTCGCTCAGTCGGGGGTCATTGCCGACAAACCATAGAAAGGCATGAGTATCGAGTAACAGCTTCATTGCATGTACTCTGCGAAATCATCCAAAGGGGCGTCAAAATCGTCGGCCATGTACAGGATCTTGCCTGATGCCGAACCGGGCTTGCAACTGAAGTCTTGCGCCTCTTCTTTTCGGATTGTGGCAAGGCGCTTGCCGTGATCGACGATGGCGACTTCTTGGCCCGGTTCCAACCGGGCAAGGATATTGGCGAGGTTTAGGCTCGCTTCACCGATCTGCACTTCGCCCATCATCTGTCCTACTGTTTTAAAAACCTGCGGCGTTCACGGCCTCCGCTAATCCAGTATAGCCGGTTTTGAGCCGGGTCAAATCGATCCGCGGGCCAATGCCCAAAGTCGTCGTCATCGCTTCTTGTTGATTCGAAGCTGTTGGAGTCGACGATTCTTGTAAGCGATAACGATTGATTTCGTCGGCGATTGGCCAAGGCCGGCAGCGGGTTAGAAAGTAGATTCGAGAAAGTTGACAGTAGAGCAATGAAGAAGAGTCGGGCTACCGCCTTGTCGCTAGCATGTGGGCCATCGGCTCCGACTGCCATTTAGCATTTTTCATTTTCTATTAACCAACAATCATTCTACCCATTCGATCATCGCCCCATTTCCTCATTCCTCTTCGTGCTCTTCTTTCCTTCGTGGTAAAACCCCGCGCGCCAACCGTGTCAGGACCGGGCCGACAGAACGGTTGGGGTCGTTTGCTACTTGGGCAGGAGCGGGTAGACGGGGTCGCCGGTGCCGGGGCGGATGATGTCGCCTTGGGCTGGGGTGGTGGCGATGGTCGCGACGATCCAGCGTTTGTCCTTGCCTAGGATTTGGTTGCGAAGGACGCGGGCGAAGGCGGGGTCGATCCCGTCTTCGCGGCTGCCGAGGATTTCGTCGCCGATTTTGCGGACGACCGGTTCGAGCGATCGGCTGGCGACTTCGAAAGCCGCTTTCGCTTCGGGGCCGCTCCAGACATCGACCCAGACGCTGCGGACCGCTTCGCTTTCGATTAGCGTTTCACGCAACAGGACTTTGACGAGTTGACGGACTTGGGGGTCGGACGCGAGGTCGCTGATCGTCCCGCCGAGCTTTTCGCGGACTTGGGGGTCGCGGGCGATGTCGACGATCGTCGCTTGGATCGAGACGGCCAGGTCTTCGGAGTGGGCTTCGAGGACAGGGACGGCTTCTTCGGCGACGAAGCGTTCCCATTCTTCGCGGGTGAGCTCTTTTTCCGGGAGCGGGGTGCTGTCATAGAGCATCCGCCAAGTAAAGCTCCAGAGCGACGCGCGGTCCCAGAGTTCGCGACCGATCTTGAGGAGCGTCGGTTCCAATTGGCGGCGGGCGATCGGGAGGATCGGGTCTTTGGCGAGGGGGACGAGGCGTTGGCGGATCAGTTCGTCCTTCCACGTTTCGCTGATCTCTTTCCAGAGCGGTTCGTTGCGACGGAGGGAGGCGAGGAGTTCTTGTTCGATGA
>JBEIRZ010000572.1:0-2309 GCA_040375695.1 Planctomycetaceae bacterium
CGACCCGGTTTCGCGGAAGTTGCCCGTAAGCCCTGAAGTCCTACGCCCCTAAAGCAGGGGCCCAGATTGCATGGGCCCGGATTGCATGGGCCCGGATTGCATGGGCCCGGATTGCATGGGCCCGGATTGCATGGGCCCGGGCAACAGGACGTATGATTCGTCATTCCCCCTCGACTTTCACCGACCCATCAACTCCCCACGACGAACGGCTGCATCCCATGGCCCAGGTCCGCATCGCGGTGAGACTTTCTTCGTTCGGCGCGCCGCTGCGACAATCGCTCGCGGCCGCCGCATCCCTGGGCGTCAAAGCGGTCCAACTCGATGCCGGCCCGCCGCTAAAGCTTTCCGAACTGTCGGCGACCGGGATCCGACAATTGCGCAAATTGGTCAGCGACTTCGACCTGAAGATCGCCGCGATTCGCTTCCAAACGCGGCGTGGTTACGACACGCTGGAAGGCTTATCGCGACGGGTCGATGCGACCAAAACCTTGATGTCGACCGCCTATGAATTGGGGGCCCCGCTGTTGATCAATCGGCTCGGCGATGTCCCGGAGAAGACGGATGACCCACGCTACCAGACGCTGGTCGAAGTCGTCAGCGACCTCGGGCGACACGGGACACGCGTCGGGACGTTCTTCGCCGCAGAAACCGGATCCGAACCGGGGGCGTCGCTCGCCAAACTCCTCGAATCCGACCACAACGCCTTCGTCGCCGCGGCGCTCAACCCGGGCAAGCTGATCATCAACCGGTTCGGGTGTGGCGAGGCGATCCGCGCCTTGGGGGACCGAATCCGCGTGGTCGTCGCCACCGACGGCGTCGTCGACCTTTCCGCCGGCCGGGGGGTCACCGTGCCGATCGGCCAAGGGACCGCCGATTATCCCGAGATCCTGGCGGAACTCGAAAATCGCGGCTTTTCCGGACACCTGATCGTGGGCGAAGATCAGCCACATCCCGAAGCCTTGCAGCGACTTGCGGACACAATCGGGTACCTCCAGAACCTCTAGCCGGCTTGTCAGATCGGCCCCGATCGCGAACACTAACAGGCGTCCGTTAGTCACGCTTCAATCACACCTGATCGGAAAGTCGGATGAGCCACGGAGCTTCCAACAGTTACGCCACGCAGAGCTATCAACGCCAACGTCAGATGACCCTTGGCGACCTGCTTCTGGAAAACCGGATCGTCTTCCTGCAGGGCGAAATCCATGTCGGTAATGCCAACGAGATGGTGATGAAACTCCTCTATCTGCAGAGTGAGAATCGCCGCAAGGATATCCACTTCTACATCAACTCCCCGGGCGGCAGCGTCACCGCGACGCTGGCGATCTACGACACGATGCAGATGCTCTCCTGCCCCGTCGCGACCTACTGCGTCGGGGAAGCGGCCAGCGGCGCCGCGGTGCTCCTTCTGGGGGGCACCAAAGGGAAACGCTACTGCCTCCCCAACAGCCGCGTGATGCTGCACCAGCCGATGGGGGGTGTCGGTGGCCAGGTCAGCGACATCGAGATCCAGGCGGCCGAAATCCTGCGATATCGCGATGTCCTTAACCAGATCATCAGCAAGCACACCGGCCAGCCGATCGAACGGATCGCCAAAGACACCGATCGCGACTTTTTCCTGGGGGCGCTAGAGGCCAAGGACTACGGTTTGGTCGACGAGCTCCTGACCAAGCCTCCGACCAACGACGCCGATGACGTCAAGTGAACCGGCAGGATTCGAGCCGCCGGCGGGCTTGACCCCCACCCAGTTGCCCAGCACCCCAGTTGCCCAGCACCCCAGACACGAACACTTTTTACCGAGAACCGATCGCCATGGCACCGATCCCCTACGTCGTCGAAAAGAGCGGCCGCGAAGAACGCGTCTACGACATCTACAGCCGGCTCCTCAAGGACCGCATCATTTTCCTCGGGCAACAGGTCGATGACCACATCGCCAACGCGCTGGTCGCCCAGATGCTGTTCCTCCAGTCGGATGACCCTAAGGCCGACATCCACCTTTACATCAACAGCCCCGGCGGCAGCATCTCCGCGGGCTTAGCGATCTACGACACGATGCAATTCATCAGCTGCGACGTCGCGACCTATTGCATCGGCCAAGCCGCTTCGATGGGCGCTGTCCTCCTGACCGCTGGCGCCAAAGGAAAACGCTTCGCCCTCCCCAACGCACGCATCATGATCCACCAGCCACTGGCGGGGATGCAGGGGACCGCGCACGAAATCGAGATCCACGTCGAAGAACTCCGTCGGGTCAAGCGGAAGATGAACGAGATCATGATCGCTCACACCGGTCATTCGCTCGAAAAGATCGAACA
>JBEIRZ010000149.1:0-10283 GCA_040375695.1 Planctomycetaceae bacterium
AGCGTCACTCGGCGATCAGGACTACCAGATCGACGATACCTTTGCAGAAAAGGTGATCGTCCCCGGGTTCATTTCGCAGCACGACCATCCGGTCTTGTCGGCCTTGACGCTGGCCTGCGAAGTTTTGTCGATCGAAGATTGGGTCCTGCCCACCGGAACCGTCGCCGCCGTCAAAGATAAAACCGATTTTTTGCAACGACTCGCCGCAGCCCAAATGCGATTGGGCACCCCCGACGAACCGCTGGTCTCTTGGGGCTATCACGAAAGTTTCTTCGGGCGATTGACCCGAACAGAACTCGATGGCATCAGCCAAAAGCGACCGATCGTCGTTTGGGGACGCTCGTGCCACGAAGTTATCTTGAACTCGGCCGCGATGCAGAAAGGGGGGCTGACCCGGGAGGTGTTTGGTACTTGGACGCCGTCCGAGCGACAGCAGTCCGATTTCGATACGGGCCATTTTTGGGAACAGGGCGTGTTCGCCGCGGCGCGTCACGTCGCCCGGATGATCGCTACCCCCGAGCGGCTGCGAATGGGGCTTGTCCTAGCACGCGATTATATGCATTCCAAAGGGATCACCTACGGGAATGAACCCGGCGGGATCTTGGTCAAACCGCTGCAGGACGAAGTCAATGCCGTCTTCTCGCAACCTTCGATGCCGTTTCGCTGGTCGTTCATGGTCGATGGTAAGTCGATCTGTGAAAAATACACCGACGATGTCGAGGCGATCGAGCAATCGAAGAGGCTCGCCTCTTGGTACGGCGGGATGACAAGCCAAGCCGACAAGATGGCCAAGCTCTTTGCCGATGGGGCGATCTTTTCACAATTGATGCAGGTGCGCGAACCCTACACCGATGGGCACCAAGGGGCATGGATGACCGACCTCGATCTTTTCGAACGGGCCTTTCGCGTCTATTGGGACGCGGGTTACCAAATCCACGTTCATGTCAATGGCGATGCGGGGCTCGATCGGGTGCTCAACGCGTTGGAGCGAAACATCCGGCGCAACCCCCGCTTCGATCATCGCACGACGATCGTCCACTTTGCGGTCAGCGCCAAAGACCAGGTCGCAAGGATCAAGGCGTTGGGATGCTTGGTCAGCGGCAACCCGTATTATGTTACTGCGCTGGCCGACAATTACGGCAAGGTGGGGCTCGGGCCACAACGGGCCGATCAGATGGTGCGGATGGGGGATGTCGAACGGGCGGGGATTTCCTACTCGTATCATTCCGACATGCCGATGGCCCCCGCCGACCCGCTCTTCCTGATGTGGTGCGGCGTCAATCGGATCACGACCTCGGGGAGGATTGCCGGCGAGAACCAACGTGTCAGCCGCGAAGGGGCACTGCGGGCCGTGACCATTGAAGCGGCTTATTCGCTGAAAATGGAACACGAGATCGGTAGCATCGTTTCGGGCAAGCTGGCCAATTTCACCATCCTCGATGCCAACCCGGTTACGTGCGACCCGATGAAGATTCGCGAGATCGGCGTGTGGGGCACGGTGCATGAAGGACGCGTCTTACCGGTGCGAACGGCA
The DNA here is from genome assembly GCA_040375695.1 of Planctomycetaceae bacterium. Taxonomy (GTDB): domain Bacteria; phylum Planctomycetota; class Planctomycetia; order Pirellulales; family Pirellulaceae; genus UBA6163. Next base: position 1,535 of record JBEIRZ010000149.1, read on the forward strand.
TCCGCAGACCAGACGATGCTGGATCGCGAGGAATCGCGAAGGGTCGAACTGGCATCGATCCGAGCCCGCAACGCGGCGCAGTTGAACGCCTTGGAACGCCCGCTCGAATCGCGAAGCATCTTCTTTGGTCCGCCTAATTTCGATCGCCAGGCGAAGAGCCCGGCAGGCCCCAGTTGCACCTGCGGCAGCCCACTGCTGCACGCGATCTTTTCTACCTACGCGGGCGCGTCAGCCATAAAGGGGGCGAGGGTCAATTCCGAAAATTGACCCCCGGCCGATTTTTTGTGACACGCCCCAATTGATATAGCGGGTGTAACAGCAATCGCGAGGCCGCAGGAAAATGCTCGTTCAGCATGCGTCGCAAGAACGCCACGCTGCGACGCAACTGGTCCATCCCGTCGACCCCATCTTCGATGCTGACCCAACCGTCAAAGCCCGCGTTTCGCAGGATCGTGAAGATCGCGTCGTAATCATTGAGCCCCTTGCCAATTTCGCCGTGGCTCAAGCGTCGGGCATACCCCACCGCCCCCCCTTCTTCCCGCCGCAAATCTTCCAACGTCCCTTCGAGCAGATACCGATCGCTTGCATGCATCGTGACGACCCGATCGGCAACGCGACGCAGCAATTCCAACGGATCATCCCCCGCCAAAAAGGCGTTGCTCGGGTCGTAGTTGACCCCGAAATTCGGATGCACCACCGCATCGACCAGCGCGGCGAAGACATCGAGCTTCTGCGCGAATTCGGGATACTCCCAAAAGTCATCCTTGTAGTGATTCTCGAGGATCAGCGTGATCCCACGCTGCTGTGCGTAGGGCAAACATTCGTAGATACAATCGGCCGCGAGCTTCACCCCCTGCTCCATCGTCAGTTCGGGCCGCCGTTGGCCGCTCAAGACACGGCAATAACTCCCGCCCAGCGCCGCGGTCATGTCGATCCAACGTCGCTGTTTTTCGATCTGTGCTTTGCGGAACTGTGGATCGGGATGGGTGAAATCCGGCGAGCAACACATCATCGGGATCGACTTGCCGGCGTCCTCGACCTGACGGCGAAAGCCCTGCCAATTCGCTTCGTCGGCCATTTCTAAAAATCCGGCGTACCACTCCAGCCCGTCGACGTCCAATTCGACCGCCAGTGCGATCCATTCGCTCAGACGCATCGACCCATCCTTGCACAAGGCTTGCATGAAGGCCTTCGGAAAAACAGCCAGTTTGGGCATCGGTTCGGTTCCTGGATCCAATGGGATATTGAACGGTTGGCGTTTGGAATGAATCTTTTTGAATGACTCGTGCATGGGCAACGAGGCTATCGGCAAAATCGGATCGTATCGATCTGGCGTCCTCTTCAGGGCCAGAAGGAGACAACCGTTTTGCCGCATCCGGGTCGAGAGATGTTTTAGAACGCCTGCCCTCGATCGACAAGCGATCCGTGGGCAGCCAAATCAGCCCCGCAGGGTGATCAAAAACGCCGAGTCGGTTGCGCCGGCGTTTAGCGTCCTTTGACGTCGACGGATTGCGCGTGCACCGCGTCGCAGATCAGCCGCAGCGAACTTTCCAGATCTCCGTCTGCGGTTCGGAACGCGTCGGCATCGATCGTCAGCGGCGCGCCCAGTACAACCAGCGGCGCGCCGTATTGCGGGCATTGCACGGCCTGCTCGAGCGTCAATCCGCCGACGGCCTGAACCGGAACGGACACGGCTTGGACGACGTCCCGCAGCCGATCCAGCGGGCTTGGCATCCGCAGTCCCGCTGCCGCGATGCCTCGCCGTTCGTCATAACCGACGTGGTGGATGATGTAATCGCACCCCAAGTCTTCCAACCACCGGGCCCCGGCGACCATATCTTCGCAGATCATGTTGTCACCCATCACCTTGCAGCCGAACTCCCTGCCGGCTTTGACCACGCATTTGACCGTCTCCGCGTGGGCCCGCGCCATCACCACGACGTGCGTTGCCCCGGCCTTTGCCATCATTTCCGCTTCCAGGTAACCGCCATCCATCGTCTTGAGGTCGGCCACCAGCGGCACCTTGGGAAAGGCCTGTCGCAGCGCGCGGATCCCGTGCAGCCCCTCGGCGAGAATCAACGGCGTTCCGGCCTCCAACCAATCGACCCCCGCTCGTAAGGCCAGAGCCGCGGTTTCGAGCGCCTCGTCGATCGAGGTCAGGTCCAAGGAAATTTGAACGATCGGTTTCATCATTGCTTTCGATAGGTGAGGGTTGGCCAGGTAACTTGGACGGAACTCGGTGCAGTTTCGGCGACTGCGCCTGCGGTTGCTGTCATCCGCGTCGATCGAGCGGCCCGGGAAAAAACTTGCCGTCCGCCGCAGCGATCCGTTTCGTTTTCAATACCGGATCGAACGGGAAATGTCGTCCGGATTGAATCGAAAGACTTTACCACACGGGGGATCCCACGCGGAGCCTACCTCACGGAAGTGTCCCCGCAAAACCTGGGGATTCAACCGATCCCGCCATCGCGAAAAAGAGGGACGAAACCTCGGTCAGAATCGCCCCAGCCCGAATCAACCTGGGCCGGATTTGAAACACGGAGACACTGGGGGCACAGAGGGGGTGCGCGTCGAGATTCCTCTGTGTTCTCTGAGACTCGGTGTTTTAAAAACGACACCTGCAACCGCCCCCGGCGACCCGACTGCAACGGTCAATGCCGGTGTTTTGCAAACGAGGAAAGACTGCAAATGCCCATGCCCGGATAATTGAATCGCCGATTGAGTGCTGAACGTGAATCGACGAATGTGGCTTGCCGGAGCTGGCAACCCGTCGAGTTGCGAATCAGTTTTCGCCGGAGGCATTCGTCGCCCACCCACCCTGCCGGCGCCAGCCTTCGAGCGGGATAGGTGTTGAGCGACGAATGGTGACAAAGAAGGTCACGATTTTCTAATCCGCCTGTGAGTTGGGGTAGCTCCAAGAGCATCTCCGTATGCCCTCACAACTTACCCACTCAACCCATCGGGATGCCTGTCGAGACTTGACGAAAATTCAGGCATTCGACCCCGCGTCCTGAAATCACGGATAGCAACCCAAATCGACCCATGGCGACCAATGCTCCACACCGCCGATGCAATGCTTGACCCTCGCTTTGACGTACACGTGCCCGCCAGAAGGACAAAGATTGACCTGGATGTCTCCACAGCAAACATTTACGGGGCATCTGCCCAGGCGAACATTGAAGCAGCATGCTTTGCCATGGCAGACTACTTTGCCGCGAACGCAATAGGTGCAACCGTCGAAATAAACGTCGACGTCCGCGCAGCATTGGGGCAATATCGTGTCTCCGGACTGATCAGAAACGACGGTTGTCTGTTGAGGACAACAGTCCGGCGCGACTTGGGTTGGACAACACGCAGGTTGCGGAGGCATGGGCTTGTGGCAGGCGTGACGACAGTGTCCCCGCCAGCCAGCATCGGCATTTGCCGTAACCATGAATGTGGCAATCAACACGATTGCCGACGCAAGATTTGCAGGACGACTCATAGAAGCAATCTCCTTTGTGGGACACAAAAAGTGCGATGCACAGTACATCGCATCTGACTTCGACCGACATTCGAGCCTGAGACTCGAATCAACGCAGTTACCAATCGCTCGGGCTGAGCCGCTCTTGCCAGATTCGGGACGGCAGCCCTGTGAAAGGCATTGGGGGTATGGATTCAGCCTCTGAGATGCTGTGAGGCCTTTGACGATGACGCTTCGTGCCCCGGCTACCTTGCGTCTTGAGGATCGCTACGGTGAACCTTCGCCAATTTGCCAAGGGGTGCCTGTTGTCCAAGCACCTACGATCCATGTCCTTCGATTGTCCTGTCGGTGCAACTGTGACACCATCGAGGACGCGACCATTTCGTTATGGCGGATCGCACCAGAGAGGTTGGTTTGGAGCGGTGTATTGACTTTGGCAATGATGCGTGTTGGCAGCCGCAGTGCGGTTTCAATTGTCTCGGACACGTCTGAGCTTCACAGGGGCGACGCACGCGATGGATGAGCTCGCTTGGTCGGTACGCGTTCCTGCCGGTCGGTATCGAAAAGCGATCAAAGAATGTTCGCAAGACGGTCGCAGAGCGTCGCGTTGGCAGCAGGCCAAGCCCACAAGACCGACGCGAGTTAAAAAGTCGACCCAAGCAACACATGCTGACCCAAACGACCCGCGATCCGAACCAAAGTCCTTAAGCCACAAGCGGTCTTAGGCATCGCAGCTCTTTTCTTAAGGCGTTGGTCCCAGGGACTTTTGAAGCCACTTCATCGCGGTCTGATAGTCTCCCGATGCCGCATAGGCGGCTGCAAGCGTTTCCAGATAATCGGGGTTCCTCCAGTGGGTCATTTCGCAGGCGATGCTCGCGAACTCGATCGCTTTCTTCGAATCGCGGAGGCTGGTGTCAGGGCAGTTCGCGTAAAAGGATGCGATCTCGTCTGCCAATGCGTCGTAATTCGGATTCAAGCCCCAAGCTTGCTCCCAGTCATGAATCGCCTTCTTGAAGTCTTTTTGACGAAGCCAGTATCCCCCCCTATTGACCAATGCTTTATCGGATGTGGGATCGAGTTCCAACGCCTTGTTCAAATCCTCGATTGCTTGATCCCCCTTTTCGAGGCTCAACCAAGCGGCTGCCCGATAGGTGTAGGCATCCGACAGATCAGGCATCCCTTGGATGACGCGTGTAAAATCATCGACGGTACCGAGGAAGTCCTGGGCACCGTTCCGGGCCGAGCCGCGGAACAAATAGAGTTGCACGTTATCGGGGGACAGATCGATCGCCTGACTGAAATCGCGGATCGCTTTGGCGTATTGCCGCGTAAATAGGTAAGCTAGCCCGCGATTGGTGAGCGCTTCGAGATCGTCGGGAGAGGATGCGAGGAATTTTGTGTAATCACTGATCGCTTTGGACAGGGCGTTTTGCGATGAATATGCTTGACCCCGAAAGCCGTACAATAGCCCGGAGTTCGGATCGAGCCGTATTGCCTCGGTGTAATCTTTGATCGCTTTTTCGAATTCCGATTTGCGCGATAACGCCAATCCGCGCAGCACCAAGGCGTCCGCATTCGCTGGCATCTTCTCGATGTATGTCGTAGCGTCCGCGACTGCCTTGTCAAAATCACCGAGTTTCAGCCATGTTTGTGCGCGATCGAAATAGGCCCCCCAATTCTCCGGCTCTTGCCGGATCAATACATTCAGGTCCGCAATCGCCTCTTTTTGTTTCCCCTGGCGGATGAGAAACCGTGCTCGGGCCAAGCGAGCGTCACCGCTGCCAAGGTGAATGGCGGTGGCATAATCGGCCCCGGACTCCGCCACCTGATTTTGCGTATCCCAAAGCTTGCCCCGATATAAATATTCGGTTGCAAGGTCCTTGTCGAATTCGATCGCCGTATTGCAAGAGAGCATCGCTTCATCGAACTTGCCCTGCGCTCCGAGTGCGTAGCAACGCAAGCTGTGCGCTTCGGCATCATTCGGATCTAAGCGGATCATCGTGCCGCTATCTTCCAACGCACGAGCGTAGTCCTTGATCGCATGACGGATGCCAAACCGTCGTCGCAGAATTTCGCGATTCCTGGGTTCGAGTTTCGCCGCCGCGTCCAAATCCTTTAGGGCATCCTCGCCCTTTCCCATTTGCTCGAGTACCCGCCCCCGTTCCAAAAGGGCGACTGCGGTGGGTGTCAATCGGACCAGACGGTTCAAGTCGACCAGGGCAAGGCTGATTAATTCCTGCCCGGTCGGATTAGAGATTTCGCCCTCGTGCAACGAGAGCAGCAGTCTGGCACGCCCAAGCAGCGCATCGACATCGCTGGGATTGGCACTCAGCTTCGTTTCGAAATAGGCCGACGCCTCTTCCATCGGAACGACATGATGCCTGTCGACCCAACCACGATGCTTGGAATTTTCGATGAGACAGGCCTCACTACTGGAATCCGTCATCGCGGCGATGTCTCCCGGTTGCATGTTGGCCCGCTCTTCTTCCCCTTCACGAAGTTCTGCGTTGCTCGCGGTAACCACGACCAAGCTCGACTTCACGCTCCCGTTGGAGGGCTTGCTATGATTCACCTCCCGCTTCGCATCGGCGGGATCCTGTTTTTCTTGCGAAGAGGTCCGCGACTCGGCACCGGTAAAGCGGACATCTTTCGGGATTTCGAAGAGGGCATCGGCGATCTCGGCGTTGGCTTCCAAGTCCCGGTAGAACATCCGCCGACCCTCTGCCGTCTCTTCGGAGGTCCTCAAGACGCTGATCCAAATTTTGGGAAGCGATGTCTTGCGGGAAAGGTAGACCAAAGCCGACTCTTCGGGCATGTTAATGTCATAGAAATAGATGTCGTGAATTTCCCCCTCGATCTGCACGGAATCTTGTTTCTTACCTAATCGCTTGATGTCCTCGATTTGACGAACGAGCCCCATTGTCCCCAACCCTCGCCCCAACGCAATGATCTCACCGGTTGTTGACCCCTGCTCAAAGATGTAAAGATCACTACCCCGCTGGATGGAGATGAGTTTTCGATCGCCGAAGGTGGTCTCGGACCGATAGAGGTTGTCCTTGGCCCAAAATTTCGAGGGAAGGCCCTCGTTCTCTGACATCATGGTGACAACCGTTCCTCGCAGCGTCCGCAGATTTGGCTTGGCACCCCCTTGTTCGTCTGCCAGTAGCGGAAGCGAACCAAGTGCCACGATGACGGCAACGCAAAGGGGGAATAGAAATTTCGGACGCATCGCCAAGCTCCTGGGAAAAGGTCAGGTCATCTCAGATTTTTCGATACCACGTTCTAAGGTTGTCGGTCTGATTGCTCGCAGATTGACGTTGCACGAGTGACAGGCAGGAATCATCACGTATCTCGTGTTGAGGGTGCATGCCGCTGGAACGCTCGCGCGGCCACCGGATGCGACTTTGAACCGCTTCGGAATGGTTATGAAGAGACACAGCGACGCCCCGTCGGGTTTATCGAATCGGACCCGTGATCACGATCGGAAGATCGGGAGGCCTGCCCCACACACAACAGGGGAGGCTGAGAAGGTGACAGGTCGCGACTTCGAAAGGATTCCGACCGGTTCATACGGTCACGTTAAATTTCATCACGGGGCCGGTCTCACTGATGGTGTTGATATCGAGCATTGACGGGGTGCCGTCCCACCACTTGCTACTGGGCGTCGTTTCGTTGCCGAGGTGGTCGTTCACGTCCTTGCTGAAAAGGTCGGTAGGGTCTCCGCTGTTGTAAGGGTCGGCTTCGAGGTCATGACGACCGTCAGCTTGCACCAACGAGCACTCATAGTGAAGGTCGGCGGACATCTGTTCGTTTTGATTGTCGCCAAGTTCATCGACGTGCCAAATCGCAAGGCCGGACCCGGGAAGGGCCTGGTCTCGCCCGTCCTTGCTCCGGTTTTCGATGATGAAATACTCGGTCGCAGACTTGCGATGGATAAGAAACTCATTTTTTCCGGCCACGGCGGTCGCGGGTCCACTGATGAGTTTCGTGATCGATCGTGCCCATCCGGCACGGTACTTGAGGTAGGCATTCACGTGCGGCGGGTTTTTCGGGTTCGCATTCGAACCGGCGCACATCAGGCAAAAATCACCGACACCCGCCGATTCGTACCCGTAATCGTAGAGGTCGGGGAAATCGCAGATCATATGACCGTTCTCGTGGCAGAAGGTACCGAGCGAAAGCTCGGCGGTCATGTCGGTCATCTGATAGTCGAACGCCTTTTTCCCCTGACCGAGCTCGTAGGGGACCAGCAGGTGATAGGAGTGTGGCCACAATCCCTTCGCCCAGTTGTTGACCCGCGTCCCCGCGTAGAAAACATTCGTCGCGTAGACGTAGTTCTGGTCGTCGCAGGTAAGCCCGGAAAAATCGAAGCCTTGAGCACTGAAGTGATCGAGTGCCTCTTTAATAAGCTCGCGGGCGCGGACCGGCATGTCGACCGATTCGTTGGTGTAATAGCCCAGCGGGTGCTTTGCCGTGTAGTACGGCGTCACGATGTTTTTGTACTTGAGTCTGTTGTTCGAGATGTCTTGAAAATAATCATGGACCGACCCATTGTTTCCGAACCCCGAATAGCCTTGCATGTTGCAATAGTCTTCCACCTGCTCTCGTGTGATCGTTCCGGGAACATCGGGAAACTGGACCAGTAAACAGAGGCCGACAAAGTCACCGACGGTTTCGCGGCGAGGGGGTGCCGGTGCGAGGCCAGGAGCGGCCGCTGCCTCGCGAAGGGCCCTTTTGAATTGACGCCGGCGCGTCTCCCAACGTGAAGATCCGGGTGGCAAGCCGACACCTTCCATCGCCTTGGCCTTCGCCGCCTCGCGTCGGATACGCAACCCGCGGGCTAGGCCGAGGGGCAACGGGTTAGTGCTACGCGGCCTAGCGCCCGTCGGCTGTAAGTCCTCTTGGTCGCTACTGATTGCCGCATACTCGAAATAGCCAGTGGTCGGATCTTGCACGACCGTGTAGCCGTCAAGCGTCTCAAAGACGGCGTGGTGCTGGTCTCCCCAGCCGCGGACTTGCAGGACAGTTCCGTCGGGTTGAACGAATTTGAACTCTTTGCCGTTAAATGGGATCGACATGGTTAACTCCATCAGGTGGAAGCGGAAGAGTACTTACAGTTCACGGGTCGTTTGATTCGACTACTTCACAGCCTTCTCGTTTCATAAGCGTCAACAGGCGGACTGCTTGGGCTCGACACTGCTTGGGCTCGACACTGCTTGGGCTCTACACTGCTTGGGCTCGACAATGTGCGATCACTTCTCTTGCATTGCCCGATGGGAAACGAGC
>JBEIRZ010000403.1:0-3967 GCA_040375695.1 Planctomycetaceae bacterium
GCGGGGGGGGGTGGGGGCGACGGCCAATGGGGTGGGGGTGCGGGGAAGGCGGTAGCCGGGGAATGCCAGGGCGGTAGCCGGGGTGTGGCTGTGTCGTAACCGGGGTGTGGCTGTGTCGTAACCGGGGAATGCCAGCTGCTAACCGGGGTGCGGGTTCTTGCGTTGGGATGCGTGTCTGCTACCATCACTGGGTGTTCTGACCCACCCGGTTTAACCCCCAACCCAAGAGTTTACTCAATGCAGTTTTACATCGGCGAAGCCCTGGCGGGCGATGGCAATGAAATCGCCCACATCGACCTGATGATCGGCAGCAAGGACAGCCCGGTCGGTGTCGCGTTAGCCAACGCCTTGGCGAACCAGAGCGAAGGGCACACCAACCTGTTGGCGGTGTTGGAGCCCAACAAGCCGGTCAAGCCGTCGACCGTGATGATCACCAAGGTGACGATGAAGTCGATGAAGCCGGTCATGCAGATGTTCGGCCCGGCCCAATATGCCGTCGCGAAGGCGGTTGCCGACAGCGTCGGTGCCGGCGTAATCCCCAAGGATCAGGCGGAAAACCTCCTGATCGTCTGCGGCGTCTTCATCCACCCGGCCGCCGAGGATGACAAGAAGATTTACGAATACAACTACGAAGCGACCAAGCAGGCGATCGCCAACGCGATGAAGGGTGTCCCTTCGGTCAACGAGATGCTGGCGTTCAAGGACGGTGCTTCGCACCCGTTCAAGGGCTTCTAAGCTGCGGGGCTGGCCTGTTGAGAACAGGCACCGAGCCTTCGTAAGTCCTTACCGACACGAACCCTCTCTCGCTTGCGGGAGAGGGTTTTGACTTTTTGCGTTTGGCGTTTCATCAGCCGTGCGTCGGTTCTCATGTTGCCGTGCGTCGGTTCTCACGCTGCCGCGTGTCGGTTCTCACCCTACCGCGTGTCGGCTTTGGCGTGGATCCGCTGGGTCGCTTAAGGTTCGATGAAGCTTGATGAGTTCGGGCGGCGAAGAATTCGGCGGGTGGGTGTGAAGTCGCCGAACCGTTTGACGCCGTTGCCCCTGGTGGGTTTCCTTTTCGTTCAAAAATCCTGCTCGTTTCGAGCGGGGCAATTTTCGGTACAGCCATGACGAACGCTTCGACACCCAAGATTTTGATTCAGCTCGACACCGACACGTCACCGAGCACCTTTGACGGTGTGGTCGCGGTGGATGCCGGCGTCGACCACCTGTTCCGGCACGGTGGGGTAACGCCGCAGAACGTGACGCCGCTGGTGCATGGTGCGATGTTCACGCGGGGTGGGAAGGATCTCGCGGGGACGGCGATTTTTATCGGCGGGAGCGACGTTGCGGCGGGAGAAAAGCTCTTCGAGCAGGTCCGCGGTTGTTTCTTCGGGCCCGTTCGCGTCTCGGTGATGCTCGACCCGAACGGGTGCAACACGACGGCGGCGGCGGCGGTGGTCGCCGCGTCGCGGCACCTCACGTTGGCAGGTTCGGTCGTCGGGGTCCTTGCGGGGACCGGGCCGGTGGGGCGTCGGGTGGCCGAGATGGCGGCGATCGAGGGGGCGAAGGTCGTTCTGGCGTCACGAACGCTCGACAAGGCCGAGGCGGCGGCGGCCGACGTGAACCGACGCTTGGAAGCTTTAGGGAAGGCGGCGGCGGTGCGGGGTTGCGAAGTGAGCCGCGGCGAAAGTTGTGACGCGATGTTGAAGGGGTGCGACGCGGTGATCGCCTGTGGCGCGGCGGGGGTTGTCCTGGCCGATGCCCGATCGATCGAATCGGCCCCGGCGTCGTTGCGGGTCGCCATCGACCTGAACGCCGTCCCGCCGCTTGGGATCGAGGGGATCCAGGCCACTGACAAGGCGGCGGCAAAGTTGGGGCGGATCGTTTATGGCGCGATCGGTGTTGGCGGGTTGAAGATGAAGACCCACCGCCGCTGCATCCGGACGCTCTTCGAGTCGAACGATCAGTCGCTCGATGCGGCACAAGTTTTGGCGATCGCGAAAGTCGTCGCGGCCGAATGAACCCGGTCGCCGAGATGACGGATGACCGCTGCGTCGATGATCTCGATCGGCTCTCGGAGTTGCTGGAGCGGATCGGCGCGAAGCGGTTGTTGCTCGTGACCGACCCGATCGCCTATCGGGCCTCGGGGGCCCAGCAGAGGTTGGCGCCCCTTTGGCAGCGGTACCCTGCGGCGAGTTTTAGCGGGTTCGAACCGAACCCGAAGCTCGACCATTTGGTCGATGCGATTGTCGCCTTGGGTAACCGCCCCGGCGGCGCTGTCGACCCGCCGGGTCCGTCCGCGGTGGTCGCGATCGGGGGTGGGACCGCGATCGACCTTGCCAAACTTGTGGCGTGGGTGATGCCGCACGTCGGTTCGCTTGGTGAGGGTGCGTTTGGTAAGGACGCGTTGGCGGATGGGGGATCGAAGCGGGATCTGCTAGCCGCTCGGCTCCGGGAGATGGTCTTGGGGGGCGTTCGGGATGATTCGCCAGTCGCTCATTTGCCGATGATCGCGGTGCCGACGACGGCGGGGACGGGGAGCGAAGCGACGCAGTTCGCCGTGGTTTATGTCGATGGCGTCAAGCGTTCGGTCGATTCGCCGCGGCTGATGCCCCAGGGATGTGTGCTGGACCCGGCATTGACCGCAGGGTTGCCGCCGATGGTGACGGCCCACACGGGGTTGGATGCGCTGTGTCAGGGGATCGAATCGGCCTGGGCGGTGAAGGCCGATGCGAGGTCGCTGGAGGATGCGGAGGGTGCGGTGCGGATCGCTTGGGGTTCGCTGGAGGAAGCGGTCAAGAGTCCTTCGGCGGGATCGCGGCGCGGGATGATGCGAGCCGCGCACCTGGCCGGCCGCGCGATCCAGCGGACGCGGACGACGGCGGCGCATGCGATTTCTTACACGTTCACCTCCGAGTTCGGCATCCCGCACGGGCATGCCGTCGCGCTGACGCTGGGGCCGCTGTTAAATTACAACGCGTCGGTCACGGATGGGGATTGTTGTGACCCGCGGGGTGCCGAGGCGGTTCGACGCCGGATCGACAGGATCGTCGACTGGCTCGGGTGCCGCGATGCCCAAGAGGCGCGGGTTCGGTTCGAAGGGCTCCTGGATCGTTTGGGATGCGAGCGGCGATTGTCGGTGCTCGGGATATCCGGCGGGGCGGCCTTGGAACGGATCGCCAGTCGGGTTGACCCGCAGCGGCTTGGGAATAACCCGCGGCGATTGAGCCACGAGGCCGTTGTCGGATTGCTAGAATCGGTCGCGTGAGCGTCGCGAGGTGCGGAATCGTAACGAGTGGAGAGTGGAATGAAGATCCTGTTGTTGAAGCCCTTTTGTCAGGGTGGCGTCGCGCTGATTGCCGCCTTGGTTTTGTCCCCCCTGTCATTGGCCGAGGAAAAAGTGAACGGAGTGAACGAGTCCGGCAAGAAGGTTTCGGACGTGACGGTTGAGGAAGACCCGCACCTCGCGTTGGAGGATGTCACGGGAGAAGGGGCGCTCGATTGGGTGCGGGCCCGCAACGCCAAGACGCAGGCGATGTTTGACGCCGCCCCCGAGTTCATCCAGTTGAAAGAGGATCTGCTCAAGATCCTCGATTCGGACGACCGGATCCCGTTTGTGACTAAGCGCGGCGAGTATTACTACAACTTTTGGCGGGACAAGAAAAATGTCCGCGGGTTGTGGCGCAGGACGACGCTGGAAGAGTATCGCAAGTCGTCGCCGGCGTGGGAGGTGTTGCTCGATCTTGACGAATTGGCCGCGCGGGAAAACGAGAATTGGGTTTGGTCGGGGGCCAGCCTGTTGAGACCCGCGTACGACCGGGCGTTGATCAGTTTGTCGCGTGGCGGCGCCGACGCGAATGTCGTTCGTGAGTTCGACATCCCGAGCAAAAGCTTCGTCCCCGGAGGGTTCGAGATGCCGGAGGCGAAGGGGGTGATGGGTTGGATCGATCGGGATTCGGTCTTCGTCGCGACCGATTTCGGAGAC
>JBEIRZ010000404.1:0-3959 GCA_040375695.1 Planctomycetaceae bacterium
GTCAGCAACGAAGTTGCGGTGATCACGCGGACCGCCGGTGACGTGGTGATCAATCACCAAAACAATTCGCCCTTGATCCTCCGTTACATCGAGGTCTTGGAAGGGTCGTTGATCGTCAATGCGCCCGGTGACATCATCGTCGTCGACGCGCGGCTGATGACCGACGACGGCCGGTTCCGGGTCGAGCTGAACGCCGGCGGGAACGTACGCATCGGCTACCTGTCGGCCGGACAAGATTCGTATGCGGCGACCGAAGACCAGGCCGAAGAGATCATCGAGCGGCGTAAAGTGAGAGTCGCGCAAGGGTTGCTGATCGATAGCGATGTGACCGATTTCCGGGTTACCAATTCGATCTCGATCACTGCCGGCGGTTCGATCACCGGATACGGCAGCGTTGATTCTGCCGTTGATATTGTCGCGAACGAGTTGATCCTCCGGGCCGGTCAAGGGATTGATCCGATGGAGATCTCGGCGGCACTGCTCGATGTGAACTCAGCCACCGGAAATGTGACCCTGTCGGACATCGACGGGGTGGGTGAACCCGAAGGTGGCTTGCGGCTGGTCACGGCTTCAACCCCGTCCGGCAAGATGACGATCTCGTCGACCGGTGACATGTGGGTCAGCGATATTTCGGCTGGTGGTTCGAGCGGCATCGACCTCCGTGCCGGTGGCAGGATGGCAGTCAGGTCGCAGACTTACGAAGGGGTCACCTACCAGCCACGCCTTGCCACGGGCGGAAGCGTGACGATGAGAAGCGGTGACGATTTCGCATGGGACGGAAGTGTCACGCAAGGGGGATCGATCGACATCATCTCCGGCGGTGCCTTGATGACCATTCCCAACGATTTCACGCTGCAAGGGGTCTCGATCTCGCTGAAGTCAACCGACGAAATGATCCTCCGCGGCACGATCCGCACCGGTTCGACGATCAATCTCGAAACCGAATCGGGCGATTTGGTGATGGGTGCGGCACTCTCGGCGATCAGCGGCTCGATCACGCGTTTGACGATCGATGGCGGCGGCGATGTGAACCTGCTCAAGGGAAGTTTCCCGATGCCGAGCGAACTGCTCAAGGTCCACGCCGGGCATGAGTTGGCCAGGCCGATCGAGCTCCCTCGCTGGTTCGTGACCGGCGCGGGCGGGGTCCTCGACGTCTCGACCGGTGGTGAGCTCTTCGTCGATGAGCCGGAACTGGGGGCGACCGAGTACTTCCGCGCCGACGGACGCGTCTCGCTCGCCTCGACCGGCTACACCGACGCTCAAGGGAATTATGTTGGCGGGGTACTGACGATGGTCGGCACTCCCCGCGGTTACAACCAAGCGGTGACCGATGTCTTGACACTGACCGCTGACGATTCGATGCACATCCACGAATTGTTGCCGGTCGGTCAGAAACTGGTGATCGATGGGGGCGATGTCTACATCACCCGCCGGGCCGCGATCCGTGAGCAGCACCCGTTCATGCTGCTCACCAGCCCGATCGATGAGGATGTGTTGTCGACCCTTTCGAAGTCGGTCGTGACGATCAAAGGATCGCGGATCGAACTGATGGATGGCACGGCTTTGGTTATCGACCAGCGGCCCAACAGCGGTGACCGGTTGGAAGTGACCGATGCGATCTACCTTGCCGGTGGCGTCGCTGGCCTGGACATTCGCAAGGGGAGCGTCATCGAGGGCGAGACCGAGAGCCAGAAAGACGTCGTGACCCCGTCGACGATCCTGGTCGGGACGTTGACCGGCCCAGGCTCGTTCCTCAAGCGTGGTAACGGACTACTGGAAATCACCGATCAGTACACCAAGAACTACACCGGTGAGACGATCGTCGAGGATGGCAAGGTGCTCGTGACCGGAACGACGGCCCAAGGGAGCCACTTCAAGGTCAGCAACGCCGTCTTGGCCGGGACCGGCACCGTCGCCGGGGCCGTCACGATGCTCGATGGCGGACGATTGATCATCGGTGCCCAAGAAGGGGACATCAACACGACCTTCACCGTCGGGTCATTGACCTTCGAAGATGGCTCGACGCTGGCGATCGATCTGGATTCGGGTAGCCAAGACCGATTGAATGTGATCGGCCAGATCACGATCCGCGACGGGTCCGAAACCAAGATCCTGGCGAAGGGGAATTACATGCCGGTAACCCCGATGGCGATCCCGTTGGTGATCAATGACGGTACCGATCCGATCGTCGGCGCCTTCGTGACGACATCGGGGATTAACGAAGCGGGGAATCGATTCCGCGTGCGGCTATCGTCGTACGGCGGGACGAATCAGGGGACCGAAGCCTATGGCAACGACCTCAGCATGACGACGTTCGACTTGGGTGGGGATGGCCTGGATGCGTTGAAGTTTACGCCGGCCGATGTCGATCCGTTCGCGGAGTACAACTTCTCAGGCGGTGAACTCCACCTGAACATCGGCGAGCGATCGTTCATGCGTGGGTATGACCAAAACGCGATCGACGAGAAGTTCGAAATCCTTCAGGCCTCGCCCGACCCGGCCAACCCCGGCGCCTACCTAGTACTCGTCCGGGCCATGAACCAGTGGTCGCAGATGTTCCACGGCGTGACGAGCATCGTCGGCCAAGGATGGACCGGTGATGATTTGATTTACGTTGGCACGAGCGTCCCCGTACCGCTCTACCTCCGCGGTGGTGTCGGCAACGACCGGATCGATCATCGTGGTTCGGGCTCGACCGAAATCTTCGGCGACGAAGGGAACGACGTCCTGCTGGGTGGTACCGGCACCGACATCATCGACTCCGGCTCCGGCAGCAACATCATCGCCGGCCGCGGCGGCAACGACATTATCGACGTCCGCGGCGATGCCAACGTCGTCTTCGGCGACACCGGCGTCGTCTACAACAGTTCCGGCGCGATCGACGACTTCTCGACCACCACCCTGTGGGGGTCGCTCACGCCGCAGAGCTTCAGCAGCGTCCTCTGGACCTCGGCCGAAACGACCGATGAGTCCGGCGCCGGTAACGACGTCATCCGCTTGACCTCCGGCACCAACACCGTCTTTGGCGGGGCCGGCAATGACCAGGTCACCAACGAGGTCGGCAGCAACGCGATCTTCGGCGACCTGGGCGAAGCCGAATTCTATGCCCCAGGCGAGTGGAAGAAGCTCTGGTCGACCCAGACCTCGACCGGCGGGGCAGACCAGATCGAGATCGAATCGGGCATCGGCTTGGTGATCGCCGGGGCTGGGGCCGACAGTGTCTCGGTCGATGGCGGCACGGGATTTGTCCTGGGTGATAACGGCGAGATCGAGCTCTTCTCCGATGGCTCGGTTCAGAGGATGGAGACAACGGCCTCGACCGTTGGTGGCGACGACGAGTTCGCATTGACCGCTGGGACGACTTGGGTTGTCGCCGGGGCCGGGGCCGACGAGTTCACCGTGACCGGTGGGGTCCAGTACCTGCTGGGTGACGAAGGGCGTTACCAGAGGACGACCAGCGGCGCGTTCGTCGGTCACGAATTGGTATCGACAAACACTTCGGTCGGCGGCAACGACTCGTTCCGCGTCGACGCCGGGGTTACCTTCGCGATGGCCGGGGCGGGCGATGACAGCATCACCCTGAACGCGGGCAAGAACATCGCCTTGGGCGATTCCGGGGAACTGCGAATCACGACCAGTGGGCTGTTGAGCCGCTTCCAGACGATCGCCCCTGCGGTCGGTGGCAGCGACACCCTGCAGCTCAAGGGTGGCGAGAACATCGCCGCCGGCGGGGCGGGTGGCGACAGCATCACGGTCAGCGGCGCCGATGACGTCGCCATCGGTGACAACGTGCTGATCACCCCCGATTCCAACGGCAACGTGGTCCGCATCGAGACGATCGATGCGGGCATCGGCGGCAGCGACACGATCACGGTCACCGGCGAACGTCAGATCGCGATCGGCGGTGCCGCGGGCGATACGATCAATGCCAACGGCGCGAACTTGATCTCGTTTGGTGA
>JBEIRZ010000058.1:0-19532 GCA_040375695.1 Planctomycetaceae bacterium
GATGCGTCGGCTTCACCCGAAAGCCCCTCGATCAGCCTCGATGTAAAACGTCCCAGCCGCCGCTGACGATCCTCTGCTGCTTCTTGATGCCCTTCCGATGCCGTGACGGTTAGGATCCGGTCTTCCTGTAAGTATCGGAGCGCTTCCTTCAAGTCATCCGTGTGCATGTTCGGTTGCACCGCGCCGCTGTGACACGAATCGAGGATCGCCAGTTTGCGACATGGCAACCGCGAGAAGGCCGAGAGGTCTTCGAAGGACAAGCAATCGCCATAACGGTCATTCATCAGATCGCTGTGCCGGGCGTCGGCGGTTACGAAGTACCATTTCCCCGTTCGCGGGTCGCGGATCCCATGGCCGCAAAGATAAAGAACGATCAAGTCGTCTGGCGTGGTGTCGCGTGCCAAAGCGCTCGCCGTATCCTCCGCCTGGATCGACCACATCGGTCGGATCGCGTCGCGGTCGAGTAGCCTTGTCCCCTGAAAACGATAGAGCGAAGCGGAAGCCCGCGAGACGAGCGAAAAAAGTTCGGAGGCCCCGCGTGCGGCAAAATCGAGTTTTTGGATCTGTGGGTCGCCGTAATCGCTGACCCCGACCGCGATCATGTGCAACCTCGGTTTTCGCCGCGGCGCCGCGGCATCGACCCGATGATTGATCGTTCGGGTCAATCGGTCCCACCCCCCTGACCCCGTCGCCGCCAAGATCTCGATCTGGTTCTGTCGGCTCGAAATCAAAGGGACGGTCCATCGGTACCGCTCGGTCCGCTTCTCATCGGTGGACACACTATCAACGAGCGTTTCGCGACTTGCCGCGATCCCGTCGGCGAAAACTTTGATCAACGGTGGTGACGCGCCGATCGGCAAGGTAATCGTCGCCTCGATTTCGACCTTATCCCCGACAGCCTCCTCGGTCGGGTCGGGGCCAACCCACTGGATCTTGGGCGTTTGCCTGATCGGTTGCGTGATCGCAACTTCGCCGTCGGGGGCAAGGTTCCCGTCCGCGGCAAGGAGTGCCGCCGCGAGGCTCCCTCGGCTCAGCAGCCTCCGCAGCACCTCAGGCTTTTCGAGTCTCTGACGAAGTTGGTCGGCACGATAAAAGTCAGGAAGCTGCTGCAGCCCGCGGTTGATTTGCCATCCGAAACGACGATGGCCGTTGACCGAAGCGTCGTACAATCCTGCCGGGGTCCACATCGCCCATTCCCGCTCGCGGTCGACAAGGAGCTGTGCCAGCGGTTGCCATGCGGGGAAGCTCTGGAATTCCGCCATCGGTTCCCCGCGTCGGCTCCAGCGAAAGACGACGAGTGAATCGAACGGCATTGCTGCCAGCGCATCCGAGATCGCCTTCGGTTCGTTCGCTTCTCGGATCTTGCTCGGGTCGATCGGATCGGGCCAACGGATCGATACCAGCACGTCCCCTTCGCGAACGCCACGAAAGAAGAGCGGACCGTCCTCGCGGACCTCCGTAGCCTCCAGCCCGGTTGGGGTCGATTCCAAATCGAGCCCCCAGAACGATCGGATCGGATTCAAATCCCAAAGGTCATCCAATGGCCAGATCGCGGCGGTCGAATCGTCCGATCCGCTCGCCAAATACTTCGCGTCGGGTGAGACGCTGAGGGAATTGACCGCGCCCGAATGGACGCGGAACTGTCGCAGCAAATTCGGGGGTTGGTCGCTCCGTTCCGTGGGCGGTTGGTAGACGAAAATGTTGCTGCGATTGTTGCTCCCGATCGCGATCGCGGACCGTGGCGATCGCTTTGGCGAGGTCGCTTGATCGATCTGTTCTTCGATCACCGCGATCGCTGTCGGGCTGCCATGGGTTTGGGGGTCGAGCGGCAGACGTGCACGCGGCTCGTCACCTAAAAACAAGCGATAACGCAGACCTGCAGCGGTCGTTTCCCCGCGGACCGACCACTTGGGTCGTGACTCCTGTTGCGGCTTCGTAAGTTTCGCCGCATCGATCACACCCTGGGGGCGAAGCTCGACGCGGGCAAGATCAAAATCATATTCCCAACTCGCGCCGTAACCGATCGCCAAGCGATACTCTTGGGCGGAGTTAGCGTCGGGCGGTTGCTTAGTCGCTCCTTGATCGACGAACGCGACTTCTCGGATCGGCCGTGCGGGCGTGGCCAGGGTTTGCGTCGGTTCATTCGCGATGCCCCCTTGGGAATCGATCGTGTGGGCGCGGAGCTGTGAACCATTGGCGAAGATCAAGCGATCGCCGGCGGGGGCGAGCGCCATCGCGATCACAGGTGACGCTAAGGTGATTTCACCCGTCCGCGTCGGCGGGCCATCCGGGTTGGCACCCCAGAGCTCGACGCCGCCCCTGCGTCCTGATGCCGCGGCTGCCAGTGTGTTCGAAGAGAATGCGATGGCCAGCTTGCGACCGGAGTTGTCCCAGTCCAAGTCGAGCGGTTGGTGACCGAGGTCAGGCCGCGGCAAATCATCGACGCGCTGATTCGCAAAACCCGCTTTACCCGGAGCCGTTGCGAATCGCCAAATGCGAGTTCTCCCGTCACCGTCGGCCGATGCGATCGCGGTCCCGTCGTCTGTCGCCGCCAAGGACACCACGAGATTGCGATGGTCCGAATCGGCAATCAACAATTTCTGGCCCGCATCGATCGAGATTAACTCCAATCGCCACAGCGGTACCATGGGGGCCGTTTGTGTCACTCCGACAAGTTTCGAGATGACAACCCAATCCGGCCCAACGAAGGCGGCCGGGACTCGTGACCTGAGTGGTTGCATCGCCCGGGCCGTCGCCGCACCGAAGACGACATCGTCTCGGTCGACCAACCCTTTCCCCTTCCAAATGCCGGTCGTCGGGTCGGGACGCCAAATGACGACACGCCCCTCGACGTCGGTCGAGAGGATCGATTGTCGATCCCCAGGGGCAAAGCTGAGCTCCGCGATCGTCTGACGATGGGCCGTTTGCGGCTCGGCCAAGACGCGGCTCAATTCACCGGTCGTCATGTCGGCGACCCAGATCTCGCCCAGCCCGCCCGTAGCGCCATGCCCGGCAAACGCGGCGAGCTTGTCATTGGTGGCCACGCGGTAGATCCTGCCCCGCTCACCTCGTTCGATCTGCCAGCGGATGCCGCGTCGGTGAAGCCAACCGCGGTCATCGAGGCGTTGCCAGACATGAAGCAGTTTGTCATCGCCGCCGGAGACGACCCAGCGACCGTCGGCGGTGAAATCGATCGCACGAACCCGTTCGGTGTGCCCTTCATAGTTCAGGCGGAGAAACGGTCGTGTTTCGCCCGGAGATAATTCCGAATCGTTCGCCCCGTTGTTGAGCCCGGCAGCCCCTTTGGCCGCACCTTGGGCTATGTCTTGCGGTTCGACCGGCTCGGACACCTGTTCGGTCGACGGCTTTGTCTTGCCCGGTAACGCCGATTCATCGGGCAAGGTCCGCTGTGGCGATTCGCTTTGTGTCCGGTTCGGGTCGGCAGCGTTTTGGGTCAGCGTTTTGGCAACGATTCTGCCTCGCCGCTGCCACTGGTCGATCGTCACCGACTCGTCTGGGAAACGGTCACTTGAAGCGGTACCGCTTGGGTTGTCGTTCGATCGGTTTGACGCCGGGGTCCTCGGATTCGGCGACGCAGAACCCTTGATCGGATCGTTTTTGCCCGGGATTTCCGCTTCGCTGGGCAGTTCCTCCTTCGCCCCTTGGCCGAATGCTCGCATCGGATTCGATCCGGGTTGCCAACCCCACACCAGGAGCAGCCCCACACAAACCGACAACCCGCCGCGAATCAAGCGGAAGGTGCGATGGGGTGTGATCAAGGTCGAGGAAAGATCACCCGTGGGATAAAAACGATTCAACACGGACCGTTGCTCGGATAAGATGCCTGAGTGGTTCGGATGTTTCCATCATATCGCATCGGGCGGAGCTTGGTACTTTTTATGAGCCTGCAACGTACTTTGAGATTCGTGCGGTGGAGATTCGTTCCGCGGGGAGTCATTGGGTGTCGAAACGGGGCGGGTCATGTGGCGGCTTACCACCCGCTGATTGCCCTGTCGCTCGTGGTGGTGCTATCGGGCGTGACACGCGGGGGTGACCCACAAATTGAGGGTGGCTCGGGGACAAAGCCAAACCCGTCCGAGGCTGGTGCTGTCACCATCGCCCCGACCTCGGCGGCGCTGCGATCGATCTTTTCTTCGGCCGCGGCCCCGCCCCGAAAAACGATGGGGTTGTTGCAACGGAGTTTTGTCGAGCTATCAGGACAGACTCGCGACGACTTGGAGATCGCGCTGGTGATCGATGGCACCGACAGCATGGCGGATTCGATCGAAGGGGTCCGCCAGTCGGTTGCCGCGATGTTGGAAGACCTCCGTCGGGGCCGCAAGGGTGAGGTGCGAATGGCGATCGTCGTCTATCGCGATTCGGGGTCACCCTCGGGAGCCGTGCGGACGCCGATCGATCGATTCACCGCCGATCCCGAAGCGATCGCGAGCGGCTTGGCATCCATCAGCGTCGAATCGGGGGCCCCGTTTTTTCATGAGCTCCCTGACGCGGGGCTGCATCATGCGCTCGCGTCGCTCCCTTGGACCGAAGGGGTTGACGTCACGCGTTGGGCCTTTCTGGTCGGCGATGCACCACCCTATGCCGAGAATTACGCCTCGCCCGAATTCCCGCAGGCACGCCGAGCCTATGCCACCGACCTGTTGGTGGGACTTGCGACACGCAAAGGGATCCAAGTCCACACCTTGCTGTGTGACAGCACCCCTGCGCTGCAATCGAGTTACAACGAAGCGCTCCCCGAGACCCGTGCCTTCATGCACGCCCTGGCCAGCGGCACCGGCGGTTTGATGCTCGACCTGTCCTATCCCGATATCCGCAAGGCGATCGTCGAAGCGGGACAGCGGCCACGTCCGGATTATGTCGAAATCGAACCGATCAGCGGTGATGATTTAAAGTCGGTTCGCGACGAACGATTGGCGGCCTCCGCGGCTGCGGAACCCTCCGCGCAGAAGGTCAAGATCGCTGTCCTGCCGCATGCCCCGCTGCAACAGATGACGTTCGACCCGCGGCATCCTGCGGTTCAAGTCGCCACCGGACTTCGGCACAAGCTTTCGATCCTCCCACGGGTAACGCTCAGCAGCCCCTACGACATCGAACGCCAGCTCCGTCGCCTCCGGGCGGCAGGGATCAGCGATTCGCAGCAGGTCCGGTCGCTCGGGAACCAGCTCGGTGCCGATTACGTCATCTGGGGCAAACAAGATCCGCTGCGGGCCCAAGTCGTCTCGGCCGTCTATTCGCCCGATGACGATCGGCCGATCGTCGAGGTTTCGCACCAAGGCGAAGCGACACAATTGGCGAGCCTGATCCTGGCGAGCGATACCGCCGACACCCGCTTCGCCCAGCTCGAAACCCCGCCCACGGGGATGCCGTCACTTCAAGCCAAGGTCGCCCAGCCGATCGCACGCCAAGCGAGCACCACGCAGGAACTTTTGGTCGCCTTGGAATCGCTCCAACAAGCCTTGGGGTTGCTCGCCGGTGACCCGAAGTCAGAGCCGCTGTTGCAAAACGCGAAGCGTGCCGCCGAGGCCGCACTTCAAGCCGAACCGACCAACCCGATGGCCCATTGGCTCATGGCCAACGTCCGATTCAACCTCGCCTCCGCGGCCCAGCTCCGCAACGACCCTGTCGCCGCGACCGAGGGGATGAAAGAGATGAAGCGTTCCCTTTCGCGGGCCAACCGTTATCGCCAAGAGCTCGATTCCCCATCCCTCGCCGAAGAGATCCGCTGTGACCACCTCCTGTTGGTCGACCGTAACATCCCCGAAGCGATCCGCGGTTACGAGGCTTTGGCCAACGACCCGCAAGCGAGCCCCGGCGTCGTCAGGCGAGCCCACTGGATGTTAATCGGCATCTACGCCGGCGATTGGTCGGTCGGCAAAGAACATGTCGATGCGAAAAAGGCCCGGGACCACGCGATCCGCATCCTCGCAAATTGGGAGACGAGTCCCGAATCGACGCTGCTCAAACAATGGCTCGGTTGGGACGAGTCGACCGACCGGACGCTCCGTCCGTTCCTCCCTCGCAACCTGGGGGAACTCGCGCAAGTCGACCCGGGCCCCCTTCCGGCAAGCTGACCGCATCCGTCCGCTGATTCGCGGTTGAATCCGCTTGACCACGGATCGGTGATCACCGCTTGATCATGGATCGGTGATCACCGCGCCAACACGATCCGGACGTCCCCGACGTTCGTCCCCGTCGGCCCCGTCAGCAACAGCCCACCGGTCTTGGCGAAGAAGTGATAGGCGTCGTTTCGCCCGAGGTAATCCGCGGGATCGAGCCCTTGCCTTTGGGCCTCGTCCCAGACCTCTTCGGTCAGGATCGCGCCGGCGGCATCGGTCGGCCCGTCTTCGCCATCGGTCCCGCCCGATAGGAACAACAGCCGCTGTTTATCGCACGCATCAAAACCGCGGCTCGATGCCAATCGGATCATCGCGGCGAGGACCAATTGTTGGTTCCTCCCTCCCTTGCCCCGCCTTGCCGCATCGACGAGCCGAACGACCGGCTCGCCCCCCGAGATCAGGCAGGTCGGGTGCGATATCGCACCCCCGCAGCCGTGCAGGACATCGATCGATTCATCGGCCAAACGCCCCCCGACCTCTTCGGCGGTTCCTTCCTGGCCCGTCGCGTCGTGGGTGCTGACGTGGTACCCCAATCGTCTCGCCGTTGCCGCGGCGGCGGCCGTCGCGGCGGGGTTATTGCCGATGATCACCACATCCCGGTACGGGTCATCCGGCCAAACGAACTCGGCCGGTGGTCGTGAGACGGCCGTATACACCGATGCGGGTAACGCACGCTGGGGATCGAACTTCTGGAGCACTTCGAGTGCCATACCCGGGTTTCGCAAATCGGGCACCGTTGGCCCGGACGCGATCGTGTCGAGCGGGTCGCCGATCACATCCGACAAGACCAACGTCACCATCGGTCCGGCGCGGCGTACACGCCTCAGCCCGCCCCCTTTAATCCGACTTAACCGTTTGCGGACGGCATTCAGTTCACCGATCGATGCGCCCGAAGCGCTAAGGTGCCGGGTCACGGCGAGCTTATCGTTCCAAGAGACCCCTTCGACCGGAGCGACCCACATCGCGGAACCGCCGCCAGACAACAGGATGACGACCAGTTCTCGCTGTGGCGCAGTTGCGACGTCGCGCAAGCTCGCTTCGGTACCCGCCCACGCCCGTTCGGTGGGCTCGTTCACCCCGGGGTCACGGGCTTCGCAAACTTCGATCCGACCGAGATCGAGCCCTTCGGCGGTCCCGCGAGGCACATTGATCCGGCCGCGAACTTCGATCGTATCGCCGATCGCACGCAAAAAACCGGCCGCCATCGCCGCGGTCGCTTTGCCCGTACCGACCAACAGGATCGAATCGAATTCGTCGCGACCGATCTCCCAGCCGCCGACCGCCAAAGTCTGGCCATCGAATTTGACCTTGGCCTCGACGGCGACATCGCCCCGAACGGCATCGACCGCCGATCGCCAAATTTCCATCGCGTCGTCGCGCAATCGCGACCCGCTGCCGCTGCCACCCATCATCCGGATCCCCCCAGCGGTTCGTGATCGATGATGACCTTTCCGTCGCGTAGGCGAAACAAGGGATCGGCAAGCCGCTTGGCTTCGTCGAGGTTATGCGTGACGTGCAGCGTCGTAACACCCGTATGACGCCGGATCTCGGCGAGCAGTTCACACATCTGGGTTCGCGTTTCGCTGTCCAGCGCGCTCAGCGGCTCATCGAGGCAGAGGACCCGCGGCACGAAAGACAACGCACGACCCAGCGCGACCCGTTGTCGCTCGCCACCGCTTAGCCCTTTGGGGTGGCGATCGAGCAAATGGCTGATCGATAGCCACTGCGCGACTTCCTCGACCCTCGCGGCGATCGTCCCGTGCGGGACACGCCGAATTTCCAAGGCCAACCCCAATTGCCGTCTGACCGTCATCCGCGAGAAGAGCGCGCCGTCTTGCGGGACATAACCGATGCCACGCAGCGCCGGCCCGAGCGTCGTGACATCGCGACCATCGAGCAGGATCCTGCCTCGCTCGGGTTTGCGTAGCCCCAGGATCGATTCGAGGATCGTCGTCTTCCCGCATCCCGTCTTCCCCATCAACACCCCGTAACCCCCCGGTGGGATCCTGAACGAGATGTCACGCAGGGCGAAATCCCCTGCGGTGATCGTTAGCCCTTCGACGGCGATCATGCTTCGTCCCTCAGCGCGTCGATCGGCCGCTCCGATCGCCGCTCCGTAATCATCCGTTCGTCGGGGATGCCGCCCAACCACCGTGTCACGATCAGGATCACCACAGCACCCGCGACCATGATCAACGAGACCGCGACCGCCGCTTCGAGGTTGCCGACGTTCATCTCCAAAAAGACGCTCGTCGATAGCACTTCGGTTTTCATCCGGGTGGAACCGGCGAAGATCAGCAGCGGGCCGAATTCTCCGAGCGACCTGGCCCAGGCCAGCGTCAGCGCGGTGATCATCCCACGGTCCGCTTCCGGAAAGACGACTTGGGAAAAGGCCTGGAAACGGCTGCAACCGAGGGTCCGGGCGACCTGTTCGCACCGCGGGTCGATCTGGTCGAACGTCGCCTTCATCGTCCGTACCGAAAAGGCACAGGCGACCGAAAATTGCGCGAAGACGACCGCCGGGACTTGATAAACGACCGACGGCGCGACCCACGAAAAGGGAGGGAATTGGAAGAGGATCAGCAGCGACAGCCCGATGACCAGCGGCGGCAAAACGATCGGTATGTCGAGAAACGCGTCGAGCAATCCGCGGCCCGGAAAACGCGTTCGCGACATCAAATACCCCAGCGGCACCGCGACAAAGACCGACAGGATCGCGGATAAGGTGCAGGAAATGAGGCTGAGCCGGATCGAATAACGGATCTTCGGGTCGCGGAGCGCTTCGACGATCGGCGTGTTAACGATCCATTCGCCCACGCCTTGCCGTACCCCTTCGGCCGGCAAACTCTGGCGGACCATGTAGGCGACATCGGCCAGCAACATTCCGGCGATCAACAGCACATAGACACCACCGATCACCGCCAAGGAGATCAGGAAGCCGCGATCGGCGATCGCCATCGCGCGCGGGTTTCGCGGCGCCCCGTATTCGGGCCGCTGCTCGCTTGATGGATCGGTCAAAACTTGGTCGCCGGGTCGGATAGGAGAAATTCGAACCCGACGGTTTCGAAGCCTTGCTTGGCCTTCTCGACCTGACGATAAAGCCTCCTCACCAATTCCTTGTGTCGGCTGTTGCGGGCGATGCTCAGCGGCTGAATGGCACGCGTCAACGGCGAATCGATCGCGATCACGTCGACCTTGTCTTGGTGCGTCAGGACGTCGTTCCGATAAGCGATCGCCGCATCGACATGGCCGGTCACGACGTCGGGGACGATGAGCGCCGACGAAGATTTTTCGACGACGATTTCGCCCGCTTCGCCCTGCTTGTTTTTGAGCGCGTCGTAAAGGCTGAGTTCCCGAAGCAGACGCCGCGTCAACGCGCCGATCGTGCACTGATCGGGCTCGCCGACCGAAACCCGCACCCCCGGCTTGATCAGATCCTCGACCGCCCGCACCTTGTCGCTCCCTTTGGGGACGACCAACACGATCCGCGTCTCCGAGACATCGACGTCTTCCTGGAACCAATCCTTGACGTTGTCGAGGTAGTACCTGTCGCATGCCATGTAGACATCGGGGAACCCGAGCTGTTGGCTTTGCCCTTCGATCGTCCCCATGCGGCTGGTCAGGATCCCGCACCCGTCAAAGACGGTGTTCACGATCACCCCTTCGCGCTGCTGAAACGCGTCGAGGACCGGCTCGATCGCCCGCCGATTGACCGCCCCGCAATAAAACGTGATCTCGGGTTGCAGTTCCCACTCGTCCCCTTCCTTAGCCGTCATCCCGAATTGCGAAAATATCTTGAGCCCGCGGTCCGAGGCGGCGATGTACCGCGCCAGCCGGATCGCTTCGGTCGGCCTGTTCGATGTCGTCAGCACCGCCACATCGACGTTCTCTGAGATGTCGCCGAATCCTTGCGTCTCTTCGAGTTCGTTGAGACGGACGCCGACCAATTCGTCGCGGTATTCGGGGGTGGCGACGGTCGAGCTCCAAACGATCCCCACATCGACCGCACCGATCTTGACGTCGTTGGCGACCTCATTGACCGTCGGTTTGAAGACACCTTTCTCGGTCGCCTGGCGGTTCAGTTCGTCCCACAGCGTCGCCTGTTCCCCTTCGCCCGTGCGAATCTTTGACAGCAGGTCACGGACCGATTTGCCGATCGCAGCTTGGTCAGGGTCGGCGATCGACCAGCGTGTCTCCCCTCTCAGCAAGGCCTGCCACGACGAACGGTCGGCGGGGGCTTTGTCCTTCCGAAAAGCGATGACGGGCACTTGGCTCGCCAGCGGCATGACCTCGGCGGCCAACCCCTGGGCGACGGCCTCTTCGATGTAAAACGAATCGGCGGCCAGGAACAGGTCGGGCTCTTCGAACTTGTTCACCTTGAGTTGGTTCAGCAGCATGTTCGACCCGCCGTATTGTACTTCGACCGCCACGCCGCATTCCGACTTGTATTGTTCCAGGATCGCCTCGATCGGCTTTCGCAAGCCGGCCGCCGCCAAAACCGTCAGCGGTTTTACTTGTGCCGACTCGCCGTCTTGCCGGGTTTCGACGCGGCCCGATTTGGGGAGCAAAAACAATAGCCCCGCAAACGCGATGATGCCCCCCAACAGGGCGACGAACAGCGGGTTGACGGCGCCAAGGCGCGAGAGCCGACGATGCATCACTTTGCCTGCAAGGGTTGCGAATCCAAAAGCGTGCCGCGATTCATCCACAGGATCGAATCGGCCGCCGCCGCCGCGCGGTCATCATGGGTGACCAATAACACCGCCCCGCCATCGGTGACGAATTCGCGCATCGACGTGAGCACGGTGTCGGCATTTTCGGTATCAAGGTTCCCGGTCGGCTCATCGGCCAACAGGAGCTTGGGACGATTGAGCAGGGCGCGGGCCAGCGCACAGCGTTGGCGTTCGCCGCTGCTCAATTTTGCCGGGGTGTGACCGGCACGGTCGAGGAGCCCGAAGCGTTCGAGCAATTCCAGGGCTCGCCTGCGGGCATCCTTGGGCGATACCGCCGCCGCACCTTGCGCGAGCGACAATGTCGGGGCCAACACGTTGTCCAGCACGCTGAGGTAGGGCACCAGATGAAATTGCTGGAACACGAAGCCGAGGCATTCGCCCCGAAACGAAGCCCGTTTGTCGGGCGTCATCCGGTAGGGATGCTCACCCCCCAAAACGACTTCGCCGCGATCGGGTGCCAAGAGCGTCCCGATCGTCAACAACAACGTCGACTTTCCGCAACCGCTGGGGCCACGGATCGCAAGGAACTGGCCCGCACCGAGCCCCAGCGACACGTTGGCAATCGCTACGACCGGCGCGTCGCCGCCGTGAAACGTTTTTGATACCTGATCGACCCGCAACCACATCGGCATCATTCCCCTTGCAGCACGACGGCCGCGTCTTGGCTAGCGGCCATCGCCGCCGCGACCCAACTGGAAAGTGTAGCCAATGCTACGGCGAGCAGCGGCGTGGCCATCAGCGTCACGAACAGCCCTGGCGAAGAGGCGATCGATTCGGTCAAACCGATGCTTTGGGCGATCTCCGACCGATCCAAAAATCGGCCTGCCAGGACACCGGTCGCGATCCCCGCGAGGACCCCGATCACCCCGCCGATCAGCCCCGACAAGAACGCCTTGCCGAGAAAAACGGCGAGGACTTGCGACGTTCGCAATCCGATCGCCCGCAGGATCCCGATCTCTTCCCGCCGATAACGCACGTTCCAATACGCGAGCAACCCGACCGCGGCGGCGGCGAGCGTCAGGACCAACGGCAACAGGAACCTTGCCAATTGTTGGTGCCCTGATTCGAGCTTCGTTCGCGACGCGAGTTCGAGCGCCAAGGCTTCTTCACCCGCTTTCTTCTCTGCCGCCAAGGATTCCTCCGCGACCGTCTTCGCCTTGGCCCGGGCCTCGGCCCTGGCGAGCGCTTGCGAATACCTTTCGATCACCTGTGTCCCAGGCAAGATCCCGGCGATCTCAGCCCGGATTTGCGAAATCCGGTCGCCCGCACATTCGCATTCGAGCGCCAAGATCGCGTGCACGAGGTTTTGCAGGCCGAGGATTTCTTGCGCCTGTCCCAGGTCGATCCACAGCGTCACGTCGTCGCTCGAACCACGCTCGGGATGGAGCTTCGAGACGTTGAATTCGCGACCCATGAAGGTCAGCTTGTCACCTTCTTTGAGCCCCAACTTCGTGTGGATCGAATACCCGACCACCATTTGCCCTGGTTTGACGGCGTCGAGGATCGGCTTTTTCATGTCGCGATGCATCAGCGGGACTTCGCCGCGCGTCCCGTACAGGATCACGTCCATCTCGCGTTCGGGCCAACGGACCTGTTTCAGCACCGTCGGCAACAAGTGATTGACCGTGATCACCTTCGAATCGGCCAGTTTCTTGGCGTAGCTTTCGGGCATCGTCTCGGAGAGCGACCCCTTGAGGTGCAATTCGGCGGCGTCCTGCGATTCGGGGAGGATCAGGACGTTGAAACCGAGCTCTTTCATGTTCTTGCGCATCGACTCTTCGAGGTCGGCGCCGGCGGCGGAGACGAGCTTGAGCTGGGCGTCGATCGCGGCTTGGGTCTCGGCCTGTTTCTCGGTCATGATCCGCCGCGTCACTTCGGCGTCGCGGCGGACGATCAGGTCGGCGGCGACGATCGATAGCGCCGCGATCGCGACCGCCAGGACCGACAGCAAAAAGTTCAACTTGCGATGGGAGATTTCGCGAAAGATCAAATGCGACAGGGTCATTCGGGTTACCTCAACTTAGCTTCGACGCTTGAACAACATACCAAGCACCCAGGCGATCCCGCCCAGCACCACCATTACCATTATCGGCAGCCCGATCCCTGGAGCCGGCGGACTGCTCGTCTTGGCGAGCAACTTCTCGGTCGATTCGCTGACCCTGTTCACTTCGCCGATCAGCTCTTCCGTCCGACGCTCCAGGTCGGCGACGGAGGTCTCGACCGATTCGTTATCAGCGACCGGCAGCGACGTCGATTCCGTGGTGGTCGAATTAGCGATGTTCAGTTCCGTAGTCTTCGATTCTGTGGCCTTCGATTCGGCTGCAGAGATTTTTTGATCGGCGTCGTTGGCGGCATCTGTTGCGATCGGGGTGCCGCCACCGAGCCCGACCAGGGGCAAGTCGACCTCTTCCGGCTCGGAGACTTCGATCACGTCGTCCCAGCGGACGGGGACGAGCAAATCGACACCGGGGTTTTCGGCCTTGACGGTGCATTGGCAACCTTCGGTCAAGAAGACCGCCGCTTCCTTGATCATGTCGGCGTTGATCCCTTGGCCGACGAGCGCGTAGAGGGCGCGGGCGCGGCCGAAGACGGGAAAGACCATCGGTTGGTCCTTCAATTCGTCGTCCCTCAAGTCGGGTTCGATCGACAGGAGGATTTCGCGGAACCATTTCTCGGCTGCCTCGACCCTCGCGAGTCTCAGTGCCGAAAACTTGACCTTCAATTCTGTCGGGTCACCGGCCAGATCCTTGCGGTCGGCCTCATCGATCTCGCCGAGCTTGATCGTCTCCTGTTGCACCGCGATCTGTTCTTCGAGCAACGTGTAGAGGCGATCGTTTTCCTCTTTCGTCGTGCCGTCTAAAAAGACCCAGACGACGTCGCCCCGGGTCAGCCGTTCGGCCAGCTCTGATCGTTTGGGAGAACGGACGAGCGACTCGAGCTCTTCGCGATTCCACGAGGCCGAGCTGACGGGGGCTTCGCCGTCACCGATCCGTTTGGGGAGCTGCACGACCAACCGCGGCGGTTTGACATCGCCGAGCCGCTCCCAACGCGCCTGGTCGGCCGGTTCGAGCGGTTTTCGCATGTCGATGAGGTGTTCTTCGATGTTCGCTCCCAACGCCTCCTGTTCGCGGAGCCAACCGATCAGCTCGTGATCCTCTGCGGTCAGCTCTTGATCGTGGTAGACGAAAACCTGGTAGGGATCGGGTTGCCAATGCTCGATCGCATACCGGAAGACCGGGATCGAACAGGCCAGCGCGACGGCCGGCAAGGCGGCTAGCGCCACAACCGCGATGAAGCGCCTGAGGTTTGTGGTTTGGATCACGCTATCGGACCTGAGGGATCGAGGTGGCAATGAAACGGGGAGGCTTAGGGTAATCGTTGCAATTCGATGCCGGATAGAACCGGCACGCCTTGCTTGGCGGCGAGGCGGAGTCGGAAGGTCGAGCCCAGGGTGACCTTGGGGACCTCTTTGATCGCCGTTTCGCCATCGCCGATGCTGATGTCGGCCAGGACAGCCTGGTCATCGATCAGGATATCGAAGCGTCGAGGGTCGCGCGATTCGCCGCCGGCCGGGTCGCTGAAAAAGAGCCGCAGTTTGTAATCGACCGGCTCGGCCTGTTCGGGGATTTGGACGACCGCCGCGGCCTTTTCGGCAGGGGCCTTTTCCGGGTCGGCATCGGCCTCTTTCTTACCCGATGGAAGCTCCGGCGGCTTGGCACCGATGAAGGTCCCGATCCGGATCTCCCCTGCCCCTTCGATGCCCGACGCGAAGATCCAGGGATAATTCGAATCGGCGAAGGCGGAAGAGTGACGACGGAAGAGCTTTTGATTGGGGTCGAGCGTGATCAACAGCGGCGGTGCTTCGCCGGCGGCGCTGGGCGATTCGACCCACAACAAACCTTCGGGGCTGCGGTGATGTCCCGGGGCGCCAAAGTTAATCCCCAGCGACCGCAACCGCCGCGGTTCCCCTTCGACCGAAGCGAGCGGGTTGACCGTCCAAGTCTCGATGTCGGGCATGTGGACCATCGCCAGCGACGTCTGGTTTTGGTACGAACAACTGCAGGTGCGGGTGTAGTCGGGGGCGTTGAGCACCCCGCCGGCGACGACGAGGTTCCCGGTGCAGCCCGATTTGAACCCGCCGAAATTCCCTGTGCCGCTGTGGTCCTTGAGGTCATAAAACCCGGCGGCACCCGAGCGGAAGGTGAGGAAGTTTTCGCTCGCCAGGATCGTGTTGCAACCGTAGGCACGCTGCAGCTTCCAATGTTCCTGTTCCCCCGTCAGCGGGTTGTTGATCAGGTACGGCTCGCCCGTCGCCAGATAAAACGCCCCGGCCGATTCCGAATAGGCGTTGGCGTTGGTGATGATGATGTCGTTGTGCAAGACGCACGGGCCCGAGTACTTCAGGTCGGGTTTGCTCCACTTGACCGTCCCGTCGCTACCGCGATAGACCGTCATCCCTCGATCGATCTCGACGGTCAACCGGTCGCTCGCCGCGGCACCGGCTTGCAGCAGCAGGTCGGCCGATTCGCTGTAGCTCAGCCACGTCCCGAAAATCGCTTCGGTCGCTTCCCACGCCTTCTCGCCGGTCTGGGCGTCAAAAGCGATCAATCGGTAATCGGTCGGTTGCGCCGCGCCGCGTCGGGCGAGCTTCTGTTCGACCGGTTTGGGTTGCTTGTCGAGGCAATAGACCTTCCCCCCACCGGCGACGATCGCGTTATTCCAGAAGCTGTGTTTGGCGTCGACCCGCCACAACTGTTCGCCGGTCAAACGGTTGAAACCGACCAGACCGAGGCTCCCGGCCCGGTCGAGGCTCTTCGAACCGAACCCTGCCTTGTTCCCTGTTAACGACTTGTCTTCTTCCGTGAAGGAAAGTTGCAACCGATCCTTGTAGCGAGCAAAGCCAAGGCCGCCGATCAGGACATCGCCATACACGCCGATGTAGGCCCATTCCCGCGGGTTGTCCGGGTCGTCTTGAGGGAGTTCGATCTTGCCGATCGTGTTGCCCGTCGCCGGGTCGAGGACGCTGCATGCCGACCCTTCGACGACATAGATCCTGTCCTCGGTGACGACGTAATTCGTCCCGCGTGCGTTCGCCCCAGGGATGTGGACCTGGTTGTAGGCGGGATCGAGCGGCGTCTCTTTGTAGGTGTGGTCGTAATAAACGTCGTGGGTACCGAGGTCTTTGAATTCGCGGGTCCAAAGGACGCGACCGGTGTAGACGTCGCGGGCGCTCAGTTTATTGATCCCTTGGATGATCAGCCTTCCGCCGACGACCTGTTCCGGCGGGCCGTGGCCGTGCCTGGGCAAGACGTCCATGTGGCTGCTACCGCCGAACCAGAGGATCCCCAGAGGCAGCTTCACGCGGGCGTCGTTCGACTTGCGGGTGTTCGCGATGTCGCCGTGCTGGTGGGTCCAATCGGCCGATCCGGGCAATCGACCGACGCGTCTCACCGCGACCCCTTCATCATGGGTCGTGATTTCGGCCTGTTCCAGCATCGCGTCTTTCAATCGCTGGGCGACGCCGTCGCGTTCGCTTGGTGGCACGAGCAACTGCATCGTGCCGCCATAGGGACGGACCGAATCGTAAGCCTTGGCCAACGCTTTCGGGTCGGCAAGGAGCTTTTCGGACCAAGCCGGGCTGACCCAGACGACGTTGGCGACGTAAGGGGATGCGTCGAACGTTTGCGGGTTTGCCGCGACATGCGCCGTGACCTTGCCATAGATGCCGGCCTGATCGAATTGTTGACGGAGCTGTTCGACGCGGGCCGGCTCCGAATCGACGATCGCCAATTGTGTCAGTGGCGACTTCGCCGCGATCGCCGTCACCGCCGCTTCGTCATCCGCGCCGAAGAACAGCCCGTACCCTTGAGGATCACCGCTGGCCAGCAGCCGCTCGCCGCGCCCCTTGGCGTCATCGCTTAGCTCGATCGGGCGAGGCGACTGCTCGACGATCGTTTCCTTGGCCGGGGGATTAGCCGCAAAAGCCATGATCTTTCCGGAGAGCGTCACGGCGAAGAGTTTGCCGTCGGAAGCGAGCAGCCTTTCGGCCCGTTCGCCCGCCGTCGGGATCGTCGCGACGACGCGCGGGCGATGCTCGTCCGCGACGACTTCGGCGGGTAGCTCGACCGACGTCTTGGGCAGCGCGATCGCCGTGACGGCACCTTCGCCGGCGGCATAAAGCGTTTGGCCGGCGAGGATCAGGTCGCCGCGGCCGTCGGCAGCGAGCTCCCAGACCACTTCGCGGGCCGCGTTGTAGGCCTTGATGACCGGTTTGCCATCGGAGGTCGTTTCGGCAGAGTAGACGAATTTGCCGTGCAGCACCGGCTCATTCGGCATGAAGGCGGTCTTCTTGCCGTCCTCCAATTTGAACTCGCGGACCCCTTTGATTCGGGTGTGGACGTAGAAGACCGAATCATCCGCGGCGACGAACGAACCTCCCGTCCCCTTGCCACCCGCGTCGAGATGGAAGTATCGCAATTGGCCAGTACCGCGATCAAAGACCGCGGGGACCGAGCGGCCACCGGGGACGATCAGGTCCTTGTCGTTAGCCGTCAGGATCCCTTGTGGGCCGATCCCTGCGAACGACGGGGCGCTGTGGGGTTGTTTGATGTAGGTCGAACCGGTCGAGTCGTTGACCCAAACCGTTTCACCCGTCTGGGCGTTCAATCCGTAAATGAACGTCCCCATGAAAGGCCAGATCCCCGCGGCGAAATAGAGCTGGCCGTCACGGATGACGGCGCCGCCTCGAACGGGCCAGGCG
Source organism: Planctomycetaceae bacterium (assembly GCA_040375695.1). Classification (GTDB taxonomy): domain Bacteria; phylum Planctomycetota; class Planctomycetia; order Pirellulales; family Pirellulaceae; genus UBA6163. The sequence continues at coordinate 17,631 of JBEIRZ010000058.1, forward strand.
GAGATCAACCGGCGGTTACCGATCACCTTCCGGTCGGTCGGTGCCGCGCGGAATTGCCACTTCAGCTTTCCGGTATCGGCCGACAAGCAGTAAACCCGACCGTCGTCGCTCGTCGCGTAGACGTTCCCGCCCCAAGCGATCGGGGCCATCCGGACGGGGGCATCGGTAAAAAACGACCAAACCGTTTTGCCCGACGCGGCATCGATCGCCAGCACCTGATCGCGATCGCTCGAATTGACGAATAGCCGACCACCCGCGGCGACCGGTTCGTAGATCCGGTCGTACGACATCAGGTCAAGGTTCAACGGGTCATCCCAAGCCTGTTGGCGTGGCGTCCCGACGCGAACCCAAAGCGGCCCGAGACCATCCGGCAAGGCTTCGGGCGTGACCGCCGTGTGCCCCGCGTCGGCTCGCCACATCGGCCAATCGGCGACCGCGGCCGAAGGTGCCAAAATCAAGCCGATCAAAAACGCCAAAGCCGAGATGACAATAATCGCACCAAGCAATCGCCTGACGAGCAGGGTTCGATCGAATCGTGGAGGAGAAATCGGATCGCGGGCAGAAATCATCGGGAAGGGTCGGTTCTCGGGGGCGGCTTTGGTGGGGAGGGCTGTCGGCAAAATCGACTTGGGGCTGCGACATTGGCGGTGCCGCGGCCCTTTTCCGGCGGGTCGAAAAAAAGTCTGCCGGGGCAAACGATTTCGCCTTCGAAAAAACTCGCAGACAATAACCCGGCTCTATTCTCCGCGACACGCAAGCCCGCGCCAACCTTCGGCGGGGGGACGTTCCAGAGAACTGGCGATTTCTTCATCCGAAACTTGGTAAAGTTTGACCCCTTCTTGATCCACAGACAGTTGTGTTGACGCGAACTTTTCACTATGGGAGACTGCTGGGCATGCGTCCCGTGCTGCTCATCGTTCTGGCCCTCGAGCTTCTGCTGCCGGGGTCGATTCGTCCCCATGTCCACACCCAAGCGGGTTATTGCCAGGACTTGCAGAGTCAGGAAGCGGCCGGTCAGGAAGCGGCCGGTCAGGAAGTTGGCAATCAGGGGCTTAGTGCGAGCCGTCGTAGCGGTGTTGCCCGAACGCACCTCCATTTTCACTTTGGCCCGACCCGCCACCGTCATTCACACGCGGGGCACGCTCATGCGGGTCATTCACACGGGGAGCACACGCGTTTAGGGCAAGGGCTTTTGGGGCAAGGGCACGGACAAGCCAGTACGGCGGCGTCTCGCCCGCGGCGGTTCCGTTTCGCCTCGGAACCCGAAACGTCCGCACGCCACGCCGATGCCTTATCGCATCGGCACGACAGGTGTCGAGAGGATCAAGGCGTGGTTCGTGACTACGTTTGTAGTCATTTTAAATATGATCGCGATCCTCATGACTACAACTGTAGTCACCATTACTACGTTTGTAGTCATGGTGATGACTACGTCTGTAGTCACTGCGACTGTTCGCACGGCGGCGACGTCATCTATCTGGGCTGTCAAACGCCTTGGGTGTCGACCCAGCGTCAGTCGGCGGCCGGCAACGGCTTGGCGAATTGGGCGGGGGTTCCGACCACATGGTCATCGGAGCTGACCGCCGTGCCGGCAAGCGTCCGATCGATCGCCGAAAATCCGCGTGGCAAGTCGGTTTCGTCGCGCGGGCGTCTGCCGCACGTTTTGCGGATCTGATACGGCTCCCGAAGCGGGCTTTCGTCCGCGTCGCCGTCGGCGGGCTCGAATGTGTCTCGCCGCGTCTGTCGCTTGGCGTTCCCCGCGGCCGGGGTTTCTTGGTGATCGTTGGTTGAATGTTTTGTGACCGGAGTTCCCATCATGTCGGTATCGGATTCGAATGCGGCACCTTCATTGCGTTTGAGGCGGCGTATTTCAGCGAGATCATGCGTGCCGGCATTCAGTCC
>JBEIRZ010000560.1:0-2377 GCA_040375695.1 Planctomycetaceae bacterium
CGCAAACGATCCGCTCCTGGTCGAATCACTTGCGGCCGATTCGTCCGCCATTGCCAAGGCCAGCGCCGCGGCTTGGGTCGCGATCTGCCGCACGATCATCAACACCGACAACTTCATCACCCGCGAATGACCTGCCCGCCCCAGCGCCAGGAACAAACCGATGCAACCCAAACCGCTCAGTCCGAACCAATTGTCGCTACGCGACGAGACCCGTCGCCACTTCTTCGGCCAATGCGGCATCGGGCTCGGCTCGATCGCGCTGAGCCAATTGATCCGCCGCGATGCCGCCGCTGTCGAACCCAATCCCAACGCGTCAGGCGATGCCGCGAACATCGGGGTGAAGATCGACCCGACGCGCCCAATGGCCGCCCGCCCGAGCCATTTCCCCGGGACCGCGAAAAACGTCATCTTCCTGTTCATGGCGGGTGGCCCGAGTCAGCTCGACCTGTTCGATGACAAGCCGAAACTTCGCGAACTGAGCGGCCAGACGCCCCCCGAAAGCCTCCTCGCGGGGAAGCGTTTCGCCTTCCTCAAGGGGAACGAAAAACTGCTCGGCTCCCCTTCCAAGTTCCAACGTCATGGCCAGTGCGGCATGCCGATCTGTGACCTCCTGCCCGAATTCGGCAAGATCGCTGATGAAGTCTGCTGGCTCCGCGGGATGTCGACCGATGTCTTCAATCACGGCCCGGCCAAGCTTTTCATGAACAGCGGCTTCCAAGCACCCGGCCGGCCTTCGCTTGGCGCTTGGACGACTTATGGACTCGGCAGCGAATCGGAGGACCTCCCCGGCTTCGTCGTGTTGCAATCGGGTCCCCGCGGCCCGCGTGCCGGCGCGACGCTCTGGAGCAGCGGCTTCTTGCCGACGCTCTATCAAGGCGTCCCCTTTCGCGGCCAAGGCGACCCGATCCTTCACCTCCGCAGCCCCGCCGGGCTGTCACGCGAAAGCGAACGCGGTTTTTATGACTCCGTCGCGGCGCTCAACCGCGCCAGGCTCGAAGAATCGCAAGACCCGGAAATCCTGACGCGGATCAACGCCTACGAAATGGCCTTTCGCATGCAAACCAGCGCCCAGGAATTGATGCAGGTCGATCAGGAAACCCCCGAAACTTTGGCCCTCTATGGCGTCGAGCCGGGCAAGCCTTCCTTTGCCAACAATTGCCTCTTGGCCCGCCGGCTCGTCGAACGTGGCGTCCGCTTCGTCCAGCTCTACCACACCAATTGGGACCACCACGGCGGACCCACCGAAAACCTCGGCACCCACTTGCCACAAATGTGCCAAGACGTCGATCGAGCCGCCGCCGCCCTGGTGCTCGATCTCAAACGCCGCGGCATGCTCGATGATACCCTCGTCGTCTGGTCAGGCGAATTCGGCCGTACCCCGATGGGCGAGATCCGCGAAAACATCGGCCGCGACCACCACGTCGATGCCTTCACCCTCTGGATGGCAGGGGGCGGGGTCAAAGCGGGTTACGTCCATGGCGAAACTGATGAACTCGGCTTCGGCGTCGTCGATGGTAAGGTCCATGTCCATGACCTGCACGCGACGATCCTCCACATGCTCGGCTTCGACCACGAAAAGCTAACGTACCGATTCCAAGGCCGCGATTTCCGATTGACCGACATCCACGGCAACGTCGTCCGCGAAATCTTAGCTTGATCGCGCGATCGTTTCAGCGCAAAAGCATGCGCTGATGAACGCATGCGATAACAAATGCATGCGTTCAATCCTGCGGGCCGATTTTGAACAAAGCGGTTCACGCCAACCAGTCGTGCACGACCTGCCCGGCGACATCGGTCAGGCGGAAATCGCGTCCCTGAAAGCGATGCGTCAGCTTCAAATGATCGAGCCCGAAGAGGTGCAGGATCGTCGCGTGAAGGTCGTTGATCGGCGTCGGCTTTTCGGTCACATGCCAACCGATCTCGTCGGTCGCGCCGTAAGTCAAGCCGCGTTTCAGGCCACCTCCGGACATCAGCATCGTGAAGGCGAAGGGATGGTGATCACGACCCGTCCCGACCTCACGCTTGCCGCTGCGGTTTTCGCCCAGCGGGGTGCGGCCGAATTCCGAACCCCAGACGACAAGCGTCGAATCGAGCAACCCCCGCTGCTTCAAATCGCTGATCAAGGCCGCGATCGGCTGGTCGACGCACCCCGAGTTGTACGGCAACTCCGTCGGGATGTTGCTGTGATGGTCCCACGACGAATAGACGATGTTGATGAAGCGGACGCCACGCTCGACGAGCCTGCGGGCCAGCAAGCAATTCTTCGCGAAGCTCTTGTAGGTCTCGGCCAGCGGAGCTATAGCACTGCCTTCCAACTTTAGCACCACGGCAGGATTTCCGCAGACTGCTTTCAGCCGCGAAGACGCTGGCCCCACAG
>JBEIRZ010000682.1:0-1169 GCA_040375695.1 Planctomycetaceae bacterium
CACCTTCCAATCGTGCGGGATCCCGAGGCTTTGCAGGTGCTCGTGAAACGCCAAATTCGCGGGGTAAGTTTCGTCCCGATCACCGCAAACGACACGGACCAACGACCCCTTGGCGATCGCTTTGGCGTTCTCTTCCGCCAACCTTCGCGGGCTGACGCTCATGAAATACTCTTGGTCGCCGCCATAGACCCGCCTCAACACTTCCTCGGCGCGCTGCCTCCCCGCCCGCGGCGCTTGGATCAGCTCGGCCTGCAACGGCCCGCCACCCATCACCGATACGGCACGGAACATGCCTGGGTATTTGAACCCCAACCGCGCCGCGCCATACCCTCCCATGCTGTACCCGTCGAGCAACCGACCTGTTGGGGTCGCGATCGTGCGATAGCTCGCGTCGATGTGTGGCACGAGCTCTTTGACAATGATCGTCTCCATCGGGACGGAACCGTCTTTCCAATCGACGTACATCCCTTCTGGCAAGCCGTTCACAAACACGACCAGACAAGGCGGGGCCTTTCCCGCGGCGATCGCCGCATCAAAAAGGGCTGCGACCCGCGGGATCCCCGCCAACCCGCTCCCCGATCCATGGAGCCAATAGACGACCGGAAAACGTTCCGCACGATCATCGTCACACGCCGCCGGCGTGTAGAGGTGATAACTGATCTCCGTCTTAACGGCAACGCTGTCAAAGGTGTGGAACGAAACCCGCGGCCCTTCGATCTTTGGCGTCACCCAAGCGAGCCCCTTCGAAGCCTGCTCACCCGCTCCAACATCCTGGGGCGCCCCGGCCGCAAACGCCAAGGCCGACGAAACGAAGGCGATAACCGATATCGCCGACGGGGACAATCGAAGACATTTCATTGCAATTCCCCCGTGGTCATTATCAACCGACGCATGAACTTACCTTCTCTATCCCCGTCAACCGGAATCAAAGACCGCCCCGATACTTGTCAACCATACGCGACAAGACACGGACATCGAAACCGACAACAAACAATCGAGGCCTGCCGAAGGGTCACCTTCAGACTCGTCAGGCCGCCCTATCGATCGACCACTTCTTCGACCTCCGACCTTCCGATCGCAAGACGCATCGCCTTTGCAAGAAAATCATCAACGTTCGCGACGACGCGATCCACGACCGCTTCGTCGGCCCCTTTGCCCCAACGATCGTC
>JBEIRZ010000502.1:0-2930 GCA_040375695.1 Planctomycetaceae bacterium
GGATTCGCACCCTGGGGATTCGCACCCTGGGGATTCGCACCCTGGGGATTCGCACCCTGGGGATTCGCACCCTGGGGATTCGCACCCTGGGGATTCGCCCGCAGGGCTCGCCTTGGCGCCCGCCCAGCAGCGGCTCCCGCACGCCTAGCCCCTTGCCCACCTTGGCCGATCGGGCCCCACAACGGCTTAACGTTATCACGGTCCCAAAGGTCCCACTTCGCTTGCAACTCTTTCACCTTCTCCGGCATCTTCGCCGCCAAGTCGTTGGCCTCACCGATGTCATCAGCCAAATTGTAAAGCTTCGGCGGGGTGACCCGCTGTGGGCCGGCCGCCTGATCGACATTCAGATCGTATCGAACCAACTTCCAATCGTCGCTGCGGATCGCCATCTGCGGCCCGAAACGCCAATAGAGCGATTCATGAGCCGCCCCTTGCCGCTCGCCGCGCAAGTAGGGCAACAGGTCGACACCCTCCAACCGCCACTCCGCCCGCGGCTCGACCCCGGCCGCCGCCAACAGCGTCGCGTGCAAATCCAATTGGATCGCCGGTTGCGAAAAGACCCCCGGCTTCAAATGACCGGGCCACGTCACCACCATCGGGACGCGGATCCCTCCCTCCAGCGTCGTTCGCTTGCTACCACGCAAAGGCTCATTCCGCGACCCATTCACCGTCACGCCCTGCATCGTCGGCCCGCCGTTGTCGCTGAGGAAAACGATCATCGTCTTTTCGGCCTGACCGGTCTCAGCCAACTTAGCCCGGACCGCCCCGATCGCGTCATCCATCGCCGACATCATCGCGGCATAGGTCCGACGCTGCTTATCCTCGATCCCCGCGAACTTAACGAGCCGCGCGTCCGTCGCATGCATCGGGGTGTGAACAGCATTGAACGAAAGGTACAGGAACCAGGGGCGGTCCCGATGCCGCTCGACGAAGGACGACGCTTCACGCCCGAAGGCATCGGTCGTGTAATCCATCTCGGTCACTTCCGTGTCGCCGCGCAAAATCCCTTGCGCATCAAAGAAACTGTGGGCGCCGCCAAGGAATCCGAAAAACTCGTCGAAGCCACGTCGCTGGGGCCGCAGCTCCGGCGTCGAACCCAAATGCCACTTCCCGACCAGCCCGGTGACATAACCCGCCCCCTTCAACCGATCGGCAATCGTTTGCTGCGACGTCGGCAGGCCATTGGGTCCGGTCGGGTTGAATTCGTGCCCAAACCGCGTCTGGTAACGACCCGTCAACAACCCGGCCCGAGTCGGCGAACAGTAGGGGCCCGAAACATACCCCTGGGTGAACCGCACCCCATCCCCGGCCAGCCCGTCCAAGTGCGGCGTCGGGATATCCTTGCAGCCATGAAACCCGACATCGGCATACCCCATGTCGTCGCCGATGATCAACAACAGGTTTGGCTTCCCATCCCCCTCCGCCGCGACACCCTCGGTCACCACCCACCCCGCGACAACCCACCCCGCGACAATCAACGCGGGCGACATCACCGAAATCGCCCAACGACCGATCCGACCAACGGCCGGCGAACAAAAAGCTTGCATCACAAAGCCCACGCAAGGAAGGGATCAAAACGAGTCGACAAGCGATCGGCCCGATAACGCCGCAGACGTTTGACACCGCCCCGCGTCCCACCGACCAGCATCGATTATAAGACCAATCCCCACCCCTTCGCTACCACCTCAAAGGATCCCCTGTTGGGGTCGTACCCGGGATTCGGGATTCAATTTTTTGCGTCAACAGCGGGGACAGAGTGCCTCATAACCGGAGCATCGCATGAATGATCGCGGCAAAAACGCGGCCATCGGCTTAACCGCACTGTCCCTTACGGTTCCTTCTTTGCCGACGGGAAAAACGCTCGGAGTGTCACAGGGGGAAGTCCCGGCTTTCATTAGAATCGACTCCCGAGTTTAACGAACCCAAATCCCTTTCCCCTTGCCGCCCTTGGGCGTCGTGTTCGGATAGTCGGGATTGGGCACTAGTTCAACGACCTCAACCACTCGCTCAACAGCTAGGTCGCTCCCGGATCCTTCAACGCGAACGCCAGAGACGCGGACGTTTCGTACCGTGCAGTCGAGATCCGGGGAGAAGATTTCAACCCACCGCGCGGGATCCGAAGATTCACCACCGTGCTTGTAAGTCTGAGACTTGGGGCCGATAGCAAGCAGGTGCCAATCGCCGCTGATCGGATGATGCAGATGAACGTTTCGGATCACGAGGCCATCGGTGTTCGCATGAACCTCGATCTTGCCAGGACGATGGAACGTGAGGTCTTCGAATCGGATCTCCTTGATGGTGCCGACCCCGGCACTGAAATCTTTGTCGCGACCGAGTTCAAGGTTAGGTTGGTCGTACAGCTTGAACTCGTGGATATCGGTAATACCGCGCAAGGTGACGTCCGTAATGGGGCAATCGAGTAACGTGCCATCGTCAAAACGTTTCACACCCGGCAACAGACGAATGGAATTGGCCGCGTGCAGGCGTTCGGGCGATCCGGCAACATCTTCGATCACAATGCGTTCGATCGGGCCGTAACTCGGCGCGTAGTTCTTCCACTCCCAGGCATTGAGCGCGACATTGTCGTCGTGCGAATCGCCCCGCAGGCCGCGGATCAGTCCGTCGCTGGCGGGGCCATTCACATGCACGCCGTCACGACCTTGGGCGTCGAGCGTGACGTTCTCAACCGTGAATTCATGTGCGTTGGCCAGATGAACGGCGAAAGCCCGGCTCTGCCGCACCGTGACGTTCTTCACCGACGCACGACGAACATTCTGCAAAAGGATCACGCCGTGGGTTCCGAAGACTGCGTTTTGCTTCGACGATGCGCCTCGCAAATTGCCATTGGACTCGGCACGAGTGACCGCCAGCGTGGTCCAGAGCCCCCCGTCGATGGTGATGTCCGTATCAAGCGTTTGATCGGCGGGTAC
>JBEIRZ010000099.1:0-13758 GCA_040375695.1 Planctomycetaceae bacterium
GCGGACGTTCTTGGGCAAGCACCTGATCGCCGATTTCCACTGTGGCCGGTTCTCGCCAGGGGAAGGGATCATCGACGACCTAGTCACGATCACCAGCCACGATCAAGATGACGAGGACGAAGACGAAGACGAGAAAGAAACGGGCGGCGAGAGCCGCGGCGAAGCGTCCGGCTACGAGGAAGAATGATCCCTCGCGGCTTCATCGTTCAGGCGGGACGTTCAGGCGGGAACGTTCAGGCGGGGACCGTTCAGGCGGGAACGTTACTGTCGACCCACGGGCGGGCGAGCAGCCACACCAGGAGCCCTTTTTGGGCATGCATCCGGTTTCCCGCCTGAGGGATCACGTCGCTCTGGGGCCCATCGATCACGCCATCGGTGATCTCTTGCCCGCGAACCGCGGGTAGGCAATGCAACACCCGGGCGTGTTTGGGGGCCGCCTTCAGCAGCTTTTCGTCGATGCGGTAATCGGCGAAGATCTCGCGTCTTTGGGCCTGTTCCGCTTCCTGGCCCATGCTCGTCCAGACGTCGGTGTAGATCACGTCCGCATCGGTCACGGCGTCGAACGGGTCGTTGAAACGATCGCTGCGTGATTGGGGGTAGCGTTGCCGGACGCGGTTCTGCCAAGTCGCATCGATTTCGTAGCCCTCGGGGCAAGCGAGCGTGAATCGCATCTCGAGCATCGCGCAGATCAACATCAGGGAGCGGGCGACGTTGTTCCCGTCGCCGACAAAAACGAGGTGCCGACCTTTCAGATCCCCGAACTTCTCGTAGACCGTCATCACGTCGGCGATCGCCTGACAGGGGTGGCTGAGGTCGGTGAGGCCGTTGATCACGGGGACGACGTTGAACGAGGCGAGTCGTCGGACCGATTCGTGGCTCTTGGCGCGGACGACAACGGCATCGACGTATTGTCCAAGGACACGCGAGAAATCGGCGAACGATTCGCGCTTCCCCAACCCGACGTCTTCGCCCAGGAACATGCTGGTACCGCCGAGCTGTGCCATCCCCGCCTCGAAGCTGACGCGGGTCCTGAGGCTCGGCTTTTCGAAGAGGAGCGCGAGGATCTGCCGTTGCAGGATCGGCGGACGGTCCCCCTTGGCCAAGCGTCGCTTCAATTCGGCGGACGTGGCGATGATCCGATGGAGATCAGGTGGGGTGATGTCAAAAAGGGTTTCTAAGTGCTGCATCGTTACGACTCGATCGTTTCCCGTTCGAGCATTTCCAGCCCGTCGCGGATTTTCGCCAGCGCGTCCAAGGCCTGGCTGGGGGTGAGGGTGATGGGCGGGGCGGTGAGCAGCGACGTCTCGCCCGTCACCGCCACTTGCACCCCGGCCGCCAAGCATTTAGTCGCGATCGTGCGGGCGTCGATATCGGTTCGGACGACCGACCAAAGGCCGACCGACTCGACCTCGACAAGGAATTCGAAAGGCTCCACAAGCTCGCGCAGGCCATCGGCCCAAGGCCCGGCGATCGCCGCGACCGCATCGGGCCCACCGGCATCGAGGATCGCTTCGGCCGTTGCCCGGATGGCTTGCTCCAGCAACACCAAGCCGGAACCGCCAGTCAGCAGCGATGCCGCGGGCTTCGTTTCGTTACCCGCTGCGAGATGGGCGGAGGTCAACACGATCCCGCCGGGAAGGCCACCCGTCCAACCCGCCGAAAGGGTCAACAGGTCGGGGGAGATCCCGTGCACCTGGTGATGGTGCCAATGGCCGGTCACCGCGGGCGGGAGGCGAGTTTCGTCGAGGATCATCAGCAGGTCGCTGGCGTCGCAGAGCTCGCGGATTTTAGGGAGGTAATCCTCGTCCCACGGGGCACCGCCGCGATGCCAATCGACCGGGGCGAGCATGATCGCGGCGGTCTGGTCATCGATCCCCTTCTCGATCGCACGGATGTCACCCGCAGGGACACAGCGGAAGCCAGCGACCAGCGGGCCGAGCGCGGCTTGCGATTCGAATCGGCCACTGGCAGAGCGGCACGCAAGGGTCTGACCAAAATCGCTCCCCAGCGGCGTGATGATGCGGTACCGGGAGTTCCCTTTCGCGTGGGCGAGCGACCGCGCGGCGAGGATCGCGGCGTCATTCGCCGAGTCGGCCGATGGCAAAATCTCCAGCGACGAAAAACCGGCGAAGGGGGACATCAGCGACAAGTCATCGGCGGCCGCGGACCGCTTGGGTTTAACGAGCCAACTCGAAGGGAGCCCGCCTTGGCCGGGGAACGTCTCGATCACCCGCCGCATCGCATCCACAACCCGCTCGTGGCGATGACCGACGCTGCTGGTCAGCGCCGCGATGAGATCGATGACCGGACCGCCCCCGGCGTTCAGTTCGATCCCCGACGCGATCACCGCGGGGGGCGTCATTGCGGGGTTAGGAGATCCGATGCGATTCACGTCCGGGCCGCTCCGTTAAAGAAAGCTCGATTCGGCGTCCGCTTATTTGCGGATTTCGGTGCCGACGCCAGAGGTGGTGAAGATTTCCAGCAACAGCGAGTGCCGCAACCGGCCGTCGATGATGTGGACCTTGCTGACGCCTCGATCGAGCGTCTGCAAGCAGGCCTCGATCTTGGGGATCATCCCCGAATCGATCACCCCTGTGGCCATCAGGTCTCGGGCCTCATCGGGGTTCAGCGAATGGATGATCGTCGATGGGTCGTCCTTGTCACGACGGACGCCGTTGACGTCCGACAGGAAGACCAGCTTTTCCGCACCCAACGCCTGGGCGACCGCCATCGCGGCGGTGTCGGCGTTGACGTTGTAAAGTTGGCCATCCTCGCCGACGCACATCGACGGGATCACGGGGACCTGATCGGTGTAAGACAACCCTTCGATCACATCGCGATCGACGCGGGTCACATGCCCCACCGCGCCGAGGTCGACGCCGTCTTCGGTCAACCACTTTTCGCCGAACAGGACATTCGTGGTGTCGGGGGAAAGGTTGACCGCCCGACCGCCGAGCTCTTCGATCTCTTGGGCGAGCTGTCGGTTGAGATCCCCTGCCAGGACCTTGCGAACGATCTGCAACGTCTGCGGGTCGGTCACGCGTCGGCCGCGAATGAATTGCGGTTCGATCCCGGCCTCGCGGACGGCCTCGTTAATCGCCTTGCCGCCGCCGTGGACGATCACCGGTCGCATCCCGACCGATTCGAGGAAGATCACGTCGAGGAGGATATGGCGGCGTGCTTCTTTGTCCTCGAGCAGGCTGCCGCCGAGCTTGATGACCGTCGTCTTGCCCCGGAACCGGCGAATCCATCCCATCGCCTCGATCAGTGTGTCCGCTTTTTCAATGGCTTTTTGCACGCCGTCACTGTCTCGTAAATAGTCTTCTGGGCGGGAAAAACGAATCACTGTAGAGTGATCAACCGGGGCATGTCAATCAAGGATGCCCCGATCAAGCATCCCCCGGGGGGGCGGGTCGTTGCGTCGCCAAGGGCACAGTCCCTCGGCAGCCGATCGACCGACCCATTAACCGGGACATTTTGGGCAAACTTAATTGGCAGGCCACGGATCGATGACGTCGACTTCAGGAAATCATGGGTCAGAACCGACCCGGGTCGGTAAATTGGGGCTGGTGGGCGGCGGCAAGATGGGCCAAGCGCTCCTCCGGGGGCTGCTCTCCGCGGGCCTGGTCCGCGAAGAGGATGTGAACGTCGTCGAACCGCATGAGGCGACTGCCGATTGGTGGCGCGAAAACCACCCGGGGTGCAACCTCAGCGACCTCAGCTCGGCGCTCAAGGGAGCCCAAGTCGTGATTTTGGCCGTCAAACCCGACATGGTTTCGCAAGTCGCCTCCCAAGGGGCCGACCGCTGGGGCGGTAAATTGATCCTCTCGGTCGCCGCCGGGACGAAACTGGCGAAGTTGACCCAGTGGTTCGGGACCGATCGCGTCATTCGAACGATGCCCAACACCCCTGCCTTGGTAGGTCGCGGGGCGGCGGCATTTTGCTGCGCCGCCGGCACCAAGCCCGAGGACCAACGGCTGGCCAACCAAATCCTCTCCGCCGTCGGGATCGCCATCGAGGTGTCCGAAAAGCAGCTCGATGCCGTAACAGGGCTCAGCGGCAGCGGGCCGGCTTACGTCTGCATGCTGATCGAAGCCCTCGCCGACGGCGGGGTCGCCGCCGGCCTGCCACGAGAAACTTCGATGCTGCTGGCGACCCAGACGGTCCTCGGGACGGCACAAATGGTCAAAGAGACGGGCCAACACCCCGCCGCACTCAAGGATGCCGTCGCCAGTCCTGGCGGAACGACCATTGCCGGAATCAGGGCGCTGGAGCAAAATGGCTTCAGGTCGGCATTGATCGAAGCCGTCGCCGCGGCAGCGGGCCGCGCCGCGGAACTCGGCTGATCTCATCCCTAACCCATCCCGTCCCAACCTTAACCACCGCCCCCTCATGGACTCACCGATCGTTCAGATTGACGACAAGCATGTTCCGCTCTATCGGATCGTTTGGGTTGCGGACCTTCCCCACTTCTGCGGTGAGCCCGATTGCAACCGCGAAGGCCAATACGAAGTGCGGCTGGACGTCGACGATTCGCTCTGGACCAACCTGCGAGGCCGTGACCAGGTCCTGAAGGCGCTGACCGAGTGGTGTGGCGATCCCGAAGGGGAGCCGCCCGAAGACGAACGGGGTTGGTGACCGGTCCTGCAAAGAGCCCGCGAGTGAGCCCACAAGTGAGCCCACAAGAGACAGAGGATCGCTCATGCCTCGATTCGATCTGATCGTCCTTGGGCTTGGTGGCGTTGGCAGCAGCGCGCTCTATCACGCGGCACGTCGCGGCAAGAAGGTCCTTGGGATCGATCGCTTCGCACCGGGGCATGACCGCGGGAGCTCTCACGGCGAAACGCGGATCATCCGCGAAGCCTATTTCGAACATCCCGATTACGTCCCGCTGCTGACACGCTCGTATCGGCTCTGGCACGAGCTCGAACACTTCACGGGACGACCGCTTTTTCATCAAGTCGGCCTGTTGCAGGTCGGACCGGAAGGTGGGGTCGTCGTCCCCGGCGTCCTCCGCTCCGCCCGATCGCACGGGCTGTCGATCGAACAGTTGACGGCCGATGAGGTGCGGCGCCGATACCCAGGGGTCGCGGTGCGAAGCGGCGATATCGCGGCCCTCGAAAAGCGTGCCGGCTACCTGATGGTCGAGAGGTGCGTCCTGGCACACCTCGAAGCGGCCCAAAGGCATGGCGCGTCGCGGATCGATCAGGTCACGGCCCAAACTTGGGAAGCGACCGCAAGCGGGATCGCGGTGCGTGCCGGCGGAGAGACCTTTCTGGCCGATCGGCTGGTGATCGCCGCCGGCGCCTGGTCGAACGATCTTCTGCATGCCCTTCGCGTGCCGCTGAAGGTGCTCCGCAAACACCTTTATTGGTTCGCCGATGGCAGCAGCGACTACCTGCGGACGCGGGGCTTCCCGACCTTCTTTTTCGAATCGCCCTCCGGGATGTTCTACGGCTTCCCGCAGATCGATTCGCTCGGTTTGAAGGTCGCGCGACATTCGGGCGGGATCGAGATCGATGACCCGACCGACGACCCGCGCCCGCCCGACCCGGAGGATCGGCGATTGGTTCGCGAATTTCTCGATCAGTCACTTCCCGGGGTCGGCCCGACGTTGACCCGCGAGAAGACATGCTTTTACACGATGTCGCCCGACGAACATTTCATCATCGATCGCCATCCGGACGACCCGCGAGTCGCTTTCGCCGCGGGGCTGTCAGGGCATGGCTTCAAATTCACCAGCGGGCTGGGAGAAATCCTTGTCGATCTGGCGCTCGATTGCGGTACCAGCCAACCGATCGATTTCCTCTCGTTAAAACGCTTCACGGCGCAGTAAGCGCTGCCGCATCCGCGCAGGGACGCCTAGCGATCGGTATCGCCGGTCAAAGGTCGACCGTCATGCCGTCCCAAGCGATCATCGCGTCGCCATAGATCGCGCGGACTTTGTCCAACCCGATCGGGTCCGGCCCTTGTTCTTTCGGGTTGATGTGGATCAAGAGCAATCGCCTGACATCCGCCTCGCGGGCCAACGTCGCCACCTTGGAGGGCCACGAATGCCCGGTCTGAATCGCCCATTTCTCTTCCGAGTCGCGGAACGAGCACTCGTGCATCAACAGGTCGGCGTCTTCCATCCACGCGATCGATTCTTCCGAGAGATCCCCCGTGGTGTCGGTCGCGTAGACCACCTTCCTCTCGGCGGCTGGCCATCGCAATCGGTAAGCGATCGAGCCGCCGGGATGCTCCTGGACGCGGGTGTCGATCAACAGCCTCCCGTGGAGCCCCGCAGAAAAGACCCTGCCAGGAATGATCTCCATCCACTGGACCGGTAAGGGCGCTGGAAAGATCAACTCGTTCAACAAGTGATTGCGGACGGCCGCCAACTTTTCGCGTTCCCCCCACACCCGCACCACATCGACCGGCCGCTCCGTCAGGATGTCATGCAAAAACGTCAGCCCCATCACGTGATCGAGGTGGGCGTGACTGAGGAGAATGTCGATCGTTTCCGTTTTTATCATCTGCCCCAGCCGAAACATCGCCGAGCCGGCATCGAGCACGATCCCCTCGTCGGGAATAAAATAACAAGCCGTTTGTCGATGTTCGCTGGGGTGATATCCGGCGGTACCCAAACAGTGGAGCTTCATCGTGCACCCTGGTTCGGGCATCGGATGCCCAGGCTGTTGATGCGGTTCGGTTCGAGTGGCAGGGCCATTCGCGCAAAGGGCCTCCCACCCGGCTGTAGCGTGTCATTCAATCTCGTTCGGCCAGCACGCGGCGGATGCGTGCGAGCGATGCTTCGAGGGCGTCCGGTCGATAACGGGCCCTCCGTTCCAGTTCGATCTGCAAAGGGGGCCCCGTCATCGGTTGGTCCCTGGCGGACAAGAGCGTCGGCCCGATCCCGATACCCGCCGACGATTGGCGGGCGGCCACCTCTCCCTCTCGCCACGAGCCGATCTCTTGGGCGATCGCGTCGAGCGTTTGGCGCTGCTGCGCGGATAACCGCGAATCCCTGCCGAGCTCTTCAGCCGCGATCGTGACGCCCCAGACGACTTGGCGGGCCGCCGCATAATCGACAAGCCGATCGGCGGGTGTCGCCGCCAAACGCCGCAAAGCCTCCCAAAGGTCAGGCGTCCGCAGAGGGGTTGCCGATTCGAGCTTCTGCAACCGCTGGTCAAGGATGGTCACCATCGCCGCGGCGGCCGCGCGCGACGCTTCGCGATCGCCGACCGGGCCGACCGTCATCGCGCGGACCAAATCGTCGTGGGCCTTGTCGATCGTCTCTTCAGGTCCGATCAGGTCATGCAACAGTTCGGGCCATTCATGGGGTCGCGGCCTTCCCGGGGCGGCCGGGTAACCGCGTCGTTGTCGGTCGCTGGGACGTCGCAATTCGTGGTGACACGCGCCGCAGTCGTAAAGGGCAAAGTCGCCCCACATCCCCGGCGCATCGGCGGCCCAGGCGACGATTTCGGCGAAGCGGCGACGCGACGCGGCGGCCCCGATCAATAACCTGCGGGAATCCCAAGCGACCGATTCCGGCGACGCCGCCGCGGCCGTGAGGCCAGGGAAATTCAAACGGAAATACTCGTCAGCCTGGGGGTAACGCGCCGCCGCGAAGGCCTCGACTTGCTCCGATTCGCTCCTCCAGTGACGCGGCATCGCTTCGCAAAACGTTTCGAGCTCGAAATTCGCCAGCGGCGGGTGCCCCGCGGCGTACATCGTGTGGGTCACGAACATCCCCTTCTGCGGGTTGCCGACATGGCAATCGATGCAGAGCTCCGCCTGGGCCGATGTCGAGACGAGGTCGCGCATCCCGAGGTCGGCCTTTTCCTGCGGCGACTTCATCCGCCAACCTCGTTGTTGTGGGTCGGTCAACGAAGCATGCTCGACGATCCACGACGCCACACCCGCACCGTCACCATCGACCTGCTGATGACACCCCAAGCAACTGACGCCGGGCTGGGCCAACGACAGATCCTCGGTCCGCGTGAACCCCTTTTGGGACGCCTGCTTGGGATCGTATCCGCCGTGACAGGTCAAACAGGAAGCGGCAAATCGCGCGTACCCCTCCGGCGAATCGACATCAAACCCTAAGGCCTCGCACATCCGCCTGCTGAGCGCGTTGCTGGCACCCAACCACGAGTCGACCGGAGCGGCGGCCGAACCCGGTTCAACCTGCAAAAGCGTCTTGAGCCGCGCCCTTTCCGATTCGATCCGCTGCGGCGTCAGCGGCTCCACACGCAACCGCGCGACGGCGTGCGTGTCTTCGCGGACCCACAGGTGCATCTCGTTCTGCCGCGAAAAGTCGCCACGCTTCAGGTGCGATGGGTCGTCGAAACGGTGGTTCGGGACGGCTTGCGATTCGTCATGGCATTGGCCGCAGGCATACGTCTCGGGGAAGGCGCCCCACGCGGCGATCACCGGGTCCCCTTCGCCCTGCGCCATCGCCCGTCGCCCGCTCGACCGTCCGCCACAGACCAACGACAGCGCGATTCCGACCACAACCCCGAGCCGACATGTCGCTTTGGCAAACCGCCCCCATCGGTAACGGCAAGCATGACGCGACTGGCCAAACCGGCGATATTTGCCAAACCGGCGAGACTGGCCAAACAGGCGAGACTGGCCAGAGAGGCAAGCGCGAGGACGATCAAGAGCCGTTGTCATCGGCGACTCCCTCGACCGATCGCTGCGGATCGATGCTGGTTGGGGCAAGGGGGATGCTTGCGGGGCCGGTCGCGAATGCCGAACGCCCCTGGGAAACCCTCAGTGTATCGACAAACCGATTGACGCGCTGAGCCATTTCTTGACGCCCCATCTCCATTTTTGCCGTCGGGCCAAGGGCATACCTCGCGGAGTCGACTCCGGGGGGGAAGGCGAGCCCACGCCGGATCGCTCGCGCTTGGTCGATCAATTCACCCCGAACGCCGGCTGGCCAAACGTGCTGGGATGCCGCCATCAGCAGATAAAACTGCGCCGCGGTGTCCCACGTTTCCGATGGGTCGGCGGTGTCGGCGACCGAACCGAGCAGTGCGACCAGGTCAGGCGGCGACGCCAAACAGAGCGACGGTTCGATCTCGGTAGCCAGCGCCGCGAGCTCGCCCCTCAGTCGGGTGGCGAGGGCATCGACTTCGCCGGCGGAGCTCCCAGAAAGCTTCCCCATTTCGACCCGCAGCAACCCCAAGTTTTCGATCATGCGGCTGGCATCAATCGCCGGAGGTTGATTCACCGCAAGCGATCCCTTGGGCAACTTGGACAGATAGATCAGCGGCGCGAGATCCCACAGCGCGACCCGCGCCTTGCCGAGCTGGCCTGTCTGAGGCTGGCGTAGCGGTGGGACCGCAGGGAACGCCGCGACAGGTACCGATGGCCCTTCTTGAAGACGCAGGTGTTGGTGGCAACTGCCGCAGTCGTACGCCGAGAGCTCGGGCCAAGTGCTGACCGCCGTCTTTTTCGTGGCCCGCCCTTGCTGCAAGGAGAACCACGCATCGGCCGAAGCGATCGCGCCGGCGGCCCACAGCGCGGCCTCATGCCTTCCCCAGTCTGCTTCGCCCTGGTCACGCCAGTGCTTGGGCAACCTCGCGTGGTGCGATGCCATCTCGAACCGCAACGCCGGATGCCCCGCGGCGATCAGGTCGTGGTTCATGTCACGGTCGTGATCACCCACGTGGCAAGAAGCACACATCCGTGCCCTAACGACGAGCGAATCGTTGGGCATGTACCCTTCGTCGCTCGCCGCGGCCGGGTCCCATCCTCGCGAATAATGGGAATGGATCCACTTTTCGGCAGGGCCATGGCACGACGAACAGGCGACCCCTTCGGTATGCTCCGGGTCGGGGACCCTGCCGGTATGCTCCGGGTCGGGGACCCTGCCGGTATGCTCCGGGTCGGGGACCCTGCCGTTATGCTCCGGGTCGGGGACGCCTTCGGCGTTCTTCGGCTTGGCGACCGCGTGGGTTTGGCTGGTGAACTCGGTGAGCGTTGCCGGAGCGGTCGGGACGAGATGGCTGTTGTGACACGCGAGGCAATTGTTGAACCCGGCGACATCGACGATGCGGTCCCCATCGACGATCCTCAAACGCCGCATCATCGCGACGCCCTCCGCCCCGCAGATCGATTCCCAAGACCGGGCATGGGGGTCGTTTTGGAACCAGAGCGTGTACGCGGAACCACCGGCGAGCCGCGGCTCGGCAACCCCGGCCTGGGGCCCGCCATGGCAGCTCGTCGCCGAACAGCTCGTCGCGGCTAGCGGCGCGAGGTCTCGGCGATAGATCGGGGCCAAGCAATCGGCAACGGCCCTTTCGGCGGGAACGACCGATTCGGCGGGAACGACCGATTCGGCGGGAACGACCGATTCGGCGGGAACGACCGATTCAGCCGGCGGCGGCAACGGAGCGTCCGCGGCGCGTGAAACCGGCGGGCTCCCCTGGGACGCAGCGACCAGGAATAGGACGCAGAACGCGCGGCAACGGGCGGAAATCGGCGAGACTCCTTCAGGCGATTGGCGTTCTGTCATGACAAACACTCCGTTGGAACCACCGGCCGGCAGAAATAACCGGCCGGCAAAAATAGCCGGGCGGTGGCAATCACCGATCCCCGGCCGATCTCCCTTGATCAAAACAAAGCGAACCCTACTGCGTGATGTCGCGCCGCGATGAGCTACAATAGGGGGTGTCTTATCGAGTCGCGGCGGCGACGCTTTGGCCAGTCATCCCTTCCATCGAGAAGTTTACGTCACGTTTTCGCGATCACGAAATGTTAACAACGATGACGATGGGGATAACGGCTTGGCGGGATGAGTCTGGAACGGTTGTGTCGATTTTGAGTCGACGTGTGAACGGAGCTTGAACTTGGTCGTCTACGTCCAATTAATGCGTCAGCGTCAAGTGCTCCGCGAAATGGCAGTTGACGATAAGGTCGAGATCGGTCGAGAGGGGCTCGACCCACAGGAAGCCGCCTCCGGCCTACCGCGGTTGCAGGTCGCCGACGCCGAGAATCGGGTCGTGCCAAGGCGGTGGTTTCATGTTTCGATCGAAGACGAAAACACGATCCGGATCGAAAACATCCATGACCGCAGGGACGTCGTGATCGCGGAGCCCGCTTGCAGGATCTCCCCTGGCGAGTCGCGGTTGTTCGGATTGAAACCCGAGACGTTGGTGACGCTGTTCCCCGATCACCAGTTAAGGATCTTGAACCGTGAGCCGTCGTTGATCCGTGCCTCGCAATTCATGCCGGGGGCATCGTCCCGTGGCGCCGCGCCGTTCTCGACAGGATGGAGGGTCGGTGGTACGGGGCTGGCCACCGCCGAAGAGGGTCACGAAGCGGGCGGCTTGGGGCTCGACCCCGGCAGCAGTTTCGTTTTCACGTCGATGGGCAACGGGATGTATAGCCCCGTCGAAGTTGTCGATCTTTTTCGCAAAGCGGTGCAGGTGGTGACCGAGGCGGCGGCATCGGACGCTTATCTCGACTTGGCGATCCGCACGGCCCGCGAGATGGTGCGGCTCGATCGGTGCATCCTGTTCGTGCCGCAAAAACGCGAGGACTGGTTCGCGAAGAACGATTCGACCAAACCCCAAGAGGTCTTCAGTTCGTTGCAGTTCGATTTCAAGGACTTGCCAGAGATCTTCGTCGCGAAAGACCTGTCGAGCGTTTTCGGTTCGAGCGACCTGAAGCTGAATCAGGAGGTGCAAGTGAAATGGTCGCCACGGGGAGAAAACTGGGAACCGAGCATCGAACAGGCGCAGGCCCCAGCGGTCCGCGCGGCGCTGTTGCACAAGGTCTGGGAAACGAAGTCGACCCGATTCCACACGTCGACTGACGCCGATCGCTACAAAGGGTCGCGGCTTGCCCCCGACGCACTCGCCGCCCCGGTGATCGATCGCAATGGCCGTATTGCGGCGGTGCTCTATGGCGATCGCTGGACCGGCGAAGAGGGGCCGCACCAACGGCTCGGCGAACTCGAAGGGCTGCTCTTCGAGGTCTTGGCGGCGGCGATCGCCGGGGGGATGGCGCGACAATCGGCCGAACGGTCCCAAGCCAACCTGTCGGAATTCTTTTCCCCGCGCGTGGCGACGATGCTCGTCAAACGACCCGAACTGCTCGCCGGACGCGAGGCCCAAGTTTCGGTGCTGTTCGGTGACGTCCGAGGCTTTAGCGCCATCTCCGAAAAATTCGGCCCCGAACGGACGATCGCGCTGATCAATGACGTCCTGTCCGATTTGAGCCAATGCGTCGTCGATCAGGATGGCGTGCTGGTCGATTATGTCGGTGACGAGCTCTTCGCGATGTGGGGTGCCCCCGAAGCCCAAGCCGATCACACGACGCGAGTCCTCGCCGCGGCCAGCGAAATGCTCCGTACGATTCGCAAGCTTGGCGAACGATGGCGAAGCGAATTGGAACTCGATCTCGACATGGGGATCGGAATCAACAGCGGCCCCGCCCGCGTCGGCAACGTCGGCAGCCGACTGAAATTCAAATACGGCGTGCTCGGGAATACGGTGAATCTCGGTAGCCGCTTGCAGGGGGCATGCAAACAGCTCGGGGTCAAGTGCATCGTCTCGGCGGAGACGGTGGCGGGGCGTAGCGATCGCTCCCATTTCCGACGGCTCGCGCGGCTCAAGGTTGTCGGGATCCAACGGCCGGTCGAAGTCTTCGAATTCGTTGCCGATCCGACACCGCTCTGGAATGGCCTCAGGACCGAGTACGAAGCGGCACTCGCGGATTACGAAGCGAATCGCCCCGGCGAGACGGTCCGGCGGTTGGGGATGTTGCTGCAAAACTATCCCGGCGATCGTCCCTGCGGCAGACTGTTGGCAATGGCCGCCCGGCGGCTGACCGATCCCGGTGACACCTTCTCGGCGGTCTGGGAGCTCGAAGGGAAATGACACGACTTCCCCCGGTAAGCTGTCCGCGGAGTGACGGCTGGAACCTTCGGTCGGATGGCGCGTTTTCACTCCAGGAGCGGCAGTGATGTTGATCGATCGTAATCAATGGCGATTGCATGCCGCACCGGCGCTTGCCGCATTGGGCGTCACGGTCGCGCTGATCGGTTGGTACACGGCGGAAAGCTATCGCCAAGCCGAATGGCTCGGTGGCGGTAGCCTTCCCGGCTTGACCCTGGGCATCGTTGCGGCACTGATCATTCTCTTCGAAATGGCACTGTCCCCAAGAAAATGGCTGCGCCGCATGCGGCTCTTTCCGACCCGCTACTGGCTCGCGGCACACCTCTGGTTCGGCTTGGCATGTTTGCCCCTGGCGATCGCCCACTCCGGCTTTCACCTAGGGGGATGGTTCACTTCAATCCTGACGATGCTGCTCGTCGGGACCGTACTCAGCGGCGTCATCGGTTTGGCGCTGCAAAATCTCGTCCCCAGGTGGCTGCTTCGTCAGGTGCCGGCAGAGACGATCACCACCCAGATCGACCATGTGGCGCTAACCTTGGTCGATGATGTCGATCAGCTCCTGCGTACCGTTTGTGGCCCCCGAGCCCGAGCGAGCCGTTCGTCCGATACAAATGCCGACAATCTTTCCGACGGTCACGCCGAAGCGTCGAAACCGGATCAGGGCCTGTCCTCAACATCGCACGCCCCGTCCCAGG
Organism: Planctomycetaceae bacterium; assembly: GCA_040375695.1. GTDB lineage: Bacteria > Planctomycetota > Planctomycetia > Pirellulales > Pirellulaceae > UBA6163. The sequence continues at coordinate 13,589 of JBEIRZ010000099.1, forward strand.
CTTCGGCGGTCGCCGAACAGGGCTCAAGGTCGGCGGTCGCCGAACAGGGCTCAAGGTCGGCGGTCGCCGAACAGGGCTCAAGGTCGGCGGTCGTGATCGGGGCATCGAGGGACGTTCGTGACCGAAGGGGTCGATACCTAGGAGAAGGGGCGACGAAGCTGTCGGATGCC
>JBEIRZ010000307.1:0-5546 GCA_040375695.1 Planctomycetaceae bacterium
CGACCTGACCGTTTCCATGAAATCGTACCCTCGGCGCGACCTGACCCCTGCTTCGCTTCCACCCCAAGTCGCCCGGACGCTGGATGCCTCCCGCGACGAATCGCTCGAAGACCTTTGCCAATGGCTGAGGATCGGCAGCGTCAGCAGCGACCCGACGGCGGCACCCCAAATGAAGGCGGCGGCCGATTGGCTCGAATCAAAATTCCGCTCCGCCGGGCTTGAAACGCGGCGAATCCCGACCCGGGGCGAGGACCTCGTCTATGCCCAAACCCCCGGTGTCCCCGGGGCCCCGGTCGTTCTGGTTTACGGCCATTACGACGTGCAACCGGTCGAACCGGTCAGCCTTTGGCTCAGCGGCCCGTTCGACCCGACGCTCCGTGACGGCAACCTGTACGCCCGCGGGGCGACCGACGATAAGGGACAGGTCCTGACCCACGTCCAGAGCGTCGTCCGCTGGTTGTCGACCGGCACGCCGCTCCCGGTACAGGTCAAATTCCTCGTCGAGGGAGAAGAAGAGGTCGGCAGTGCGGGGTTGGAAGCGGCCCTCCCGGAATTGGCCGAACTGCTCGCCTGCGACTGCGTCGTGATCAGCGACAGCAGCCAATATGCCGACGGCCAACCGGCGATCACCTACGGCCTGCGCGGCATCTTGGCGATGGAAATTCGCGTCGACGGCCCCAAACAGGATCTCCACAGCGGCAGTTTCGGCGGGGCGGTCAAAAACCCCGCCATCGCTTTATGCCAATTGATGGCATCGATGACCCGGCCCGACGGCTCGATCGCGATCGACGGCTTCTATGACGGTTGCCTCATCCCCGACGACACCGAGCTCGCGCAGATCGCGTCGCTCCCGAGCGACGATGCGGCGCTGGCCCGCGAATTGGGCGTCCCCGCTCTCTTCGGCGAGCCACGTTTTGCCACGAATGTCCGCCGCTGGGCCCGCCCGACTTTTGATATCAATGGGCTCACCTCCGGGCACCAAGGGGAAGGGGGCAAGACGATCATCCCCGCCTATGCCACCGCCAAATTCACCTTTCGGCTCGCCCCCGGCCAAGACCCCGTCGCGGTCGAAGAAGCAGTCAAACGTCACCTCGAAGCCCACCTTCCCCCCGGCGTGACGCTCCGCATCTTCCCCGGCCACGGCGCCCCCGCGATGGTTTCGTCGACGACCAGCCCCTTCATCTCCGCCGCCTCCGCCGCCATCGAATCGGCCTTCGGCGTCCCGCCGGTGATGATCCGCGAAGGGGGCTCGATCCCGATCGTCGCCAAGTTCCAAGCGACGCTCGGTTGCGATTGCCTCCTTTTGGGCTGGGGCCTGAACGATGACGGCGCCCACAGCCCCAACGAAAAATTCCGCGTCGCCGATTATTTCCGCGGCATCGAAGCGAGCGCCCACCTCTGGCAACAACTCGGACACTTGGGTTAACTGCCCCCCTTCGCACCGTCTTTGCCCCCCTTCGTCCCCCCGTCGCACCCATCCGCTCCCCAACCTTTTCCCATCACGACCCAACCATGCATGCGATCCGCCGCATCGCCGTCTTCCTCTTCGTATCGCTCGCCACGATCACGTGCGTGCAGACCGCATCGGCCCAGCCCGACTGGTCCAGCACCCCCGATCGCGTTTGGCTGGGGGCCGATTTCTGGGCCAATCCGATGGAAGATTGGCGGGTCGTCGATGGCGAAGCCGAATGCGTCTTCGGCGGCGGTGGCCGCAACGTCCATCTGCTGACCCATCAACTGACCGACCCCTCGCGGCCGATGGGGCTGTCGGTCCGCGTCCGCAGGGTCGAGCCCGGTCCGAACGGCGGCGGCGCCGGTTTTCGCATCGGCCTGCGAAGCGACATCGGCGATTACCGCGCCAACTGCTTCGTCAGCGACGGTATCGACGCGGGCTTCACCCGAGACGGTTTGGTCTTGGGTACCAACAACGCCCTGCTCGGATCACCGATCGGCGATCGTGCGGTCGAACTAAAACTGACCGGCCACCCCGATGGCGATGCGGTCGAATTGACGCTCGTAGTCAGCGACGCGTCGCCCGCCGAGGGCACGAGCGGATCGGCGCAAGAGCTCGGTCGGATCTCGGCACGCTTTCCGGCCAAACGCCTGTTGGGGAACGTCGCCATCGTCAACAACTTCGCCCCACCCGCGCCGCGTTCGCAAGCCCGCCAAGCCGGACGCGACCGTTATCGCTTTTCCAAGTGGACGGTGGGCGGCGAAGCCTTCACCGTCACGCCCGAGCATCGCTTCGGCCCGATCCTCTGGTCGATGTACACCCTCAGCGATTCCCGCTCGGACGATCGCTTCGTGCTGAAGCTCGCCGCGCTCACCGGTCCGCTGGGGCCGCAAGAGGATCCCACCGTGTCGCTCGAAATCCGCGACGGCGATGGCTGGAAGAAGATCGACGAAACGGCCCCGCATCCCGACGCCTGGACCGCGACGTTCCGCGTCAAGAATTGGGACGCGTCGCGCGACATCCCCTATCGATTGTCGCTGTCGCAAACCTCGCGCGACGGGAAACGGTCGACGTCTTATCGCGAAGGGGTGGTCCGCGCGAACCCTTCCGGCCGACCCCTGCGGATGGCGTCGCTCACCTGCCAAAACGATTACGCTTTCCCTTACCAACCCGTCGTCGACAACCTCAACAGGCTCGACCCGGACCTCCTTTATTTTTCGGGCGACCAGATTTACGAAAGCCACGGCGGCTTCGGGATCATCCGTGCCCCCGCCGAACCGGCGATCCTCAATTACCTTCGCAAGTACTACCAATTCGGTTGGGCCTTCGGCGATGTGATGCGATCCCGCCCCACGATCGTCCTGCCGGATGACCACGACGTCTTCCAAGGGAACATCTGGGGCGAAGAAGGCAAGGCGATGGACTTTTCCGTCGACCCGCAAAACCCCTCGCGAGGCGGTTATCACCAACCGGCCCGGATGGTTAACGTCGTCCACACCACGTGCACTTCGCACCACCCCGATTACCCCGACCGCAAGCCCGTCAAACAGGAGATCAGCGTCTATCACGGCGACATGGTCTATGGCGGCGTCAGCTTCGCGATCATCGCCGACCGCCAATTCAAGAGCGGCCCCGAAATGGTCAAGGTCGATGCCGCACGTGCCGACCATGTCCTCGATCCGCAATTCGACACCTCCAAACTCGATCAGCCCGGGCTGATCCTGTTGGGTGAGCGTCAAGAAGCATTCCTTCGCCAATGGTCCGAAGATTGGCGCGGCGCGGGGCTAAAGGTCCTCTTGAGCCAAACGCTGTTCGGTGCCGCCGCGACCCATCACGGCAAGTTCGACGGTTACCTGAAGGCAGACCTCGACAGCGGCAGTTGGCCCCAAACCCCACGCAATAGCGCGCTGCGATCGCTCGCCGCTTCCAAGGCGCTGCACCTCAACGGCGACCAACACCTGACGTCGTTGGTCCAATACGGGATCGATCGTCAACGCGACAGCATCTGGTCATTCTGTGCCCCAGCGATCGCCGTCGGTTACCCCCGTTGGTGGCGCCCCGACGAATTGAAAATCCCCTTCGACAACCGGCCCAGCCATGCCTTGCCCAACACCGGCGAATACCTCGACGGCTTCGGCAACCGGATCTACGTCTATGCCGTCGGCAACCCCGATGTCGGAACCGAAAAAAATCGCTACCAACTCGCCCACCAAAAAGGGAGCGGCTTCGGGTGGGTGACGATCGACCCCCAAGCAAAAACGTACAAGATCGAAGCGTTCCGCTTCCTGATCGATGCCACCGACGGCAAGCCCGAAAACCGATTCCCCGGTTGGCCGCTGCTGCTGCACCAGGATGACAACGGCCCCGCGAGCAAGATCCGTTAAACCGTTCAACCTACGTCGACCATTGTCTGAAGCCTTGTCTCTAGCCCGTTTGCGTCATCGAGTGGTTCGAGCCCATGATCCTGCATGTCGATATGGACGCCTTCTATGCGTCGATCGAGGAGCGTGATAACCCATCGCTCGTCGGCAAACCGGTGATCGTCGGCGGTTCTGCCGAAGGGCGTGGCGTCGTCTCCGCGGCGAATTACGAGGCGCGTAAATATGGCGTGCACAGCGCCATGGCCGCCGCTCGCGCCAAACGGCTTTGTCCCCATGGCGTCTTCATCAAGCCACGGATCGATCACTACGCGGCGGTCTCCCGTTCGATCCGCGAAATCTTCGAATCGTTCACGCCGCTTGTCGAACCGCTCGCCTTTGACGAGGCCTTTCTCGATGTCACCGGCAGCCAACCGCTCTTCGGCCCCGCCGAATCGATCGGCAGGCAGATCAAACAACGGATCCGCGACGAATTACGCTTGGTCGCTTCGGTCGGCGTCGCCCCCAATAAGTTCCTCGCAAAAATCGCCAGCGACCTTCGCAAGCCGGACGGCTTCGTCGTCGTTCCCCCTGACGAAGCCGCCATCCGCAATTTCCTCGATCCTCTCCCGATCGGCCGGATTTGGGGCATCGGCAAGGTGACCGGGCGAACCTTCGAGCGGCTTGCGATCCACACCATCGGCCAGCTCCGCGAGGTCCCCCTGCGGACGATCGCGCAGCTCTTCGGTCCATCGGGCGAACATTACCTGAGGCTGGCCCACGGCATCGACGACCGCCCCGTCGTCCCCGATCGTGAGGCGAAGTCGATCTCCAACGAAACCACCTTTGCCGAGGACATCAGCGACGTCGACATCCTCCGCGCCTGGCTCGTTCTCCTCGTCGAACAGGTCGCCCGTCGGCTCCGCCGCCACGGGCTGAAGGGACGGACGGTCGAGCTCAAGGTGCGGTACAGCGATTTCCGGACGATCAACCGCTCGTTGACGCTTCAAAACCCCAGCCACACGACGCAGGAATTGCTGGCGGCGGCGATCGAACTCTTGACGCATAAGCTTCCGGCGAACCGGCAAGCGGTACGGCTGGTCGGCTTTGGCGTCTCGAAGCTCCAGTCCGACCCGGCGGTGCAGCAATCGCTGTTCGGCGAAGATCAAGCCCGTCGTGATCGGAAGATCGACATCGTCGCCGATGAGATCGCGACGAAATTCGGCAAGCGTGCGATCCGCCGCGGCGCCGGGACTGACCACAAACGTAGTCAATGGTGACTACATTTGTAGTAACAAGCCGCCGGCCCTGCCCTTTCGCGATCGTTCGTCTTGGGCGCGCGGGGGATTTACCACGAAGGCACGAAGATCACGAAGGTTGGTTGGGATGGGGTTGGCGCGCGATCTTGGTGGGCCACGGAATGACACGGAAGATCACGGAAAGGGGATCGGTCGTGCTCGTGCTCAGCGCAGCGGTGCTCGTTATCGTAATCGATGCGCGCGCTGGGGGGATGTGGTTGGCGCGCGTCGGGGGTTCTCGCAAAGGCGCAAAGCTCGCAAAGTGGTTGGGCGCGCGGGGGATTCACCACGAAGGCACGAAGTTCACGAAGTTTTTTTGGGGATGGCGCGCGGGGGATTTACCACGAAGGCACGAAGTTCACGAAGGGATTTTTGAATTGTGAATTGTGAGTTTTTCAACCACCAACCACCAACCACCAACCACCAACCACCAACCAC
>JBEIRZ010000332.1:0-5089 GCA_040375695.1 Planctomycetaceae bacterium
CGCCGCGCGGTGGGCCAAGCTCCCTTCGCCCGATGCCGATTACCCCCAGTGGTTTCGCGCGATCGCCCCCGATGACGTCGTGGGGATTCAACAGCAACCCTGGTTCGCCGGTCTCGATCGCTGGGGCCAGGTAACGCCAGGGGACCAAGGGTGCGACCCCGAAGCGATCACGACCGCGCTGTTGAACCACTGGCAACAAGACGCCGACTTGACGTTGGTCGGGATGTCGGCACGCGTGATCGACGCCGCACGTTACAATCGCTGGCTCGTCGAGGAAGGGATCAACAAGGCGGATCTGCTGAGCCGTTTGACTTGCGAATTGGCATTGGGCCTCGCCGATCGTTTTCATGAGGTGGCCGGTAACGAGTCGATCGAGATTTTTAGCGATCGACATGGTGGCCGCGCGCGTTACGCGGGGCTCTTGCAACATCATGCCCCCGACCACTTGGTGCGGGTCGTCGCGGAGTCCTCGTCGCAGAGCGAATACTTTCTCGAAAGGACGGGGCCGGGTCAGGATGCGGCCGATGGCAATCGGTTGGGTGCGATCCGCTGGCGGTTTACGGTCGGGGGTGACAGCTTTCCTCCCGTTTCGCTCGCCTCGATCATCGCCAAATCGACGCGGGAACGGTTGATGGATCGGTTCAACGATTATTTCGCATCGGCCTGGGGCGAATTCGTGACGGATGACACGCGGCCGCCCCTGCCGACGGCCGGGTACGCCGCCGACGCGGCGCGATTCCTTCGTGAAACGGCGTCGTTGCGACGGGCCCTCGGGGTCGCGGATGAACGTTTGGTCCGCATCAAGTAAACTGGGGCGATGGAGGTGGCGTTTGCCCCCTCGATGAAGATCGGACCGTCATCGCTTGGCGGATCGCCCTAGAAAATTGCACCAGAAAATCGCACCAGGACATTGCAGTCGATGTGGCAAAACGTTAACCGGCGTCAGATGTTGCTCGATGCGGCCCACGGTTTCGGCGGGTTAGCGCTCGCTTGTCTGTTTGCCGGCCGTCGATCGGGGGCCGCTGACAACGATCGCGTCGTCGGCGAGTTTCTTGGTGCGGCGCCAAAGATCGACCCGAGCCACCCCTTCGCCGCGCGTCCCGGCCATTTCGAGCCGCGGGCCAAACGGGTCGTCGTGATCTTTTGCGCCGGTGCCTGCAGCCAGCTCGATACCTTCGATTACAAGCCCGAGCTGATCCGCCGACATGGCCAGCCGATGCCGGGTGCCGAAGGGTTGGTGACCTTTCAGGGGGGGCAAGGGAACCTGACCAAAAGCCCCTGGGAATTCAAGCCGCGGGGCGAGTCGGGGAAGATGATCTCGGAGCTCGTCCCGAACCTCGGCGCGATCGCCGACGACCTGTGCTTCATCCATTCGCTGACCGGCAAGACGAACACGCACGGCCCGGGCGAAAATTTCATGTCGACCGGCTACACGCTCGATGGCTTCCCCAGCATGGGTTCGTGGCTCACCTGGGCCCTGGGGACCGAGAACGAGAATTTGCCGGCATACGTCGCGATCCCCGACCCCCGGGGCAACCCGCAGAACAGCGTCAACAATTGGGCCCCCGGCTTCTTGCCCGCCGCCTACCAAGGGACCGATTTCAACGCCAGCAAACCGCTCCGCAACCTCGATCGCCCCGCGTCGATCGATCCGCAAAAAGATGCCCGCACCCGCGACTTTCTTAAGACGCTTAACCTGCAACATTTGCGGCGTTATTCCGGCGACAGCGAATTGGCCGCGCGGATCTCGAGCTATGAGCTCGCCGCTCGCATGCAGTTGAGCGTTCCCGAAGTCAGCGACCTGTCGACCGAATCGGCCGAGACGCTGCGGCTGTACGGCGCCGACGATGCGACCAACCCGCTCAAGGCGGCCTACGCGAGGAACTGCATCCTGGCCCGCAGGCTCGTCGAACAGGGGGTGCGGTTCGTGCAACTTTTCAACGGCGCCTACCAAACCGGCGGCGAAGGGGTCAGCAATTGGGATGGGCACAAGGACTTGGCCAACCAGTATTCCAAGCATGGCCCCGTCTTTGACCAGCCGACCGCCGCGCTGATCCAGGACCTCAAACGCCGTGGGCTGCTCGATGACACCCTCGTCGTTTGGTGTACCGAGTTCGGGCGAATGCCGACCTTCCAAGCCGGCGCCAGCGGTCGCGATCACAACCCTGAGGGGTTCACCGCGTGGTTGGCGGGTGCGGGGGTCAAAGCCCCGTTCAGTTACGGGGCGACCGACGAGTTCGGTTACAAAGCGGTCGAAAAGGTTTCAACCGTGTACGACTTCCACGCGACGATCCTGCACCTGATGGGGTTGGACCACGAGCGATTGACCTATTACCACAACGGGCTGAACCGCCGCCTGACCGACGTCCATGGCCACGTGATCAAGGACGTCGTCGCTTGATCGGATCGCATTCGGTCGCTCGATACGACATCTGGCCGTCGGGGTCGAAATCTTTTTCACCTAGCGACGCTGTTTGATGTACTTCAGCACCTCGTCCCGATCGAGCACGCGGTCGTCATCGGAGTCGATGCGGCGGAAGAGCCGGAGCTGCACCGCCCGCTCGACCTCGTCGTAAACGATCTTCCCGTCGCCGTCGCGATCGAGGTCTTTCATCAACCGGTCGGCTTCGGACTCGTGATCGGTTGGGGTTTCGGTTGGGTCATCGGCCGGGGCTGGGTTGTACGAACGTGAGGCGCGCTTGCCCGACGAATCGCGGGGCCTTGCGACCTCATAAAAGACGATCGCCATCTCTTCCCATGTCTGGTCGCCCCAGGTCACGAATTCGTCGGGGTCCGGGTTGAAGGGGTTGTCGGGCGAATTGTCGTAGGTCGCCGTGAAATCGAGCGACCGAAGCGCATCGACCGCCATCGGCTCTTTGAGGACATAGGTGTGTTGCCAGTTGAAATCGTAATGCGGGACATCGAGCAGGATGTCGCTTTTGTCGCCGAAGTTGGCCCGGACCTGGAAGGCTTTCCCGCGGAGGTGCATGTGCGGAGAGATCGCCAGCAGTTTGCCATCGCTGGGGAAACGGTCGGTCAACCCTTCGACGGCAACGGCCGCTTCGCGAGGCGGGATCTCGAGGCTTTGGTTGATGCCGACCAGCGTGATCACCTCTTCGGTCACGGCCGCGGGGTCGGCGAAGACGAGCCCGAGCGTCGACAGGTCGCTCTCGACCTTGCCGTTGGGGGTGTAATGCATTTGGAAGACGAGCTTTGACCCCGCGGGGATTTTTCGGGCCCGCGTATCGCTCGGCGGGGGGAGCCTCTGGCCGGGGACGTAAGCCGTCAACCAACCCATCCCGTCGAGTCGGACCCCATCGGGAGGCCGGATGAAGACGATCGCGTGGTGGACGACGCCGCGGTTCCCCGGAACGACCTCGGCAAATTTGACCCAGCGGTCTTCGGTAAAGCCGGGGTCGGCGACGAAGTATTGGTAATCGACCGAACCCTCGGCCGGGACGGTGAACGGGGTGGCCGCCATGTCGACGACCTGATCGGGTTCGCCGCCGAGTTGCCATCCGGAATGAAACGTGACCGGAGTTGGCAACTCTTCTGCCTTGCCGAACGGGGTGCCCGCATCGACCCAGGCCCGCAGCGTCGCCTTGTCTTCTTCCGGCATCCGTCGCGTGTTGGCGAAGGCGCCATGCAGTTCGCTCGCGTGCCAGGGTGGCATCCGCTGTTGATCGATCACTTCCAACATCATGTCGGCCCAGCCGACGACTTCGTCGTAGTCGGTAAGCGCGAACGGCCCGATCTCGCCGGGGCGATGGCATTCGACGCAGTGACGATTGAGGACCCTCGAGACCTGGTTGGTGAAGGTCACCGACGCGGCGGGGTCGATCGGGCGACGCTTGGCGATCAAACATCCGGCCGCTTGGGTGACTGGGACTTCGACGGCTTGGCCGCCGAGCGACTGCTCGATCGCGATCGCCAAGTCTTCACGCTGGGGCGAATCGGTCACGACCCCGGGGCGGTACTGGTCGTCGATCCGCCCGCGATAGATGACGCGGCCCAGCGGATCGATCACGACGACCTCGGGGGTGCGTGTCGCTCCCAAAGCCGCGGCCACTTGGCCGTCATGGTCCTTCAGCATCGGGAAAGAGATCGCTTGCTGCCGCGCGAAGGCGTCGACCTTTTCGGGCGGGTCTTGGGGGTTGCTGTTGATCCCGATGAACTCGACCTGGCGATCCTTGAACCGCTCGGCAAGTGATTTGAGCCGCGGTGCGTACAGTTTTGCGACCGGGCAATCGCATCCCAGGAAACAGACGACCCGCAGCTTCGCGTCGAACGGCAGTCGCAGCGCGAACGACTCGCCATCTGTTCTTGGGAGCGAAAAATCGAGGGTGACGGCATCGGCCGTCGGCGGCGTTGATTCGGCCGCACCGGCCGTTTGGGTTGACGCGATCGCCACTGCCACCACAAGGGTCAGGGCGAAAATAATCGCGGCGAAGAAACGAAGGTGATGCGGGGCAAAAGTGGCAAGCATGCGTTTCACGGGATGGCTTGAAAAAAGTTCGCGAAGCATGGGGCGTCCGCTGATGGGGCGTGGTTTCGGGGCCGGGGCGCTGCTGGTCGCAAAACGCACGGCATTCGACATTCAAGCATAGGGATTTACCGTCGGCGTGGTAAGGTTTTTACGCCGGGGATAAAGAAAGCCCGAGAAAACTTTTCCGAATCGAAAAAACTTCCGTTGACTCGGGCTCTTTGGGGTTGGTAACAGCACCCCGTCGACAACGTGATTGCGTTTCGACGCCAACGAATCCACCGGTCCCATCCCGGAGAGGGTCTGTTGTGCACGGCGGTCGCGGGAATCAGCCGTCATGCACCAATTGGTGTAGGGTATCAAGCTTTCGTGACGTTTTCTGGGTCAAACGTCCCGATCGCTACCCCGACAGACACTTTCCCCGACGCCGGGGCGCCCTTCACGGGGCGCCCCGGTGGTCGGATTAAGCCTTGTCCCCGCGTCGATAGTCCCCCTTGTCGACCCGATTTTCGGCCCCCCTTTCGACCGTCGCGGTGAGCGATCTTCGCGGCGACCGATGCTAGGGGGGCCTTTTTTTTCTCTGGGGATTGGGCTTTCCCCACGTCC
>JBEIRZ010000483.1:0-3098 GCA_040375695.1 Planctomycetaceae bacterium
CGCCGTCTGGCCGAGCAATTCGCAAAACTCCATCCCGACAACGCCCGTCTTGATCGGATGAAACGGGCCACGCACCTCCGCCGGCGCCTCCGGCTTCAGGTCGAACATCTCCAAATGGCTCGGCCCGCCATCCAACCACAGCAAAATGCAAGCCTTCGCTTTCCCCCGCGGCCCCTCCGCCGCCGCGATACCAGCCCCCGACGACGCCGATACCCCTAAGCTTAATCCACTGAGCACACCGAGACGGACCGCATCCCGCCGGGTCACCCCGTCGCAACGACGCACCCAGCTTTTCCCATCACCGCGACGTGTCGCACTTTTCATCTTCCCACCATGCCTCATCGGTTCTCGCGAAATTCGCGACCGTTCAACAATGCCCAGACGAAATCTTCAAGCTTCTCGCGCCGTTCATCCTCGTTTTGCGACGCGAGCCGCTCGGCCCACCGATCGAGCTCGTCGTCAGTCGGTCTCCGCCCTAAACCATAGAGATAAAACTCGGCGACGATCTCCCGATCACTCGCCCCATTTCGGATCGCTCGCCGCAACCGCCCGTCGTCGGCAATCACCTTGCGATTGATCACCTCGCCGTTGATCAGATGCAATTGCGACGCAAGGTCTCCACCCGAAACCTCCGATTCGTCACACCCCGACGCACGACGGCACCTGCCGAGACGATCGAGCACCGGGACTGGTGTCGCCGGATCGATCCACTGCACCGCTCGACGGACAACACCACCTTGAGATGCCATCCCCCCCGTCGTCATCTTGTCCGCTCCTGCCGAATCGATCCCACTCACGCCGCGAACATCGCCTTCCCTTGCGAGATCGCTCGGGCTCGTATCATCGCCATGAAACCCGGCCCGCCCCAAATCCTCTGCCACCCCCGTCACATCCGAAACGGCATCGACCAAAACCTCAGGCTCAAGCCTCCTCGGGTAGGCTCGCGAATAGAACCGATCATCCGCCGCGTTTCCCAATAAGACCTGATCTCCCCTGCCATAGGTTTCGCTCAACACGATCAGCCGCAACGTCTGTCGCACGTCATACCCGTGGTCGGCAAAATCTTTCGCCAATCGCCGCAGCAGCTCGGGATGGGTCGCCGGGTTGGTCGCCCGCAAATCATCCGCGGGTTCGACCAGCCCGCGACCGAAGAGTGCACGCCACAACCGATTGACCGTCGCCGTCGCGAATGGCAATCGCTGGCTGTCCAACACCCATGTCGCTATTTCGTGACGATGATCACCCGACACTGGCAAATCACGATCTCCTGGGATCCTCGGTACCGCCGCTTCGCCACTTCGCGGATTCGTCACGTCCCCTCGCGGGGCCAACTTCACCTCACGCTCCCGCTCGACCCGCGCGAATATCGCCGCCATGCCGTGGTAATCGTCCTGTGTCCAGCGATCGAGCGGATGGTTGTGGCAATTCGCACACGCCAACCGCACCCCCGCAAAAAATTGGCCGACCAATTCCGCCTGCGACCGCGCATCACCGACCATCCGCGCGAAATTCGCCGCCCCCACCCGATGCGAATCCCCCGTCGATGTCAACAACTCCCAGGCCACCTCATCGAACCCTGCTCCGCTTGCTAAACGCCCACGCAGCCAATTCGCGTAGGCCCGAAGCGCTTCAGGCTCGTTGGGCAACGCATGCATCCGCAGCAGTTTCGAAAAACGGAGCGTCCAATAATCGACAAACGCCTCGTCGGCTAACAACGAATCGACCATCGCCACCCGCTTCAGCGGATCCCGATCGGCCAAGTAAGCTTCGATCCGCTCCGGCGTTGGCAACCGCCCCGTCAAATCGAGCGTCAGGCGTCGCAACCACGCCTCGTCCGTCGCCGGCGGTGATGGCGGGATCCGAAGCCCTTCGAGCACCTTCAAAACCTCATCGTCGATAAAATTCGCACGGGGCTCGCCCGACAAATCGATCGGCGAATCGGCAAGCGGGACCGTCACCGTGATCGTCTCGACCCGATCCAGGAATCGCACGATGATACCGTGTTGCCCCCGCCGGGTTACTCGCAACGCATCCTCCCCCACGACATCGACCGCGGTCGGGTCCGAAGGGGCAAAGACCGACCAACGCGTCACCTCTTCGGTCGACCCGTTATCAAAAACCGCCAACACCCGCAGCGGGATCGTCTCAGGGACCGATAATGCCACATGACGGGAAGGATCGATGCGCAGCTCTTGAAGCGACTTGCCCCGATCACGCTCGGCCCCTTCGCCGATCCATCGGATTAACCGCTTCGCGCCAGCGGAATCAGGTTCCAGCGCTACGTCGCCGCCATGATCGATCACCCCACCCGATTTGCGCAAGATCAAGCTTCGGACCGGATCGAAAAGGTTGACGCGACGCCCCTCCATTGCATGGACGATCGCCCGATGATCCGCCGCCGGGTCACTTCCCAGCAGCGACAAATGAAAACCGCCACGCCCCGCCGCCGCGCCGTGACACGCCCCCGAATTGCACCCCGACTTTGTCAACACCGGGATCACCTCGGTGTCGAAATCGATCCCGACAACCGCCGTATTGCCCTCGATAGCGTCACCCGCAACTGCGGCAAGACCGATCGATTGCAACATCGCGAAAAGGATCGCAAGCGGACGCGGCGATTTTGCCCTAACCCTCGCGATCATCGGTTGTCCCGGGTTGGGCGATCGGGCCCGCTACCCGACCGATCGGCAGGATCACCCTTCGTATCGCCGGAAGGGTCACCCTTCGTATCGCCGGCAGGATCACCCTTCGGATCGCGACCCGGTCGGCCGTATTCCGCTGCCCACTTGCGAAGGTACTCCTGTGCCTTGGGCGTCCCGTATTGCTCGAGCTTCCCGGCATCGATGATCGTGTTTGCGACCCTCCCCACTTCGGCCCGCACCTTCGGGTCTCGCTTGGCAGCCGCCTCCCCCGCCTCTGCGGCGCGATCGACTTCCGCCTCGCTCGCGTTAAGCCGGATCAACGGCCCGAGCAACGGTCGCAAGTTCGGCGCACCGGCACCATCCCCCCTTTCACCCCCGCCCATCCGGCCCCCCATCGATGCGGGCATCCCCGGCAACTTCGCGATGTCAGGGACCTTGCCTCCCGCGACCTCCACG
>JBEIRZ010000218.1:0-7399 GCA_040375695.1 Planctomycetaceae bacterium
ATGCGTCGTCGTGACCTTTTGTTTTCGGGCTTTGCCGGTTTGGCGCTCGCGGAGCTGCTCGCTCGCGACGCGGTCGTCAACGCAGGCCCGGGGCGGATCAAGACGCCGCATCATCCCCCGCGTGCCAAACGGGTGATCCAGCTCTTCATGGCCGGGGCGGCAAGCCACGTCGACATGTTCGACCACAAGCCGCTGTTGGAGGAGAAGCATGGCCAACCTTGGGACCCGGGCGAAACGGTCGAGCTCTTTCAGAGCAGCCCGGGGGCTTGCCTGGCAAGTCCCTGGAAATTTCGCCCCTATGGCGAATCAGGGAAAAAGCTCAGCGACATCGTCGCGCCGCTGGGTGATGTCGTCGATGACATCGCCTTCATCCACAACGTCGTCGGCAAGACGGGCGTCCACAGCCAAGGGACGCTCCTGCAGACGACCGGCTTTCAGCTCCCGGGTTTCCCCAGCGCCGGGGCGTGGGTGTCGTATGCCTTGGGGAGCGAAACCGATAACCTGCCATCATTCGTCGTCCTGCCCGACCATCGGGGGCTCGCCTCGAACGGCGCTAAAAATTGGGCCAACGCGTTCTTACCCGCCGAATACCAAGGGACGGTGATCCGCCCCGGCAGCCCCGAACCGATTGCCGACCTGAAACCGCCCAAGAGCGATTTCATCACCCCGCAGTCCGACCGCCAGGGGCTGGACGCGCTCGCGAAGCTCAATCGCGTCTATGCCGATGCCCGACCGGGAGATGATCGGCTCACCGCGCGGATCCGCAGCTATGAGCTCGCCGCGGCGATGCAGCTTGGGGCCACCGACGCACTGGATGTCTCTGGCGAGCCGCAATCGATCCGAGACATGTATGGGCTCGCCCCCGAAGGGCCTGGGGTCGATGACTCGACGATCAACGCCAAAGCCGAAAGCGAGTTCTTTGGCCGCAAATGCCTCGTCGCACGGAGGCTCCTGGAGCGAGGCGTCCGCTTCGTGCAAATTTGGAGCGGCAACGACAACGGCTTTCCACGCCGGAACTGGGACAGTCACGAAGACGTGCAGCGCGACCATGAGCCGTTAGCGATGGGGATGGCCCGCGGTGCCGCGGCGCTGATCAAGGACCTGAAGCAGCGCGGCATGCTCGATGACACCATCATCCTTTGGACGACCGAATTCGGCCGCATGCCCTGCAGCCAAGGGTCCAAAGGACGCGACCACAACCCCTTCGTCTTCACCAATTGGCTCTGCGGGGCCGGGATCAAGGGTGGCACCTACGGCGAAAGCGACCAGTGGGGCTTCAAGCCGCTCGATCGTGACCGGCCGACGACCGTTTATGACGTCCATGCGACGATGATGCACCTGTTGGGCATCGATCACACCCGGTTGACGGTACGCCACAACGGCATCGATCGGCGGCTGACTGACGTCCACGGCAACGTCATCCGCGAAATCGCCGGCGTTTGAAAAGCGGTATGAAAAACCGCCCCCCCGAGGCGACGCTGTGACCCCTACAGAAGCGGCACGGCGGGAGCCGTCCGGTACCATCCGCTTGCATTCCTGATCCCGGAGGGATCGCAACCGGTGGGTTTGATCAGGCTGTGGGATCCGCGGGGTCGTTAGGGATCAGCGGCCCGACGTCGAAACGTTGCCATCGGGGAAGCTGTCGCACTTCGGTCCATTTGCCGCTGATCGGGTCATGAAAGCCGAGCCTCCAGGCGTGCAGCGCGATCGCTTCGCCGCCCAGGTAGCGGTCTGGGTAGCGGTCCGGTTCGATCGCTTCGTCCCAAGCGGGATCTTGGCGTGCCCCGTACCGAATGTCGCCGATGATCGGATGGCCGCGATGGGCGGACTGGACGCGGAGCTGGTGCATTCGGCCCGTTTCGGGGGAGAGTTCGATCAACGTCCGATCGGCATCGTACCCGAGGACGCGAACGGTCGTGATCGCTTCTTGCGAGTCGGCCGGGTCAGCGACGATTTCGGCGCGGGGTAACCCTTCGAGCTTGCGCAGCCGGTCGTGCCAAACGGTGCCCGACGGATCGGAAGCGGTCGCATCTTTTTCGGGCCTGTAAATCCCTTCGACCCAGGCGAGGTACCGCTTGGCGACCTTGCGGCTTTCGAATTGCTGGCCCAACAGCCTCGCGGCACGCTTGGTGCGTGCGACGAGCAACAGACCCGAGACGGGGCGATCGAGGCGATGCGGCAAGGCGAGATAGGTCGCAGGGTCTGCGGTCCGTGCGACGGCTTCTTCACCGAACCATTGGCCACGCAGCGCAAATTCGAGGCTCGGCAAACCGGTGGGGGCTTGTGTCGCGATCCCGGCCGGCTTGATCACGACCGATGCTTGCGGTGATTCCCAAACGACTCGGATCGTGATCATCAGAAGATGTTTCGCACGTTCGGTATGGGCAAAAAAAAACGAGAGACCCCGGCCACGATTCAAAAAGCCGATCATCCTGATCCGCTTCTTTCTTCGACGAGTCTCTCGTTCTTTCTGAAAGTTTCGATTGCGACGGCGCTTTCGTCAAGCAGTGATCACGAAATAAAATCTCTTTCGTCTTGATGCGGGATCTGTTCGCGCGACTTCGTCGGACGATAATCAGTCGAGTGAATGCAACATCCGAAACCGTTTCGATCGACGCGTCAGCACACTTCCACTTCATCACGGGGAAGTTGGCCGAGCATGCGCTGCGCCAAGTGATCGATGAGATCGCGACGAAGCGATCGATGCGATATTCGATCGGCGTGATGCCGATCACCGTCGCGGCGCTCATGACGCCGAAGTGGTTGTTGCGTCATCTGACGGTGCCACAGGAAGCGACCGCGGTGATCGTGCCGGGTTACCTGGCGGAACATCAGGCCGAATTGCAGTCCGCGATCGGCGTGAAGGTGATCGTCGGGCCGAAGGATTTGCGTCAATTGCCCGAGTTTTTTGGGGGAAAGTCGACCCGCGACGAAGCGCTTCGCGAACACGCGATCCGGATCATCGCCGAGATCAATCACGCGCCGCGGATGAGTGTCGAAGCGATCCTCGCCGAAGCGAAGCGGCTCGTCGCTCAAGGGGCCGATCTGGTCGATATCGGCTGCGATCCGGCATCGCGCTGGGACAGGATCGGCGAAGTCTTTCGCAGGCTGAAAGGGGAAGGGATCGCCTGTTCGGTCGATACGTTTGACCCTTGGGAAGCGGCCCAGGCATGCCAGGCCGGGGCGAGCCTCGTCCTGTCCGTCAATTCGTCCAACCGTGAAGCGGCCGTCGATTGGGGAGTCGAAGTCGTCGCGATCCCCGATACCCCCGACGACATGGCGAGCCTTGATCGGACCGTCGAATACCTTTCCAAACGCGACGTCCCGATGCGGCTCGATCCGATCCTGGAACCGATCGGCTTCGGGTTCGGTGCGAGCCTGTTGCGTTATGCCGAGACGCGCCGCCGTTACCCCGATGCCGAAATGATGATGGGGATCGGGAACCTCACCGAGCTGACCGATGTCGATTCCGCCGCGATCAACCTGTTATTGCTTGCAATCTGCGAAGAATGGTCGATCCGCAGCGTCTTAACGACGCAGGTGATTAACTGGGCTAAAAGCTCGGTTCGCGAATGCGACTTGGCGAGGCGGCTGGTCCGTTACAGCATCGTCAACCGGACGCCCCCCAAACGGCTCAACGATTCGCTCGTGATGCTCCGCGACCCGAAGCTGCGCGAATACCCGGAAGAGGTGTTGCGGGAGCTCGCCGACAAGATCACCGACAATAACTATCGGATCTTTGCCCAAAGGGACAAAATGCATCTGCTGTCGGCGGGCGTTTATCTCGCCGATGACGACGCTTACCGGCTGTTCGATCGCCTGATGCAGCTCCCCCAATCCGACAACGTCGATCCGAGCCACGCCTTTTATCTCGGGTTCGAATTGGCCAAGGCGATGACGGCCTTAACGCTGGGGAAACAATACGAACAGGATCAGGCGCTCCGGTGGGGGCACCTCACCCGCCCCGAACACCCGCACCGCGTCAAGCGGAAGCGGAGAAAGCATCGCGACGCGGAGTGATCGCAATGGATGGCCCTTTGGCGATCGATCCGTCCTTAGCGAAGACCTCAAAGGACGGATCGAAAATGATGCAGCAGCCGGTTGACTTATCCGGCTCGGTACTGGGCCAGCTCGTTACTGGGCCAGCTTGGTGACACGGTCACCCAGCAGCTTGTGCAACCCTCTCAGGCCCTGATATCGCAACCCGTTGGGGATGAAACCGGGGTCGTAGATCGATTCGACGGCGCGGATCGGGTCGAAATCGGCGGGGGCGGCCGTTGACCAACGGACGCTGGAGATCCCTTCGGGCCATTGCAGCGCGGCAAGCGAAGCGAGGACAATTTGCGAATCGTCGGCGACGAGCCGGAAGCGGACGTCACGATCCCCGCGAAGCGATTGCAGCTCGTTGAGCAGCACGCCGAGCTTGCGTACCACCGGCGGGGCGTTGTAGCCATACGTGTAGGCCGCGGCGGGACGGGGATTCTTGACCTTGGGCGCGGGGCCGGAGGTTTCTGCGGCGAGCGGATCGAGCGGGCTCAGGGCGGCCTTACCCGCCCCCTCGCGGATGTCATCGACCAGGACGATCTCGACCTCGCCACCGGCCGCGATCGCTTTGGCGAGTTCATCGGTTTTGCTGACATTCCCCGCGGCTAGGTCGCGATACCCCTGTGACCACGCGGCGATCGATCGCCACCCTTCGCCGATCAAGTCGAGCTTGCCGCGGGCCGCTTCGGGTGAATCGTCTTGGCGGGTCCGCAGCGCGTCGTCGATCTGCGCGGCCCATCCCTTCGTCAACGACCGTTCGTAATCGATGCCCGCGGCGGGACGCGGGTGCGATTGGTCAAAGACGGTCAATTCGTCTTTGCGGATCAGTTCGAAATCGCGTTCCAGGATCGGTTCGGTCAGTCCGAGCCCGAAGAGGCGATTGACCCAGCCGTACATCGCGACGCGGGCGACGTGGTTGTAATTGTGGGGGAAGTGTGCGGCGGGAAAGAGCTTGACGGCATCGGGCTTCCCGACGAGCGCGTAGAGCTTTTGCAATTCGGGGAAACCGTCTTCGGGCATGGAAACGGTCCAATCGTTGGCGGTCGTCATCCCCAAGGGACGCGGTGCGGTGAGGGCGGCCAGCTCGATGTTTCCGGTCAGGACGCGGAGCCCACAGGCGTTTTCGCACGTGCAGCCCCCCTGCATGCGGGTGCTGACCATGACCGCGGGGAGCGCCCCGGCGAACCGGGTATCGACCGCGGTCGCGATGAACGACTGCGTCCCGCCGCCGCTGGCCCCGGTGATCGCGATCCGGTTCGGGTCGACATCGGGCAGGTTGCTCAGCATGTCGAAGATCTGGATCGAATTGATCGTTTGCAGCCCCATCACCGATTGGCCGTAACCTTCGGCGAGGGGGCTGAAGAGTGCCCATCCCGCTTCGGTCGCCGGCGGGTTCGAATCGTTGATACCAAAGCGGTGGGCACGGTCGAACGAAATCTGTTGGCTGTCGGCATACCCGATCATGTCGTACTGGATCGCGACGACCCCCATCCGCGCGAGCTGGACGCAGGCGGCTTGCATGTGGTTCGTTGCGGCGCTGTCGAAACGTTCGGCGCCGCTGGCAAGCAGCGTCTTCACCTCGCCCGGCGAGGCCTCATAGAAGCGGCCATCGGCCCAGTGGCCGTGGGCATACATCACGGCGGGATATTTTTTGCCCGCTTCGGCAGGGAGCGGTCGGTAGAGGCTAGCGGTGATGAAGTGGCCGGGTAGGCTCTCGAGGATCACCTTTTCGATCGAATAGCCATCCATCTCGCGGCGGCCATGGATCGTCGCGCGGGGCTCGACGAGCTTCGGCATCGGGTGCAGGCCGAGCGCCGAACGTGTCTGCAGGCGGACCGCCTTGGCTCGCGTTTCCCATGCCGCGGCCGAATCGGGGACGGTGAAGGGGAAGTGGCCGTCAAGATCCTTGAGCGGCGGTGGCGCGGGACGGGACTTGTCCTGCGACCAGACGGGCGATACCGAAGCGATCGACAACAACCCCACCAGGGCGGAGGCGATCAACCGCCGAGCCGACTGTGGGTCACGGGACACAAAACAAGCCAACGGGACAAGTGAATTCATCGAGATCCTCATCAGGGGCCTCTGCGACGGGGCGGGGCGGGTGGGAAGGAAGGGCTCGGCGACTTCGCCGATCGCACCTAATGTAACGCGATGCCGCCCGCGGGTGTTACGACCTATGCCGGCACCAAACCGCCTGCGAAAACCAGACGCGTCCGTCAAAAAACAAGCGGTTTCGACACAAAGTCGGCGATCAAGGAAAGATCCAGAAGGGCCATCGGCCGAAAGAGAGCGGCCGAAAAAGATCGCGGCCAAAGACGGACAGGTTCAAACCCGATAGTAGTCGCGGTACCAATCGACGAAACGGCCGATCCCGACTTCGATCGGGGTCGAAGGGCGAAACCCGACGGCCTGTTCCAACGCCTCGATGTCGGCATAAGTCGCGGCCACATCCCCAGGTTGCATCGGCAGGTCATTTCGGATCGCGCGGCGATCGAGTTTGCGTTCGATCACCGAGATGAAATGATCGAGCGACACGGGTTGGCTGTTCCCGATGTTGTAAATGCGGTACGGGTCGGCGCTGGTCGCCGGGTTGGGGTGTTCCCCCGACCACTTCGGGTCCGGCGTCGCGATCGCTTCGCTGGTTCGGTAAACCCCTTCGACGATGTCATCGATGTAGGTGAAATCACGCCGCATCTGGCCGTGATTGAAGACGTCGATCGGTTTCCCTTCGAGGATCGCCTTGGTGAAGATGAACAGCGCCATATCAGGGCGTCCCCACGGGCCGTAAACGGTAAAGAACCTCAGCCCGGTGGTCGGCAATTGGTAAAGATGGCTGTAGCTGTGAGCCATCAGCTCGTTCGCCTTTTTTGTCGCGGCATAAAGGCTCAGCGGGTGATCGACATTGTGGTCGACAGAAAAAGGGAGGGTGCGATTGGCGCCATAGACGCTGCTGCTGCTGGCATAGGTCAGATGGGGGACCTGTTGGTGGCGGCACGCTTCGAGGATGTTGATGAAGCCGACCAGATTGCTCTGCACGTAGCTCCGGGGGTGCGTCAGGCTGTAGCGGACACCGGCCTGGGCGGCGAGGTGAACGACGCGGTCGAAACGGTGCTGGGCAAATGCCTGGTCGATGGCCGATCGGTCGGCGAGGTCGGCTTCGATCAGGCGGAATTCGCCGGGTGACGAGCGGGCGACCTTCTCGAGCTCCACCAGCCGCGAGCGTTTGAGGTTGACGTCGTAATAATCGTTCACGCTATCGAAGCCAACGACACGCTCCCCTTCGCGGAGCAACCGCAAGGCGAGATGAAAGCCGATGAAACCGGCGGCGCCGGTGACCAGATGGGTCCTCATGAGG
>JBEIRZ010000504.1:0-2924 GCA_040375695.1 Planctomycetaceae bacterium
ACCCCGGCGAGATAGTGACGGCGGGTGTGCCTGAGGTGATCGCACCGTGGCTGGAGGGTGCATCCGCACCGCGGCCCGAGGGTGCATCCGCACTGGGGCCTGAGGGTGCATCCGCACTGGGGCCCGAGGGTGCGCCGCCGGACCGGTTGGGGTTCGCGCGGTGGTTGGTATCGGGCGAGCATCCGTTGACGGCGCGCGTCGCGGTCAATCGTTGTTGGCAGCAATGTTTTGGCGAAGGGATCGTGCGGACGGTTGGTGATTACGGTTACCAAGGGGAGCCCCCATCGCATCCTGAGTTGCTCGATTGGCTCGCGGTCCGATTCGTCGAAAGCGGATGGGACGTGAAGGGGATGTTGCGGCTGATCGTATGCAGCGCGACGTATCGTCAATCGTCATCGGGGTCGCGAGAGCTGCTGGAGCGGGACCCTTCGAACCGGATGCTGGCCCGTGGGGGTCGGTTTCGGCTTGCCGGCGAGTTGCTTCGCGACCAGGCGCTCGCCGCCTCCGGGTTGCTCGTGTCACGGATCGGCGGGCCGAGCGTCAAGCCGTATCAGCCGCCGGGGGTGTGGGAATCGGTATCGTACAACGGTGACGAGTCGTACCAGCAGGATGCGGGCGAGGGGTTATGGCGACGGGGCGTTTATACCTATTGGAAGCGTCAGGCGCCGCCGCCGTCGATGTTGACCTTTGACGGGCCGACGCGTGAAAAGTGTACGGTCCAGCGGGCGCGGACCAACACGCCTTTGCAAGCGCTCGTCGTGCTCAACGACCCGACCTACATCGAGGCCGCGCGGGTGATGGCGGCGGGGGTGATCAAGGATCACGCCGACGACCGAGCGCGGGTCACCGAGACCATCGTCAGGTTGTTGGGACGTTTTCCCGAAGTGGACGAAGGGCGGGTGGTTTTGGAGTTGCTGGCCAACCAGAGGGCTCGTTACGGGGCGAACCCTGACGACGCGGCGAAGTTGGTCGCGGTCGGGGAGTCGAGGGCCGGGGGGGACATCGATGCGGTCGAGCTTGCCGCGTGGACGCTGACCGTGCACGCGCTGATGAACCTTGACGAAGCGATCACGCGGAGGTGAGGGGTTGATGATGCATGTGGTGATCCGTGTGATGAGGCGGTTGATGATCGAAGTGAAGGACCGAGCGGGGAACGACAGATGCGCGAGTTGACGTCAATCGAGCAAATGCGGCTTCGGATCGCGAGGCGAAGTTTCCTGGGCGGGTCGTCGGCGGGGATCGGGTCGATGGCGCTGGCGCATCTGTTCGGTTCGGCAAACGAGGCGCGAGGTGCGACGCATCACCCGCCGCGGGCGAAGCGGGTGATCTCGCTTTTCATGCATGGCGGGCCGTCGCAACTTGACCTGTTTGATCACAAGCCGCAGTTGAAGCATCGGCATGGTGAGGAGTTACCGGCATCGGTGCGTGGGGAGCAGCGGTTGACGGGGATGACGAGCGGGCAGAAATCATTGCCGATCACGTCGTCGTTGTTTCGCTTCGAGCGGCATGGGGAGTCGGGGGCGTGGCTGAGCGAATTGTTGCCGCAGACGGCCAGGATCGCCGACGAGTTGTGCATCATCCGATCGATGCACACCGAAGCGATCAATCATGACCCGGCGGTGACGTTGCTACAGACCGGGCACCAGCAGCCGGGGCGGCCGAGTTTCGGGTCATGGCTCAGTTATGGACTTGGGAGTGAAAGCGAGAATTTACCGGCGTTTGTCGTGATGATTTCGCGCGGCAGCGCGGCGCGACCTGCCGACCCGCTTTATGCGCGGCTGTGGGGATCGGGGTTCTTGCCGTCGAATCACCAAGGGGTCAATTTGCGATCGAGCGGCGAACCGGTGCTTTACCTTTCCAATCCCGCGGGGGTCGACGCGGAGGCACGGCGTCAGCAGCTCGACCTGATCGCGGGGCTGAACCGCCGCGCGGCGGAGAGGGAGCTTGACCCGGAGATCGAGACGCGGATCGCGCAGTACGAGCTCGCCTATCGGATGCAGGGATCGATCCCCGAGTTGACCGATTTCGCGGGTGAGACGGCCAA
Organism: Planctomycetaceae bacterium; assembly: GCA_040375695.1. Lineage (GTDB taxonomy): Bacteria > Planctomycetota > Planctomycetia > Pirellulales > Pirellulaceae > UBA6163. The sequence continues at coordinate 2,045 of JBEIRZ010000504.1, forward strand.
GACGCTGGAGGCGTATGGGCCGCAGGTGCGTGTGCCGGGATCGTTCGCGGCGAATTGTTTGCTCGCCAGGCGAATGGTCGAGCGTGGGGTGCGGTTTGTGCAGCTTTATCACCGTGGGTGGGACCAACATTACAACTTGCCGAGCGATTTGAGGTTGCAGTGCGGTGATGTTGACCAGCCGTGCCGGGCGTTGGTCGAAGACTTGAAGCAGCGCGGGTTGCTCGACGAGACGCTGGTCGTTTGGGGTGGCGAGTTCGGGCGAACGACCTACAGCCAGGGAGAGTTGGAAGCGGCGAATTATGGCCGCGATCATCATGGGGGGTGTTTCACGATGTGGGTCGCCGGGGGCGGGGTGAAACGGGGGGTGCAATTCGGCGAGACGGACGAGTTTTGTTACAACGTCGTGAAGGATCCGGTTCATGTCCACGATTTGAACGCGACGCTGTTGCACTTGCTGGGGATCGATCACGAGCGGTTGACGTACCGCGCCGACGGGCGCGATTATCGGCTGACCGATGTCGCGGGACGGGTGATTCACGCTTGGATCGGCTGAAACGGTTGTAGGGGATGACCTGCCTGTCTGCAGGGGTAGAGAGCCTGTTTTTGTTTCGGCCGATAAGAAACAGGGCGGATTGGCAACTAGTCTAGCGTTGCGATCGTTGACGTTTTTGTCGAGGGAAACCCCATGCACCCGTTGGTCAAGCAAGTCGGGCTTTACGCCAAGTCGTTCGTCTATGCCGGAAGACGGTGTGTCGAAGCGGTTCTCTTTGGCGGTGCGGTGCGGGAATCGATCTTGGTGCGGATGTTGGGGGCGCTCTACCGGAGCCAATTTCGCCGGTCGTGGGTATACAACACGACGGAGCCGCCGCATTTTTATTAT
>JBEIRZ010000366.1:0-4524 GCA_040375695.1 Planctomycetaceae bacterium
GCGGGGGCGTCGTTGCGTCGTCGTTTTTGAGGAAGTTTTGTGGGGACAGCGGATGGGAGGCCCCTGCCCGCTTGCCTGTCGGGTACACTAACAACTCTTTGTCTGCCCGAGATCCCACTCACCCCCGATAATCCGATGAAACGATTCGTAGCCTTTTTGATGTTGTGTGTTGCCATGACCCCATTTGTCCAAGCGGAAAGCAAGAACGACTGTGCCTTGTGCAGTCAGGTGAAGACGATCGACGGGAAAGAAGTCGATCTGGCCGATTACAAGGGGAAGGTCGTCTTGGTCGTGAACGTCGCCAGCGCGTGTGGTTTGACCCCGCAGTACGAAGGGTTGCAGGCGTTGTACGAAAAGTATGGTGACAAGGGTTTGGTCGTCCTCGGATTCCCCTGCAACCAGTTCGGCGCCCAGGAGCCGGGGACAGAGTCGGAGATCAAGCAGTTTTGCAGCAGCAAGTACAAGGTGACCTTTCCGATGTTCAGCAAGGTCGAAGTGAACGGTCCGGGTGCGGCACCGCTGTATCAGTTCCTGACTTCGCAAGAGACGAAGCCGGTTGGTGCCGGGAAGATCAGTTGGAATTTTGAGAAGTTCCTGATCGGAGCCGATGGCAAGTTGTTGCAACGCTTCTCGCCGCGGACATCGCCCGACTCGGAAGAGCTCGTCAAGGCGATCGAAGCGGCTCTGCCCAAGGGTTGAGCCTGATCGAAGGTAACGGTTGATCGCGGGCCGGGCCCTGAAATGGTCGTGGGCTTTTTGAAAACGCGAAGCGATTGAAACGAAAAACGAGACCCCACGCCGTAGCGATTCGGCGTGGGGTTTTTTCATGGAGGTTGGGGATCGGATAGAATCGGGCAACAACAGCAGCAATCACACTCAGGGCGATTTTGGGGGAGACGGAATGTTTTTTGCGGGCGTCGGAAGGGGTCGGGACCGTCGGGTAGGCGGTTTGGTTTTGGGCAAGGGTTTTGGTTTTGGTTTGGGTTTGTCTGTTGGAGTGGCGATTGTGCTGGCTGCGGTGGTGATGGGGGTCGGGCTGGCGCAGGAAGGCGAGGTTGTGGGGCGTCCGGTGTGGAGGTTGGAATCGACGGCGGCGTGGCAGCCTCGCGATTCGCAGGCGGAGTTCGTCTTTGGCGATCGGCTGTGGATCGGTGGGGGGTGGTTCGATTCGTATTCACCGCCGCCGCGGGACGTCTGGTCATCGGCCGATGGGAAGGAATGGGAATTGGTCACGCGGGAGGCGCCGTGGTTGCACAGCGATTTGCCGATGAACACGACGTTCGCGGGGAAGATGTGGATGCTCGGTGGTTGGTACAACGGGCGGTTGCCTGGGCATTCGGCGAGCAATCAGGTTTGGTCGTCGGTCGATGGGAAGGGATGGGAGCAGGCGACATCGGCGGCGGGATGGACGCCGCGATTGGCGGGGGTGGCGTTGGAGTTCAAAGGCCGGATGTGGGTCTTGGGCGGGACGGAGAATTATTATTTCGGCGACGCGAAGAGTTTGAAGAACGACGTTTGGTCATCGGCGGATGGGAAGACGTGGGAGTGTGTGAATGCGGCTGCCCCGTGGTCGCCGCGGGCGTATCACCAGGCCGTGGTGTTGGGGGATCGGATGTACGTGATGGGGGGAGGGAATTATGTCCCGGAGCATCACGCGAAGAATGACGTTTGGTCATCCGCCGATGGGGTGGAGTGGGTATGCGAGACGGGTTCGGCCCCTTGGTCGCCGAGGCTGTGGTTCAGCGCGGCGGTTTATCGGGATCGGATGTGGGTGTTGGGGGGGTGGTCGCAAGCGACGGGGAATGTGGGGGACATCTGGCATTCGGCGGATGGGAAGGGGTGGCAGAAGTTAGAAGCGGGGGCGGTTTGGAAGGCGCGGCACGAGCATTCGGCGTTTGTGCATCGCGACAAGTTGTGGGTCGCGGGGGGGCATGCCCAGCCGTTGTCATCGGAGGTTTGGTCGTTGGCTTTGCCCGAGGGTTGGAAGCCTTGATGGGGTGCGGATCGAGGCAGCCGATGCCGCGGCCGGGAGGCGTGAGACCGTCGCGGATGGGGATCGCTAGCGGAAGAGTTGTTGCCAGATGAGGCGGACGTCTTCGAGGTCTTGGCGGCGAGGGGGTTGGTTCCCGTAGACGGTGCGGTGGTAGGTAGCGACGAGGCGAGTGACGAGTTCCCGATCGCCTGCAGGGATTTTGATCCGCTGGGCGAATTCTTGGTGCGTTTCATGGCGGTTGCGCGGCTGACCTTGTTCACGAAACCAGGCTTCGGTGGCATGCAGCGTTTCGACGATCGCGCGGGTCGGATCGAGGCCACGGTTCAGAGGGTCGGAGAACGACGAGAAGGGGCGTGGCGGTGCATCGGGGTTGGTTTCGGCGTCATCGATGATCGGGTGGGTCGTGGTGCGATTGCCGGTCAAGAGCATCATCAGCTTGCGATAGAGTTCGGCGATCGCATCGCGATTGACCCAGATGAAGAAGAGGATGATCCCGAGCAAGGCGAGGTAGATGAGGGCTTTGACCAGCGACGAGATCGCTGGGAGTTGGGGGAGCGAAGGTGGTGGTGAGGTTTGGCTGGGAGGGGATTGCGAAGCGTTGGGTTGGTCGCTTTCGGAGGGGGGGGATTGGGCGTCATCGGGAGGCTGGGACGCGTTTTGTTCGGAGGGTTGTTGGGCCGGGTCGCTAGGTTGCGCCGGATCGTTTTGAGAAGGGTTGTTTTGTGGGGGGGCGTTGTTGGGGTTCGTTTGGTTTGGCTGGGGTGTGCCCGGCGTAGGTTGTTGGCCAGAGGGCTGTGAATTGGGCTGTGAGGATTGCTGGACCGGGGGCTGTTGGTTTGACTGGGACTTGGGTGGGGAGTTTGGTGGCTGGTTTTGTGGCGAGTTGGTGGGTGGGGATGGCTGTTGTTGGCTTTGTGGATTGTTGGTGGTAGCGGGTTGCTGGGATCCCGGTTGTGGTTGTGCAGCGGATTGTGGGTTGGGTGGAGAGCCTTGTTGAGGGTTGGGTGGCGAGCCGTGCTGGCCGCCTTGTTGCGTACCCTGTTGTCCTCCCTGCTGTGAACCCTGTTGGGATGCCTGTTGTCCTCCCTGTTGTGAACCCTGTTGCCCTCCCTGCTGTGAACCCTGTTGGCCTCCCGGTTCAGAACCCTGTTGTCCTCCCTCTTGGGATGCTTGTTGGGATTGGGGGTCAGTGGTTGAGGGGGCGGCATTCGATTCATTTTTTTCGGCCGCTTCGGAGCCCCAGCCGCGGCGGCTCGCGCTGCGACCTTCGGGTGATGTGAGCCAGCGATCGAGATCGACTTCGGCGATCATGCGACCGGGTTGCGGGAGGAGGAAGCAGACGGCGAGGATGAAGGCGACGAGGGCGAGACCGCCGCCGAGCCAGGCGCGGGTGACATCGCTTGGCATCTGGACGCCGCGTTGTCTGAGATAGCGTCTGACGCCGAGGAAGCTGGTGGCGACCAGGAGCGAGAAGCTGGCGAAGAGATAGATCGCCAGGTAGCGAGTGGCGGAGGAGAGTGCGGCGGGGTTGGAGTGCAACGTCGCTTGGCCGAGGCCGAACAGCGGGAGGGCGGCGGCGGAGAGCCAGAGGACGGTCCTGCCGGGTTGGGGTTTGCCACGTTTGCGGCGCGAGGCGGATGCGGCGGCGGCATCGGTGGGTAGATCGCCCAGAGGGCCGGAGGGGTTGAGTTGTTCGTTGAGCTGTTCGGCGAGGCCATCGAGCAACCCTTGACCGCTGGCGTCTTCGTCGTCATCGATCAGGGTGCAGTCGTAGGTGATCCGATCGGCGAGGAACCAGACGATCGCGATCAGGCCGGCGGTGATGAAGGGGGCGAAGCTAGCGGCGGTGCCGGAGACGGTTTGGAACCGCGAGAGGACAAAGAAAGTTGCGATGCCGAGGATCGCGGCGTAACCGAAGGCGTATTGACGGCTTTCTTCGATCGAAAGGCGGGCGATGTAGACCGCCCCGAGGATGAACATGAACCAGATGTAGATGACGCGGCCGGTGTAGGAGCCTTGGTAGGCGCAGAGGATCAAGAACGAGACGAGGCTGCTGAGGAGGAGGATGATCAGCGCCGGGCAGATCGCCATCACGGCATAATCGCTGAGCGTGAATCGGTTTCGCAGCGACATGGTCGGGTGGTGATCGAGTGGTGTGGGGATGTGCCGAGGACGGTCGCTTTGGGCGATGCGGTGGCGTTGTCGTTCACGCCGCCGCTTGGGAGCGATTGGCGAAAAGTCGACGCGGCCGAGTGGTCGAGTGGCCGGCGGGCCCGTGAATGTATTCTACCCATTGTGGCCGCAAGCGAATCGGGTGATTCGGGTGGGACGGGTAAGCGTCGATTGTGCGGGTGGAGCGTTGGTGGTGCCGGCGGGTCGACTTTGGCGTGACGGGTTGGTCACGCGGCTTGGGCTTCGCGGCGAGATGCCGATTCGACGTCGGCGGGGGTGACGCAGCGATTGCCGGCGTCGGCGGCGATCACCAGAGCGCGGCGGGCCAGTGAGGAGATGGTGGCGATGCGGCCATCACC
>JBEIRZ010000305.1:0-5553 GCA_040375695.1 Planctomycetaceae bacterium
AACCAAGCCTGACTAACCAAGCTTCTGGACGGATCACTTGCCCGCTTCGGCCTTCATCCGTTCCTGAGCCGCCAAACGGAGTTTTTCTAACCGGGTCAACGGTTTCGGCGGGGGCGGCGGTGCGGCTGCCGGAGCAGCCGCCGCGGCCGGTGCTGCCGCGGGTGCCGGCGTCGGCGCCGGAGGCGCACCCGCGGCTGGCGGCAATGGCTGGTCAATCTGAAACTCGACCGACCCCCCTCGACATGAGATCGTCTCCCCTTGGTGCGGGATCGTTAGCTGGCAATACAACCCATGCTTCCCGACCGGGCTGTCCTTCTCTGTCTTCAGCTTGAAGGTCACTTCCTGGGTCTCTTTGTTGAAATTGATCGCCTCGACCGTCACCTTCGGAGGGATCCCGACCAATTCGGCCTTCGCGTCACCCTCGAACGGTGTGACATGACTGAGCTTGCACAACACCAACGCCTCTTGCCCCTGCTCGCATGCCGTCCGCTGCAGTTCAAATTTCACCGGTGCCACGGCGACATCCAGCTTCGTCAGCTTCGACGATGCCCACATCCCCTGTGACGTCCCCAAGGCAAAAACCTTCCACGTTCCGACCTGGGCGTTCCCGGCGGCGTTCAGCTCATACAGTACTTCCGTCTGACCCTTCGGGATCGTGACGCTCGGTGGGGCGCTCACCCCCGGCGAACGGTAGGGCATTTGGACCGAAATCTCTTCGTCCCAACCTTCCTTCTTTGTCGCCACCACCTTCAACCTGATCGCACCCTCCTGGACCAACGGCGCCTTCGGTTCGACGATCTCCAAGTGGAACGGTACCTCTTCGATCACGGCAATCGGCAAACGATCGACGTCTTTCCAGCGATAAAGCGATTGCCCCGGTTCCGCTACCAGGTAATCGGCCCGGTTCACAAACCGACCCTGAACGTTCAAATTCGGGTCGGTGCACTTGGCAAGAAAGTCGACGAGCTTCCCGGACAATTCCGCATCCGCCGTCGCTTCGAAAACGACCGGCATCACGTTTTGGTTGGCAGGCATCGGGTCACAATGCATCGTGATTCCCGCCGGCAAGTTCTCTCCTAACAGCGCGATCTCACCGCCGAAATTCGCCCGGTTCGCGTTGATCAATACCCCGAATCGATTCCCCTTGGGAACAAAAACCTGTTGCCTGAATTGCCCGTAACGCTCGTTGCGTGGGATCCCCAGCGTCAGCGACGGCACCACACTTTGGAATTCGACGCGATAGACGAATTCCGGACCACCCCGCCCCAAATGGTCGGTGATCCGAATCTTGTACTCGCCGTCCTCGGGGACCGTGAAGCGGATGTAACTGTCCGGTCCGCGCGAATCATCATTCCCCGCGATCCCGCCCCCATCGGCCTTGTAAATGTTCATCACCGGGTCGAGCTCGGACCGGATCCGTCTGGCGAAACATTCGACCTCATACACCGCACCCTTCTTCGCCGTGAAGCTGAAGCAGTCGATGTCGCCATCCGATTCGATGATCCCGTTCATCGCCAAAGGCAATTCCACCTTCGTCGATTGGGCCAAATCGTTGTTCGGCTCCGCTTCGAACGAATTCCCATGTTCGAACAACCGGAAAATGTTCGGCGTCGGCGAAATCCCCAAATCGTCCTTCGCGAACAGGCCGAAATCGGTGACCGCCTGCGCAGGCAACGTAAACGATTGCTTCAATTCCCCCGAAGGCAAACCGAGGAACCGGACGTCAAGCGTCTCGCCAAGCTTACCCCCCGCCGGGAACGCGATCTTCGGCCGCGGGAATGTCCCCACGTGCAACCGATACGTATTGCCATTCGAATACGCACTCTCGCGAACTTCGATGTAATACTTCCCGTCGGCCGGCGCCAAAACCGAGACGAATCCGTCCTGCAGCGCCAGCGCCGTGTCATCGTTCGTGTCGAGTTCAAACCGCTTCTCGTCCAGGATCGCGACGTAGGGGTCAAACATCGCCGAGCTCAGCCGCATCGCGACGATCTCTGCCGAAATCCGCTGCCCCTGCTTCGCTTCGATCACGAAATAATCGACGTCTTCGCTCGAAATCGATCCGTTCACGACGCAATTGAGCGTCAATGCTTGCGGGGCCGTAAACTCGCTGTTCGGCTCTTTCTCTTCGACAACCGCCAAGTCCTCGACATAGAGCGTCCGGTAATCTGTAATCCCCGAAGCCGTCCTGACCTGCGCGACATGCTCGCCGAGCCGACAATCCGCCGTGACCTTAACCTTGACCTTCGCCGTGTTCCCGTCGCCCGTTACCGACAGGATCTCGAACCCGGCGTCATAGAACATCACGTCCTTCGCGTCGGCAAGGCCCGAACCGCTAAAAACCAGCTCGTGCTCCATCCCCCGCTGGATACCCCGCGGGTTGATGATGTTGAGCCGCGGTGATGCCGCGAAGGCCGATGAAGCGAGTAACAGAAACGTGAAACAGCAGCCAGCGATCCGACGCAAACTCATCATTCCGAAGACTCTCGCACGCGGTACTCGAACCTTCCTGGCAGTCGACTTTCGCTCCGCAAAAGTTTTCCGATCCAAACCAAGGCACAAAAGCCGACCCGACGGCCCCTTATGCAAGGCCCCGGAAACCGTCCCAAGGGCCGCACATCAATCACCCTTCAAATCACTAACCAAAACTTACGCCAACAAATCCTTGATCACGTTGCCGCTGTCGACGATTTCGATCGGACGATCGCCAGGGGCCATCAATTCCTTGTCGGCATTGATCCCCATGCGGTCGTAAATCGTCGTCGCCCAGTCGGCTACCGATAGCGGGTTCTCATTCGGCTCGCTGGCGGTCGCGTCCGACGAACCGTAGACGATCCCCTTGCGGATCCCACCACCGGACATCACGACGCTGAAAACCTTTGGCCAGTGATCTCGACCGGCGGTGCCGTTGATCTTCGGGGTGCGTCCGAATTCGCTGGCGATCACCACCATCGTCGAATCGAGCAACCCACGCTGTTCCAAGTCGCGGATCAAAGCCGCATACGCCTGGTCGAACGCCGGCACCTGGCCGTTCATCGAAGCGTGAATGTTGTCGTGCATGTCCCAGCCACCGTACGTCGTGGTGACGAACCGGACACCCGCCTCGACCAACCTGCGGCAGAGCAACAACCGCATCCCCGCGGTGTTCTTGCCGTAGGTGTCGCGCATCTGATCGGTCTCTTTCGTAATGTCGAACGCTTCACGAGCCTTCTCCGAACTGATCAGGTCATAAGCCCGCTGGTAGAACGTGTCGACCGCGTCCAAAGCGTCCGACTTCTCCTTCTCGCGGAAATAATCGTTGACCACATCCAACATTTTGCGACGGGTGTTGAAGCGGGGCTCATCTACCCCAGCCGACAGGCTCAAGTCGCGCACCTTAAAGTCGCCCGATGCGGGGTCGGCCCCCAAGCTGAACCCGGCGAACGAAGAACTCAGATACCCCGTCCCCGCAAACTCGTTCGGTTGGTTCGGCACACACACGTACGGAGGCAGGTTGTTCCGCGGGCCGAACTCGTGCGACACGACACTGCCGATGCTCGGGAACTGCAACGCCGGGCTGGGGCGATACCCCGTGAACATGTTGTGCGTCCCACGCTCGTGGGCCGCTTCGCCGTGCGTCATCGAACGGCAGATCGCGATCTTGTCGGCGATCGTCGCCGTCTGCTTCCAATTCTCGTTTACCCGCACACCCGCGACATTCGTTTCGATCGAATTCATCGGGCCTCGGTACTCGACCGGGGCATACGGCTTCGGGTCAAACGACTCCTGATGCGCCATCCCACCCGGCAGGAAGATAAAGATCACCGACTTGGCGACCCCTTCCTTCGATTCATAAAACTTCTGATCCGCTTGAGCTTCCATCCGTAGCATGTCGGCCAACGAAATGCCCAAACCACCGACGACACCGACCCTCAAAAAGTCACGCCGAAACAAGAAGTTACCGTGGCACTTCATTGGGAAAACTCCGCGAGGAAATTGTGGAACCAAAGCGAATTTGAATTGAACTACGAGACGCTGCTGAACCGGCAGTAGGAATTCCGATCCGACAACTTGAAAGGCGGGGAGTGCTGGGGGGAGGAATCATCTGGACAAGCCGTCTGCGGCTCGCCCCAATCGATCGTTCCAGAATCAGGCCAGTGACCTCGCTTTCGCCGAACGACGACTCAGACCACACTCGGCCCGACCCACGCCTTCCGACACCCAGGATTCCCTGCCCACTCTTCCTTTCGGATCGATGCTTCCTATGCGCACGACATAGTAAAGTAGACGATCCTTACCAACGCGTCAAGGCTAAAAAGCGGGGTTATTGTCCGGTTTTCCACCATTGCCGCTCAAGGGAACCGACGCCGCAAACCGCCCCAACTAACCCTCCGAGTCGTCTATGACTATGACGCCCCAATCGACGTAATGTGCTCATAAAACGGCCGATCGCGGCCTAATGTGGTTTAAGACGCCGCTATGGCCATTTAGTCCCCGTCCAGGACTTCCCTCCGTCGGTTTCTCAAGGCCTTCGCCCCCAACGGCTTGAATCCGACCAAAGCGACCTTTCGCTCCACACCGACACGCTTGCCACCTGGGTGCGGAATCCGACCTGCTCGACCCAAGGACGTGCGCAAATCCGCCCCACAGCCCCCATCGCTCTCTGCCGATTGCGACCCCTTCAACCCGACTTACCCGTCGCGATGATCTTCCCGTCAACCAACCTTAGCCTCAAATCCGCCAGTGCCTCCGCTTCCTCTTCGTTATGTGTCACATGCAACGTCGTCACCCCGGTCGCCACCTTCAGTTCCTTAAGCAACCGATGCATCTCGACCCTGGTCTGGCTGTCCAGCGCGCTGAGCGGCTCGTCCAACAGCAGCACATGGGGACGAAACGAGATCGCCCGACCGAGCGCCACCCGCTGTGCCTCGCCCCCCGATAACCCGCCGACCCGCCGTTCCAACAGATGCCCGATCGACAACATCGCCGCCAATTCCGCCGTCCGCGCGGCGATCGCTTCCCGCCCGGCCCGCCGCAACCGCAGCGCGAATTCCAAATGCTCGCGGACGTTGAGGTTCGGAAACAACGCCAAGTCCTGCGGCACGTAACCGACCTGGCGGTCCGCCGGCGAGAGCCGCGTCACGTCCTCGCCGTGAATCCACACCTCCCCCTTCGTGACTCGCCTCAAACCACAGAGCAATTCCAAGATCGTGGTCTTCCCCCGCCCGGTCTGACCCATCAGCACCGCGTAACTCCCAGCACCGATCGACAACGACACGTCTTGCAGCCGAAACGCCCCCGCCGAGTAACTGACATCGCGCAGTTCGATCATGCGTGCAGCCCTGTCCCCAACGCCCGCAAGACCAACAACACGCACGCCGCCATCCCGACCATCAGCAACGACACCGCCACCGCCGCGTTCAAGTTGCCGATGCTCAATTCCAAAAAGACGCTGGTCGATAGCACTTCGGTCCGCATCCGCGTCGCCCCGGCAAACACCAGGATCGGGCCGAATTCGCCAAGCGCTCTTGCCCACGCGATCGTGAAGGCCGCGATCAATCCCTGCCACGCCTG
>JBEIRZ010000319.1:0-5294 GCA_040375695.1 Planctomycetaceae bacterium
CTCGCAAAGTGGTTGGGCGCGCGGGGGATTTACCACGAAGACACGAAGTTCACGAAGGGATTTTTGAATTTTGAATTGTGAATTTTGAATTGTGAATTGCTCAACCACCAACCAACAACCAACAACCAACAACTAGCCCGCCGACTTCATTTCGCATTTTTCAGTTTTCAATAATCAATAATCATCACCCTCAACAACCTTCGTCCCTTCGCGTCTTCGTGTTAACCCGACGCGCGCCAATCCCCTCGTTCTCCCTTTCCGTGGATTTCCGTGTCCTTCCGTGGCCAACGATGCGCGCCAAACCTCCAAAAAATCTTCGTGCCCTCGGTGTCCTCTGTGGTGAACCCTCCGCGCGCCATGAATGACCGTTTGCTAGATTCGTGTTACGATAGAAAGGTCGTTGATCCGTTTGCCCTTTATCCGGCTAGCTCGTGTCGATCACTCCTCCTCCATCGGCCGTTCTGTCTGACGATGTTTTGTCGAGGCGACGGGCGGTCTTGTTCCTTGACCAGACATCGAAACTGGGTGGCGCCGAACTTTGCCTGTTTGACATTGTCGTCGGGCGGGGCAACCCGTCGGATCGGGTGATGCTCTTCGAAGAGGGGCCGCTTGCCGATCGCTTTCGCGCTGCCGGGGTTGGGATCTCGGTCTGTCAACTCGGCGATCGTGGGGCGTCGGTCCGCAAAGGGAGCGGTTGGATGCGCAAGGCGGCATCGCTCGGCGGTGTCGTGCGGCTTGCCCGTCAGGTCGCGAGCCAATCCCGCGGCGTCGATGTCATCTACGCCAATACGGCCAAGGCGCTCGTCATCGGTGCGATCGCGGGGAAAATGGCGCGGCGTCCCGTCGTTTATCACCTGCACGACATCCTATCGGCCGATCATTTTTCTTGGTCGAACCGCAAAATCCTGCACACCGCGGCGAAGCTTGGCGTGGCGCTCGTGATCGCCAATTCGCAGGCGTCGGCCGATTCCTTAATCGCCGCCGGGTTCGATCCTCAGCGGGTTGTCGTCATCCCCAACGGGATCGACCCGGCCCCGTTCGATGCCGCGATCGCCGATTCGGATCGGCTCCGCCGGGCGCTCCGCCAATCGCTCGGGCTGGGCGAAGACGAGCCGCTGTTGGGGTTGTTCGGGCGGCTTTCGCCATGGAAGGGTCAGCACATCGCGATCGAATCGCTCGAGTCGCTCCCGGGGGTCCACTTGCTGTTGGTCGGCGACGCCCTGTTTGGCGAAGAAGCCTATGTCGAACGGCTCCGTCGGCTCGCGGCGCGACCGGGGGTGGAAGGGAGGGTTCACTTCGTCGGCTTTCGAGACGATGTCGCGGGGGTGATGCAGGGCGTCGATATCGTGATTCACGCGTCGACTTCGCCCGAACCGTTCGGGCGGGTGATTGTCGAAGCGATGTTGGCCAGCCGACCCGTGGTCGCGACGCGTGGCGGCGGGGCGAGCGAAATCATCGACGAAGGGAAAAACGGGCTCCTTTGCGAACCATGTTCGGCGAAATCACTTGCCGAAAAGGTTCGGTTGATTCTGGCCGGGGGGCCACAGGTCGAAGCGACGGTCGTGCGAGGCGGGGTCAGCGCCCGCGAGCGATTCGCCCCTGGCTTGATCTTGCAGCAGATCGAAACGGCGCTGATGCGGCTCCCCGAAAAGGTTTGAAAAATCTTTTCCGCCCCCGGCGCGGTGCTGGTGATTTGGGGCATCGGATCGCGGGATGCGTGGGGTCGGCTCGGAGAAAACGTGTCGGGGAAACCCCCGCACGGGACTTTCCCGGCTGTGCCGGATGCGGCAGCATCAATGCCGTTTGGTGCAAGAATTCCTGAATCTTTCCGCAGGGAAGCGGAAAAAAAGAACTCGTTAGTTCTCCACCCGCTGGTAAAATGTCGGGTGGATGGTGCCCCAGCAGCGGGGGGGGTTGGTACTCCCACGCGATGCTTACCCAACGTGAACATTACCCTTCTTTGTCGCCAGCGGAATCTAGATTTCCATGCAAGCCAATTCGCCCGACAACATCAATTATCGCCCACAAGCTTTGATCAATGGCGAAATGCGGGAAGGGCCGCCGATGGGTCAGCCAAGACCGATGGCCAAACCGGTGAAGCGTGGGGCACAGTCGTCGGGGCCGACGATCGACTGGTTGCGATTGGTCGTCAATAACCTGTGGCTTTTGATCCTCGGTCTCGCGCTCGGTTTGGGGGCCGGATATTTTCATTACTCTCGGCAACCGGCGATCTTCCAATCTTCGGCGAGGATCCAAATCGTCGAGCCCGTCGCCAATCGCAACATCCCTCTCGAAGGGCTCAAGACCGGCTCATCAACGGGGTCGCGAATTTTGGCCGACGAAGCGATGGTGATTCGCAGCGAACAGATCCTTCAGCGGGCGGCCTCATTAGGCGAACTTGATAAAACCGCCGAATACAGCGGTCAGAGTAAAGAAGCGATCGCGTCGATGATTTCTGGTGTCGAAGTAACGCCTGCCGGAAACAACTCATCGAGCGTGATGCAAATCAGCTTCAATTCGACCAACCCGTTGACCTGCCAAGCCGTTGTTCAGGCGGTCATCGACGCCTACGGGCTCCACTTATCGGAGCAGTACCGAAGCGCCGGACAGGAGACGCTGAAGCTGATCGAACAGGCTCGGGAAGCCCTCGAAAAACAGATCAAAACGCTCGATGACCAGTTCGATGAATTCAAGCAGGGAACAAAGCTGGTTTTTATAGGCAACCAGGCGACTAGCCTTCATCGAATGAATATCGAACAGTATCGAGTGCGTCGTCGTCAACTACTGCTTCTTAAGAGCGAATTGACCAGCCAAATCGATACCGCCAAGACCGCGTTGGAATCAGGGCGGCCACCCGAATCCGTCCTCCTATCGTTACAGGGTTCGGTAAATTCTTTACAGAATAGCGAGATCAGCGACGATCGGAATCGATTGGCCGAAGCCACTCGCCTCACCCCTTCTGAAGAAATGGAAAGGAATACCCTCTTTCCACTCGAACTGCAGAGAGAAGAGATCCTTCGGGATTACCTACCTTCACACCCCTTGGTTGCACAAGTCGATACTAGGATTCGCACCGCCAAGGCATTGATCGCCGCGGAAAAGAAGCGCGAAGAGGAGTTGGGAAAGAAGTTGTCCGATCTTCGGACTCGGATCGACAGCGAGTCTGATTCGAATGATAAGGGCGACGAAAATGGTGGAAGTGTAGTCCTTGTACGTATCGCGATGATTCTCGATTCTCTCCAGCATCGACTCGATGTGACTGCCACAGAGACGGCGTGGCTCGACCAGGAAATCGCGTTAGAGGAGAAGTTAGTACAAAATGAAAGCGATGCGGAGTCCAAGTCGGCACGATTCACCAAAGACTTAGCGAATCGACAAGAACTCTATGACAAGATCGTCAAACGTCTCGACGAGGTGAACCTGCTCGCCGACGATCAGGGGTTGAAGTTGTTCCCGCTGGATTCGCCAAAACCCGGTTACCAGATCGCGCCGTCGCTTCCCAAGTCGCTCTTGATGGGTGGCTTCCTCGGGGCGCTGATCGCGGGTGGCTTGTCGCTGCTGCGTGAATTGTCCGACCGCTCGTTCCGCAACCCCTTCGAAATCACCGACGTCGTCGGGTTGCCCGTCGTCGGGCACGTCCCCGAACTTTCCGGCAAGCGAAAGGTCGTCGAAGGGGAGGAAGATCCTTTCGCCCACATGGACGCGAGGCTCTGTACGCTTTACAGCGGTCGCGGACGCGAATCGGAAGCCTTCCGTTCGATCCGAACATCGATCGTCTATGCCTTCGACGCCATCGGATGGAACAAGACGCTGCAAATCACCAGCTCCACGCCGTCCGACGGTAAGTCGACGATCGCAGCCAACGTAGCGATCGCGCTGGCGCAGTCCGGCCGCAGCGTCCTCCTGCTCGATGCCGACTTGCGTCGCCCGCGGGTCGGGAACCTCTTCGGTATCCAGCACGACAAAGGGGTGGCGTGGGGGATCGAACTCGCCTCCAACACCCCATCGGCGGCAGAGCTCGATTTCTCCGAAGCGATCGTCGAAACGCCGGTGCCGAACCTGTCGGTGATGATCGCGGGGGAACGTCCGTCGAACCCCTCCGAACTGTTGGTCTCCGACGCCTTCGGCCGGATGCTCGAATCGCTCAAACAGAAATTCGACCTGATCATCATCGACACCCCGCCCCTGTTGGCGGTCAGCGACCCGAGCAACGTCGTTCGCTGCGTCGATCGCGTGTTGATGGTCGTCAAGCCGAAGAAAAACATCAAACCGCTCGTCACCCGAGCCGTCCGGATGCTCGAATCGCTCAATGCCAACATGATCGGCATCGTTGTCAACGGCATCGGCAGCCGTCAGGCCAAGGGGTACGGCAGCGCCGGTTACCGTTACGGCTATGGCAAGTACGGCTACGGCAATTACGGCAACGGCAACGGTTATGGCTACGGCGGTTACGGGTATGGCTATGGCGGTTACGGATACGGCTATGGTTACGGATACGGCGACCGCAGAGGGAAAAAGAACCCGTACTCAAGCTATTACGAAGAGGACGGTCGCTCGGCCTCGCGGAGGTCAACCGGCCGCGACAAGTCCGGGGTCAATGGCCATGCCGTGAACGGACAACCGGTCAACGGTCACAGCGTGAAGGGGATGCCCCAGCGTCAAGCCGACGCGGACGCCGGGGTCACCGCCGCCGACCCGAACGAGCTTGTCGAGGACCCGAACCTAAACTCGCTCGAATCGCAGCAAGAGGATTGGGACGTTGATACGACCGATTATCCTGATCAGGATGATACGGACAACTTCGACCAAGATCGTCGTAAGCCGAAGTAGTCGTCCTTGGGTCGTGGGCCACGGAATGACACGGAAGTTCACGGAAATGGGATCGGTCGTGCTCGTGCTCAGCGCAGCGGTGCTCGTTATCGTAATCGATGCGCGCTGGGGGGATGAGGTTGGCGCGCGTCGGGGATTCTCGCAAAGACGCAAAGCTCGCAAAGTGGTTGGGCGCGCGGTGGGGTTTAACACGAAGACGCGAAGGGCACGAAGGATTTTTTGGGTTGGCGCGCGGTCGTGGGCCACGGAATGACACGGAAGTTCACGGAAAGGGAAGACAGGAGGATTGGCGCGCGTCGGGTTCATCCGGTTCCAAACTTCCCTTGCTCTACTTTCTACTTACCACTCACTACCCTTCTAGCCGGGACGGCTATTCGCAGCATTTTGCCCGCACACAACAGCGGCACGGCGCGAGCCGTCCGGTAACGACGCGCAAATGAAGAACCGATGGGCTCGCGCCCAGC
>JBEIRZ010000277.1:0-6172 GCA_040375695.1 Planctomycetaceae bacterium
AGCCGAGCTTGGGTGGCGATTGGTTGCTCCGTGGCGGGACGATCCGTGGCGGTACGATCGCGGCCGCGAGCGGCCAAATGTTGGTCGTCACCAATACCGAGTCGACCCTCGATGGCGTGACTACAAATGTAGTCATCGACGCGACCCGCGCGAACGATTCGTCCCAAAGGCGGAATAATTTGATGGTACGGAACGGCTTAACGATGAACGCCGCGATGCGCTTGGGGAGCGCCGACGGGACGGTCTTCGCCACGGCAACCTTCAGCGGCACGCAGACGCTCGGCGGGACAGGGACCGTGACGTTCGGAGGATCGACCAGCAACGCGCTGAACGCGTCCGGGACGACTTCGGGCCAAGCGGTTTTCCTGACGATCGGACCGCAAGTGACGATCGACGCGGGGGCAGGCTCGCTGGGTGATGACGGTGTGAACTATACCGGTGCCGAAGGGGTGATCAACCGCGGCACGATCCGTGTCGGTGCGGGGGGAAACTTTACGATCGGAAGTACAAACTGGCGGAACGAAGGTTCGATCACAGTCACCGGCGGGACGATCAACCTCGGCGGCAGTTTTGCGGTGGCTTCACTCGGCAATTTCACCGCCACGTCATCGACCGTGAACCTGACCGGGGTGATGGACAACGCCGGCTCGACCTTCACCTTGCAACCGAGCCGCGGCGGCGATTGGTGGCTCCGTGGCGGCACCATCCGCGGCGGGACGATCGCCGCCGCGAGCGGCCAAATGCTGGTGATCACCAGCCTCGCCTCGACCCTCGACGGCGTGACTACAAATGTAGTCATCGACGGGACCCGCACGCCCGATTCGTTCCAAAGGCGCAACTCGCTGACGGTTCGGAACGGCTTAATAATGAACGCCGCGATGCGATTGGGGAGCACCGACGGGACGATCCCCGCCGAAGCGTCCTTCGTCGGCACCCAAACACTGGGCGGGACAGGGACCGTGACGTTCGGAGGATCGACGAGCAACGCGATGATCGCGTCCGGGACGACTTCGGGCCAAACGATGACGCTGACGATCGGGCCACAAATTACGATCGACGCGGGGGCAGGCTCGCTGGGTGATGACGGTGTGAACTACACCGGGACCGAATGGTTGATCAATCGCGGGGTGATCAACGTCCCGGCCGGTCGCACCTTCGCCATGTCGTGGCCCAATTGGTGGAACGAGGGGACGATCAACGCCGAAGGGAACCTGACGATCGGAAAATCGGGGGCGACGACGACCAATGCGGGGGTCTTGAACCTGGGGATCGCCAGCACGGCGACCATCACCGGCGACTTCGTGCAAAGTTCGGCCGGGACGCTGAAGACACGGCTCGCGGGGACGGTGGCGGGGCAATACGGGCGCGGGATCATCAGCGGCGCGGCGTCGCTCGGGGGGCGGTTCGAAGTCGCCTTGCAAGCGGGTTATTCGCCCGCGATCAACAACAGCTTCACGGTGCTCAGTTACGGTTCGAGGACGGGCGAATTCGCGACGCTGGTCGGGCTCAACTTTGCCCCGCCGAAACTCTTTCAGGTCGGTTACGCCCCTTTAAAATTCACCCTGACCGCGGCGCTCGACCCCAACGCGGCTCCGGACCTGGTCGTCGTCTCCCCATCGGTTACACCCCAATCGCCCAAGACGGGTGACCAGGTGACGCTGCAATGGCAAATCAGCAACCGCGGTACCGCGCCGACGGCGGCTTCGTGGACCGATCGGGTCGAGATCGTGAACCGTTCGACCGGCGTGACCATCGCCAGCGGCGACGTCATTTACAACGCCACATCCCGCGGGGCACTCCCCAACGGCCAAGCGACGACGCAATCATTCACCTTCCAAATCCCTCATGCCCTTCGCGGGGTCGGGCAACTGCAAGCGAGGATCACCACCGACCATCTCGATACGATCCGCGAAAACTTCGAAGGGGCCGTCGGCGAGACGAACAATCGCACCGATTTCGACTTCACGACGACGCTCGCGAACTACCCCGATTTGCAAGTCGAAAACCTGCGATTCGCCACCTCGCCGCTGCTGACCGGACAAGAAGCGACCGTCCGCTGGTCAACGGCGAACCGCGGCGTTGCGGCGACCTCGGGGACGTGGAAAGAACGGGTGATCGTGACCCAGGTCGCTAGCGGGAGAACGATCGCGTGGCGTGACGTGATGCACGAAGGATCTGCGATCGCGGTCAATGCCCAATCGCCCGAGCGCTCCTTCGCCTTCACCCTCCCCGACGGTGATCTCGCGAGCGGCCAATTGCGGGTGATGGTGACGACCGATTTCGACGAACAGGTGATCGAACTGAACGTTGCCGATTCGGCCGAATCGAACAATGTAGCCTATGCTACGGCGACGGCGTCGATCGGCCCTTACCCCGAACTTTCCGTCGGGACGATCCAGCTTCCGGCGATCGTTTCGCTCGGCACACCGTTCACGATCAATTGGACGGTACTGAATTCGGGAAACGCGCCACTGACCAAATCGATCTCGGACCGCGTTTACCTGTCGATCGACGACACGCTCGACATCACCGACCGGTTGCTCACGACAATCAAGGCCGACCCATGGTTGCCGGTCGCGGCGAGCGGGACGTACACCGCGTCGGCCAGCGTCACGTTGCCGCGAGACGAAACGGTCGCCGCGGGGGATTACAAGATCCTCGTCGTGACCGACGCGCTGTCGAACCAGTTCGAGACGAACGAGGGGGACAATCGCTTGGCGAGCCCCAAGGTGAGCGTCGTCGCCGATGCCCTTTCCGATCTCGTGGTGACCGAGATCACGACCGCGACCGAGGTGATCGCGGGGGCGCCGGTCGCGGTGACGTGGAAGCTTAAGAACCAAGGGATCGCCCCGGCGACCGGCCCGTGGACCGATCGGCTCTTTTATTCGACCGACGCGACGATCGGCGGTGACGAGGTGCTCGACAGCTTCCTATTTTCAGGGACGCTGAACCCTGGCGAATCGGTCTCGCGAACACAGACGGTCCGCTTCCCGAGCTCCTTCGCGGGTGCGGTGCGGTTGGTCGTACGGACCGATTCCCTCGGCACGGTGATGGAGCTGAGCAATGACAACAACGCGGCGATCGATGACCAACCGATCAACGTCCTTGTGCCGCCACCGCCGAACCTCGTCGTCTCGTCGATCGATAACCCGGCAAACGGCTCGTCCGGGCAAGGGGTCACGGTGCGTTGGAGGGTGAACAACGTCGGCCAAGGGGCGACCGGCGCGATCGGTTGGTCCGATCGGGTTTATTTGTCGCGCGATGGTGTCATCGATGCGGGTGACGTGGTGCTGGGGACGATCCCCAACCCCGGTGTCGGTGGGCTCGCCGCCGGGGCCAATTACCTCAACGACTTGACTTTCAACCTGCCGCAGGGGATCGAAGGGAGCTACCGTTTGATCGTCGTCACCGATGTCGGGGAGAGGGTCGCGGAAGGGGCGGGCGAAAACGACAATGTCACGGTCAGTTCGCCGATCGAGATCGCTTTGACACCGTCCCCCGACCTGGTCGTCGCTGCTGTCGTCGCCAACCCGACCG
Source organism: Planctomycetaceae bacterium (assembly GCA_040375695.1). GTDB lineage: Bacteria > Planctomycetota > Planctomycetia > Pirellulales > Pirellulaceae > UBA6163. Next base: position 3,538 of record JBEIRZ010000277.1, read on the forward strand.
ATCCCTTCGCGGGGCAGCAATTGGTCGTCGGCTGGACGGTGACGAATCAAGGTGTCGGCCCGGCGGCGGTCAGCGGGTGGAGCGACCGCGTTTATGTCTCGTTCAACGGCTCGACCTGGGACCCGACCGACACTTGGATCGGGACGGTCCCCCGTTTCGGGCAGCTCGGCGTCGGCCAGTCGTACAACGTCTCTGGGTTCAAGGTGCGGTTGCCCGCCGGGATCAGTGGCCCGGCCCATCTGATCGTTCGCACCGACACGAATGATGAGCTTTACGAACACCAATCCGAGACGAACAACGACAGGTCGCTTGCGATCGAAGTCAGCAGCGCGCCGAGCCCCGACTTGACGGTCCGTTCGATCACGGTGCCGACGCAAGGCTACGCCGGACAACCCTTCACGGTGGCTTACATCGTCGCGAATGACGGGCCCGGCTCGACCGTCGCTTCGATCTGGTCCGACGCGATTTACCTTTCGCCGACACCGACGCTCGACCTGACGACGGCAAGGCTGTTGGGTTCGCGGCTCCGCTTCGGCGTCTTGGCAGCGGGGCAAACCGAGCGTCAATCGCACACGTTCCAACTCGAAAATACGCTCAGCAGCGGGTCGTACTTCGTCATCGTCGCGACCGACGCGATGAACGCGATCAAGGAAGCGGATGACGAGAACAACATTGTCGCCGCGGCGGGATCGACGGCGATCACCTTCGCGCCGCCGGACCTGGCGATCTCGGACGTCACCGCCCCTTCGACATCGCTCAGCGGGCAAGAGCTGACGCTCCGTTATACCGTGACGAATCGGGGGGTGACCCCGACCCCGACGGGGATTTGGTACGACACGATCACCCTGTCAAACGACGGGACGGCGCGTCCGACCGACCCGCTGTTGACACGCGTCCGACGGATGGGGTTGTTGGCCCCGGGCCAATCGGAAACACGCTCGGTAACGGTCCGCGTCCCGAGCGACCGGATCGGTTCGTTCACGATCTTCGTGAATGTCGATGCCGGTGGGTCGGTCTATGAAGCGGACGAAGGGAACAATGTCGGACGCGGGCCGCTACGGATTGACGACAACCGACCCGATCTGATCGTCGCCGATTTCCGACCGCGATTGGGTACGCTTGGGGGGGACGGGCCAGTCGTCCCGGGGTCGTCACTTTCGTTCGATGATGTCATCGAAAATCGCGGCCCCGGCGGGATCGTTCGCGGGAGCTGGAACGATCGGCTGATCCTGTCGTCGAACAACGTCGTGGGGGATGCCGATGACTTGACGCTCGCTTCCTTTGCTGGTGCGGGGGCGATGCAAGCCGGCGGGACGATCAGCCGCCAAGGTGTCAATTTTTCGATCCCGGCATCGATCGCCGCGGGCGATTATCGCTTGTTCCTGGTCACCGATGCCACGAACAACATCATCGAAGCGACGGAAGGAAACAACGCGTCGACCGGGGTGCCGATCACGATCGCGGCCCCCGCAAGTGGCGTCGGGATCCCCGACCTGCGGGTGACAACGGTGTCGGCCCCACAAGCGGCGAATTCGGGCGAATCGATCGTCGTCAATTGGGAAGTGACCAACGGCGGCACTTCGGCGGCGTCGGGTCCATCCTGGTCCGATGCGGTTTGGTTGTCGCGCGACGGGGTGCTCGATGCGACCGACACCTTCGTCGGTTCGTACCCTCGAACGATGCCGCTGGCACCGGGTGAGTCCTACCGACGCGACGCGAGGGTGCGATTGGGGATCGACCTATCGGGTGATCACGTGGTGATCGTTCGAACCGATCACCGCAATCTGATCTTCGAAGGGACCGGCGAAGGGAACAACACAACGGCCAGCTCCCCCGCTACGTCGATCACGTTGACCCCGACCCCGGACCTGCGAATCGAACAGGTCACGTCCCCTGCGAACGCGACCGCGGGTGGCGAAGTGACGATCGCATGGCAGGTGGTCAACGGCGGTGTCGGTGAGGCCCGCACGTCATGGCACGATGCCGTCTATCTCTCTCCGACACCGACTTTCGACCCGCCCCGCAGCGTGTTGCTCGGTTTCGTCGCATCGAACACAACGTCACTTGCGGCGGGGGGGCGTTACACGCGATCGGAAAATTTCACGATCCCACATTACGTGGCGGGGGACCGGTATGTCGTCGTCGTGACCGATGCCCTGCGTCAGGCGTATGAACGTGATGGCGAAACGAACAACGTGGGTACTTCGGCCGGGGTGATCACGATCGCCGCTAGGCCGATCGCCGATTTGGTGGTCGATCAAGTCACGGGCGGTGATCGAGCGACGATCGGCCGCGAATCGCCGATCACCTTCACCGTTCGCAACGCCGGGCCAGGTGTGGCGCTGGGGCGTTGGTCCGACACCGTCTACCTTTCGGCGGATGACATTTGGGACGTGGGCGATGTGCTGGTCGGCAGCGTCGTTCATGACGGCGGTTTGGCGGTCGGGTCGACCTACACCGCGACGCTCAACACGCCGCTATCGGGGGTGATGGCGGGCGATTACAAGGTGCTCGTGCGGACCGACATTAGGAACGTCATCGCCGAGGCAAACGAAGCGAATAACATCGGGTCGGGGGCCACGCCCCTAACGCTGGAAATCCCGGTGCTGGGGATCGGCTCGGAAGCGAGCGGTCG
>JBEIRZ010000372.1:0-4458 GCA_040375695.1 Planctomycetaceae bacterium
ATCATGATCCAACAGCAATTTGATCGCATCGATCGCTTCTTCTTCGGTCCCCGCCGAATCATCGCCGTTTCCCAAGACGCCCACCCCCGCCGCGGCCAACAGTGGCGTAACGTTGTCGGCGTTGGTGATCGTCGGGTCGGCGCCCGATCCCAACAGCAGTTTGATCAGCGGTACGTCGCCGGTCTCGCAGGCGAGTAAAAAGGGGGTCGCATCGGTCCGATTGAGCGCGCTGTTGGCGGGGCGATGTTTGCCATGCCGCGCGTTGACGTCGGCACCTTTGGCGATCAGTGTTTGGACCAGATCGAGGCTCGTACGTTTTCCTGACCCGATCGGGGGCGGGTCGCCGTCACCGCGGAGCGGTTTTCGCACCCACGTGATCGCGTGCAGCGCGGTGTAACCGGGCCTCGCGTCGTTCGGATCGGCACCTTGTTCCAAAAGCATTTCGGCCAATTCGAAATGGCCATTCTCGACCGCCATCAGCAACGGGCTCATCCCGTTTTGCGGGCCACCTGCGGCTCTTTTTTCGGGTCGGATCGGTTCGTTGATATCGACCGCGCGGGCCAAGAGCCTGCGGACAACGTCCACTTTCCCTTCACGGATCGCGAAGGTCATCGGGGTGAAGCCGGAAGCGAGCGGCGTTTTGTAATCGGCCCCCGCGTCGATCAGCAGGTCGACGACTTCGCCGTTCCCTTCGGCCGCCGCCCACAGGATGGCGGTTTGACCGTTCCGCTGGCGTGCGTTGGGATCGGCACCGTGATCGAGCAGCGATTTCACCACCTGCGGGACCCCGGTCCTGGCCGCGACCATCAGGCACGTTTCGCCCCCGGGGATCGTCCCTCTCGCGTCGGCCCCGGCCGCGAGCAGGCGTTTGACGATTTCGGCATTCCCGTTCTGACAAGCGATATACAGGGGCGGGATTTCGTAATCGTTCGTCGCATCGACAGTTGCCCCCGCGGCGATGAGTGCTGATGTGGATTGGGCGTCATCGTGGTAACAGGCCCAGTGCAATGCTGTCATCCCATCGGCTTGTTTCGCGTTGACGTCGGCCTTGCTTGCGATCAATTCGCGGACGCGGTCGAGGGATTTGGCCTGCATCGCGTCGGCGATCGGTGACGGGTTTGTGGTTTGCGTCGCGGGTTCGTTCGCGGAAGACGTCTGTTCGAACCAAAGGGCTGCCGCGGTGAACACCAATCCCAGCGACACCGCGACCGCAACGAGTCTCCTCGAGGGAAACGCATGGCGCTTGCGACAGCGACGCGGCGGTCGTTCGGGCGGTTTCAAGTCGGCGATCCTTGAAGGGCGATGCTTAAACATCGAGCGGCTCGAAGAGTTCGTCCATGGGTCCATCGCTGTCGGCGAATGACTGGCAATCGACGCCGACCTTTTGCAACAGCGCCAGGTGCAGGTTGGCCAGCGGTTTGGGTGTATCGAAGCGAATATGTCGGCCGCCGCGCATTTTGCCTGCCGCGCCGCCGGCGACAATGATCGGCAGGTTCGTGTGGTCGTGGACGTTCGGGTTCCCCATCCCGCTGCCGTAAAGATAGAGCGAATGATCGAGAAGCGACCCGTCGCCTTCGGGGGTCGCTTGGAGTTTTTCGAGGAACTCCGCGAACAGCGAGACGTGGAACTCGTTGATTCGTGCCATTTTCGCGACCTTTTCGGGGTCGTTCCCGTGATGGGTCAACGGGTGGTGCGGTTCGGCGATGCCGATTTCGGGGTACGATCGGTTGCTCGTTTCGCGTGCGAGCTGGAAGGTGATGACCCGGGTGACGTCCCCTTGCAACGCGAGCAGCTGCAGGTCGAACATCAATCGGGCGTGGTCGGCGTAGGCGGCCGGGACGCCGACCGGGCGATCGAGATCGGGGAGCGGGTTGTCGCGCGAATCGGTCTCGGCCTTTTGGATCCGACGTTCGACCTCGCGGATCGAAGCGAGGTAACGTTCGATGGTGTTGCGATCGGCGGCCCCCAGCGTTTGTTGCAACCGTTGGATCTCGTCACCGAGGGTATCGAGCAGGCTGGCACGGCGGCGCAGGGCCGTCGCCCTTTCGGCGGCCGTCCCCCCTTCGCCGAAGAGCGTCTCGAAGACGATTCGCGGGTGGGCTTCGGCCGGGAGCGGTGTCGTCGGCGTCGACCATGACAGGTTGTTTTGGTAAACGCATGCGTAACCGTTGTCGCATTGGCCGACGACCGATAGCAAGTCCATCGCTAATTCCAACGACGGCAATTGCGTCTGTCCGCCGATCCCTTTCGCCGCGATCTGGTCGACGGTCGTGCCGAGGTAGTAATCGGTGCTTTCGGTACGTTTGGCCTGGGCGGCGCTGAGGAACGAAGCGTTCGATGTCGCGTGCGTCCCGGGGTAAGCGTTTTTCAGTTCGAGGTTCGAAACGACGGTCACTTTTTCTTTGACCGCTGCGAGCCTTTTTAAGATCGGGGGCAATTCGCCGAGCTCCCCTTCGCCCGCAGGGGTCCAGCGGCTGATGTCGCAACCCATCGGCATGTAGACGAAACCTAGCCTCCGTAGCGTCGCGGGGTTAGCGGGGGTGTCGGCTTGGGCCGTTAGCGCCGGGATCATGGCGTCAAGCAGCGGCAGGGCCAGCGTCGCGCCGGTACCTCGGAGGAAAGTCCGCCGAGGCAGGACTCGTTTGCGGATGATCATTGGCTGGTCCTCATTCGAAACGGAACACTCGTCACGATCGCGCGGATGATCGCCGAAAACCGGTAATCGGCATCTTTCGCTTCGCTGACGACTAGGCGGATCGCCGGCGCGTCATTCGGATCATGGCCTCGCCCGATGGCGTACGTCAACAATTTTTCGCTCAAGGTCGAAACGAAGAGTTCGGGGTGTTCGAGCAGCCCCGTTTCCAAACCCTCGATGCCGGTGACCGGCCGACCGTCCGGCAGCGCCCCTGTCACGTCGATCGGGCCGCCGCTTTCGAGCTCCCGCCAACGACCCACGGCATCGTAATTTTCGAGGGCAAAACCGATCGGGTCGATCGCCCGATGGCATGCGGCGCAGGTCGGGTCGGCGCGGTGCTGGGCCAAACGTTCGCGGACCGGTAGGTCGGCCGCAACCTTCGCGTCGCTGAGCGCCGGGATGTCCGGCGGTGGCGGCGGAGGCGGCGTCCCCAAGATGTTTTCTAACACCCATTTGCCGCGGAGCACCGGCGAGGTCCGCGTCGCGTAGGAAGTCACGCTGAGCAGGCTCCCTTGTCGCAACAGGCCGCCACGTCGGTCTTGGGGGTCGAGCTTCACGCGGCGAAAGTGGCTGCCATAAACGTGCGGGATCCCGTAATGCTTGGCGAGCCGTTCGTTGAGAAACGTCTCGTCGGCACGCAGCAGCTCCAGGACGCTGCGGTCCTCGCGAACGATGCGGTCGAAGAAGAGCTCCGTCTCTTTGCGAAAGGCCTGACGCAAATTGTCGTCAAAGTCCGGAAAGAGCCTCGCGTCGGGGGTGACGGAATCGAGGTTCCGCAGGTACAGCCACTGGCCGGCAAAATTTTCGGTGAGCGCCCACGAACGTCGATCCTTCAGCATGCGGTCGGCTTGAGCCCCTAAGACGGCCGGGTCGCTCAATCGACCCGCTTCGGCGAGTTCGAGCAATTCGTCATCCGGGAGGCTCCCCCAAAGGAAGAACGACAGGCGGCTCGCCAGTTCGATATCGCTCAACTGGTACGGCGTTCCCGAAGATGTTAACCCTGCCGGCTCGCGCTGGACGCGAAAGAGGAATTCGGGGCTGATCAGTAGGTAGCTCAAGGCGACTTCGATACCCGTTTCGAAACCCCCGTCGCGGCTTCCTTCGCGGAAGAGTTCCAGCGGACGGATGAGGTCGGCATCGGTCACCGGCCGTCGATAGGCGCGGCGCGTGAGCGACGTCAAGATCTCGCGGGCACATACTTCCTCATCATCAGGCCCGGAAGGGAGGCGGGTGAAAATGGCTCGGCGGCTGGGAGTCTCCACCGATCGGGCGGCTTCCTCGGATAACTCTGTGTCACCGTCGGGGGCTGTGTCGCTCTTTTTGGCTGTGCCATCCAATTGCGGCGATTCGAACGGGCCGGTAATCGACAATTGGTAGACCGCCGGCCCGAGTCGCGGGTGGCGGTACATGTTGAAATGGACCGGAAGCGGTTGGCGTTTGGTCTCGAGCAGCGATGAGGGGTTTTTCAAAAAGGTGACGCCGATTTGATGCGGCCCTGCGGGGACGTGGACGCGAGCGGTCAGGTGGCGATCGACGTCGGCGTGCGAGATTGTGCTGTAGCCATCGGTGCCGGGTGCGGGATCGGCTACAGGTTGTCGGCCTGGGGGACGGATCGTGAATCGGTCGACGCTTCTGGAATCGACCAACACGTCGAGCCGGTGCGGTTCGGAAAGCCCTTCGACCTCTTCGTTGCGATCGCGCGCGAGCCGGATGGTGAATTCGTAAAAGCCGTCTTGGGGGAAGTTGTGTGGGACAAGCAGGCC
>JBEIRZ010000147.1:0-10401 GCA_040375695.1 Planctomycetaceae bacterium
CCTTCAGCGACGTCGGCGATGATGCCGGTTTCACCTACGACAAAAACGTGATCCCGTTCGTCCAAGGTGCGGTCGCCAAATCGAAATGACCGCCCCCGCCTCGACGCTTCGATCATTTTCTGTCGCATCCCGCGAACTCCCAAGCGGGCCCACCCCGCTGATAAGCCGCTTCCGACTGACCCGGCGACCTCGGTCTTAACATCGCGCGACGCCAACCCCCAGTTAACGCCCTCACCGCTCCACCCGATTCCAACCCATGTCCCAACCCGCCTCGATGTCTTCCGCTTCGAACCCGACCAGCTCGACACCAACCACTTCCAACCCGCCCGCCCCGATTTTCAAGCACCTCGCGCAACAGAGCAGCGACCCCGCGGCGATGATCGAGACGACGATCGATCATTACCGCAAAAACGGCCGGCCGTTGGAGCTCTTCGAGGCGCTCAAGATGCGGATCCGCAACCGCCTCGGGTTACCGCTGATCGCCCCCGAAGACGAGCCTCGCCAAAGCGAAGACATCGACCGCCAACTCGAAGCGGGGTTGCTCGATGCCTGCCGCGAAGCCGGCGAACTCTTCCTAAGCCAAGGCAAAATCCGCGAAGGGTGGATGTACCTGCGGCCGACCGGTGACGTCCCCCGCGCCGCCGAGCTGCTCGCCCAAATCGAACCGAACGAAGAGAACGTCGAGGACCTGATCGCCGTCCTGCTCCACGAAGGGGTCGACGTCGGTCGCGGCTACAAAATGCTGCTGCAGCGGAACGGGACGTGCAACAGCATCACGACTTACGAACAGTCGATCGCCGGGCGCGACAAGCCGAGCCGCATGGCCGCCGCCCGCGTGCTGCTCGATCATTTCTACGACGAACTCTGCGAGTCGGTCCGCGGCGACATCGCCCGCCACGAAGCACCCGCCGCCCCCGACGAGTCGCTCCTCGATATGCTGACCAAACGGAAGTGGATCCTCCAAGATGGCGGCTACCATCTCGACACGACCCACCTCGCTTCGGTGATCCGCATCGCCCGCGTCTTGGAAGATCGCCCCTCGATCCAAAAGGCGTACGAGCTGACCCAATACGGCAAACGGCTCCATCACCAATTCCAATACCCCGGCGAAGAACCGTTTGTCGATTTTTATCCCTCCCACGCCGCGTTCTTCGGCGTCCTGTTGGGACGCGATATCGACGCGGGGCTCGCGATCTTCGAACGCAAAATGCTCGCCGCCGACCCGCTCCAGCACGGCACCGGCCCGATGGAGGTCTACACCGAATTGCTCGATCGTTCCGGCCGCAGCCGCGAGGCGATCGACGTCGCCCTCCGCCAAGTCCCCGAAGACGTCCCGTCGCCGCGACTCGTCCCGCCGCTGCTGGAAATGGCGGCCAAGTGCGGCCATTACCAACCGATCCTCGATTACTGCGTCCGCAAAAATGACCCGCTCGGCTACGCCGCCACCGCGGCCGCCGCGCACCACCACGCGAAGCAGTAACCCCGCGAAGCAGTAACCACGCGAAGCAGTAACGCGGTCGCGCAGTAACCCTGCCGACGATTTAAAGTCGCGCTACGGCTGACGCGTCCCACCCCCACAGCAAATCCTTCCCACCCGGATCGAACATGCCTTCGTCCCACTGCCGACGGCGGATCAACATCCTTTGGCCAGCGATCTGCGTCACGTCGCTTTTGGCAAGTCGGGTCACGGCCGAAGAACCGATCGTCTTCAACCGCGACATCCGACCGATCCTCTCCGAAAACTGCTTCTTTTGCCACGGCCCCGACGCTTCCAAACGCGAGGCTGACCTCAGGCTCGATGCGCGCGACGATGCCGTCGCCGGGGCGATCGTCCCGGGTGATCCCGATGCCAGCCCGCTGCTCGCCCGCGTCCACTCGACCGACCCCGACGAAGTGATGCCGCCCCCCGAAACCGGCAAGGCGCTCACCCCCGAACAAAAAGAGCTGCTCCGCCGATGGATCGCCTCCGGGGCCGCTTACCAATCGCACTGGGCCTTCGTCCCGCCGACTCGCCCCGCCCCCCCTGACGTCGATGACGCGTCCTGGAAAAAACACCCGATCGATCGCTTCGTCCTGGCGGCGATGCGGGCCCGCGGCCTGTCGCCACAACCGATCGCCAACCGCGAAACGCTGATCCGTCGGCTCTCGTTCGACCTCACCGGCCTCCCGCCGACGCTGCAGCAGATCGACGCCTTCCTCGCCGACGAGTCTCCCGACGCCTATGACAAGGTCGTCGATCGGCTCCTCGCCTCGACCCGCTTCGGCGAACGGATGGCGGCCGATTGGCTCGACGTGGCCCGCTACAGCGACAGCTACGGCATGCAGGTCGATCGCGACCGCCGGGTCTGGCCCTATCGCGATTGGGTGATCGAAGCCTTCAACAGCGGGCTACCTTACGACCGCTTCATCACAGAACAACTCGCCGGCGACCTGCTCGAAAACGCGTCGCCCTCCCAAGTCCTCGCGACCGCCTTCAACCGGCTCCACCCGCAGGAATGCGAAGGGGGGAGCGTCCCCGAAGAGTTCCGCATGGAATACGTCGCCGACCGGACGCAAACCGTCGCCACCGCCTTCTTGGGGCTGACGCTGGAATGCGCCCGCTGCCACGACCACAAGTACGACCCGCTGCCGCAAAAAGAGTACTACCAGCTCACCAGCTTCTTCGACAACATCGACGAATCCGGGCTCTATTCCTTCTTCACCGACTCCTGCCCCACCCCGACACTCAAGCTCCCCAATCCTGAACAAGCGCAGCGAATCGCGGCGCTCGAAACCGCCGTCCGCGACGCCGAAGCCGAGCTGAAACGCGTCGCCGATTCGAGACGCGAACCTTTCCGACAGTGGGCCCAAGCCAACGCCAGCGGTGCGAACAAGATCCCCTACCCTCCCGCCCAGCCGATCAAACATCTCGATTTCCAGTACGAAGCGGGCAAAGCCCCCGGCGGGACGACCTCGGTCGAAGGGATCGCCGGCCAAGCGATCCGGATCGGCGGCGACGACGCGGTCAACACCGGCGTCGGTAACTTCAGCCGCTGGGATCCGTTCAGCGTCTCGCTCTGGCTGCGCGTCCCCGACGTCAAGGAGCGGGCCGTCGTCTTCCACCGCTCGCGGGCCTGGACCGATGCCGCCAGCCGCGGTTACGAATTGCTGATCGACCAAGGGCACCTCCAAGCGTCACTGATCCACTTCTGGCCCGGCAACGCCGTCAGCGTCCGCACGGACAAACCGCTTTCCACCCAAGCCTGGCACCACATCGCGGTGACGTGGGACGGGTCGAGCCGCGCCCAGGGGCTCGCGATCTACGTCGATGGCCAGCAAGCCGAAACGGTCGTCGTCCGCGACCTGCTGACCAAAAACATCACCGGCGGCGGCGGCGACGAAATCGCGATCGGTGCCCGGTTCCGCGACCGCGGCCTCACCGGGGGCGAAGTCGACGAATTCTTCGTGTGGGACCGGCAACTCTCCCCCCGCGAAGCGCAAGCCCTCTATCGCAAAACCGAAACCGAACCGCTCACCCCCGAAGCAGCGGCGGCCGCGGCCGACCCGCAAGCCATCGTCCCCGCTGACGCCTGGGAACATTACCTCCTCCGCGAAGATCCCCAGTACGCCGAAGGCCTGAAACGGCTGCGCGACGCCCGCGGCGAACTCGGCTCGTTCATCGAACCGATCCCCGAGATCATGGTGATGCGCGAAATGCCGATTCGCCGCGCGACCCACCTGCTGACCCGCGGCAAGTACGACGCGCCGGCCGATGCCGTCGCCCCCGCCACCCCCGCGGCGCTTCTCCCGTGGGACGACCGTTGGCCACGCAACCGGCTCGGCTTCGCCCAGTGGCTCACCCACCCCCGCCACCCGTTGACCGCACGCGTCGCCGTCAACCGGTTTTGGCAAACGATCTTCGGCCGCGGGCTCGTCACGACCCCCGAAGATTTCGGCAGCCAAGGGGCCCTCCCCAGCCACCCGGAACTGCTCGATTGGCTCGCCGTCGAATTCGTCGACAGCGGCTGGGACACGAAGGGCCTGATCCGGACGATCGTCACCAGCAACACCTATCGCCAAGCGTCGGCGGAACCCGACCCCCGCGATCCAGAAAACGTCTACCTGTCGCGGTCGCCGCGGTACCGCTGGCCAGCCGAAATGCTCCGCGACAACGCCCTCGCCCTGGGCGGGCTGCTCACCGAAGAAATCGGCGGCCCCCCGGCAAGGCCGTACGAAGTCGAGAACTCGTTCAAGCCGGTCGGCCGCGACAAAGGCCCAGGGCTGCACCGCCGAAGCCTCTACACCTATTGGAACCGCACCGGCCCCGCGCCAGCCCTCACGACGCTCGACGCCTCGCTCCGCGACGTCTGCCGGATGAAACGAGAAGTCACCGCGACGCCGCTCCAATCGCTCGTCGTCCTCAACAGCCCGCAATTCGTCGAAGCGGCCCGGGGGATGGCCCAGCAGGCTTGCCACGACCATGGCGACGACACCCCAGGGTTGTTGACGCAGCTCTTCCGGCTGGCCGCCGGGCGACACCCGTCCCCGGCGGAACTCGAGGCGATGCGAGACCTGCACGCCAAACAGCTCCAGCGGTTCGTGGCGGACCCGGAGCGGACGCAGAAATGGCTGACCGTCGGCGACGTCCCGCCCGACCCGACGATCCCGCCGGCACGGCTCGCCGCCGCCGCCTCGGTCGCCAACATGCTGCTGAATTACGACGGCTGCATGACCAAACGCTAGTTGGTACGTCGTTCAGAACCGAAACGAAAATCGAACTCGTCGGTCAGGATCGTCCGCCATCACCTAGAGGCCGGAGTTGAGTTAGCATGATTGCAAACGTAAGCTCGGCCGTTTGGGCGAACGGCATGGTTCTAGCGTCCCTTCGGTCTGGAAATCGTACTCGTACTCGTGCTCGTACTCGTGCTCGTGCTCGTACTCGTGCTCGTGCTCGTGCTCGTGCTCGTGCTCGTACTCGTGCTCGTGCTCGTGCTCGTGCTCGTGCTCAGCGAAGCGGTGCTCGTAATCGTCATCGATCCTGCGCATCCTACCTCTGCGTTCGACTCGACAACGCCATCGATCGACAACAATCGTCGAGCCGTTCATGGTCGAAGGATCGCGCGGTCATCGGGGCTGGTTCCGATTACGAGCACGAGCACCGTCGCTACGCGACTGAGCACGAGCACGGACTGATCGGCAGAACGATCGTCGGGGATCAAAACGAAAAAAGGGGAGTACCCGGCGAACCGGATACTCCCCCCTTCCTATCATCGCGTCCTGCAATCCTCGTTCCGTTGATCCCGGCGACTCAGACCGACCCGCCGCGATCACGGCGGGCCGGATGAATCAGAGGAATCAGTGGATTAGCAACCGCACTTGACCGGCGGGCAAGCCGGCGGGCAGACGTGGACGGTGACCGGCACTTCGCGGCAGATCACCTTCGGCACGCAGACCGTTACGGTGTACTCTTCACAGACCTTGCGGCACTTCTTGACCTTGATGGTCTCTTCGTAGCATTCCTTACGAAGGGTGGTGCTGCAGACCGTCTTGGTGCGGCACTCGGGGACCATCGTGCAAACCGTGTAGTTGCAAGTCTTGGTGCGGCATTCTGGAACCATCTTGCAGACGGTGTAGTTGCACACCTTGCTGCGGCATTCCGATTCCATACGGCAGGTCGTGTAGTTGCAAACCTTTTGACGCTGTTCGCAAACCATGTTGCAAACCGTGTAGTTGCAAACCTTCTGACGCTGTTCGCAGACCATGGTGCAAACCGTGTAGTTGCAGGTCTTGGTACGGCACTCGGGGACCATCTTGCAGACGGTGTAGTTGCACACCTTCTGATGGCACTCCGAGACCATGTTGCAGACCGTGTAGGTGCAGGTCTTGGTGCGGCACTCGGGAACGATCTTGCAGACGCGGTACGGGACTTCACGAGTCAGGCATTCCTTCTCGTACCGGGTGCAGGTGATTTCCTTCGTTTCGCAGGTGGGAACCCAAACCTTCTTGCAAATCGTCTTGGGCGGGCACTGCACGCACTCGACGCGGCACTCGCCGGGGCAGTAGACGTTGCGGCAAGTTGCCGGGTCAAACGTCCAAGTCCCTGGCTCGCGAACCGTACGACGGACGACCGGACCGGGGATTTCTTCCGTCACGGTTTCCCAGTTGCCACCGGCGACCTGGATGGTCTTGGTGTACTGGACCGGCTTGGTGACGGTGTAGTTCTCGGTGCGAACGCGGTCTTCATAAACCTTGTTGTGAACCGTGTAGTTGATCTCACGGGTCTTCGTCTCGTACACCGGCTTCATGACGGTGTAGTTGATCACGCGCTGCTTGGTCTCGTACACCGGCTTCATGACGGTGTAGTTGATTTCGCGGGTACGTGTCTCGTAAACCGGCTTCTGAACGGTGTAGTTGATCACCCGTTGACGGGTCTCGTACACCGGCTTCTGGACGGTGTAGTTGATCGTCTTCTGGTGGGTTTCATACACCGGCTTTTGAACGGTGTAGTTGATCGTCTTCTGATGGGTTTCGTACACCGGCTTCATGACGGTGTAATTGATTTCGCGGGTCCGCTGTTCGGTGCGAGGAACCATCACCGTGTACTGGACTTCACGAGCGGTCGTCTCGGGGACCATCCGGGTCCGAGAAACGACTTGGTCTTCGTAATAAGTCTCGTACCGGGTCCGGTACCGGGTCTGCTGCTGTTGCTCATAGACCCGCTCACGAACCGTCCGCATCACGGTGTAGGACGAACCGGCCGAAGAAGCGTCGCTGCTGATGGCCGCGCCGCTGGCAGCACCGTCAACCACGGCACCTTCAACGACCGCACCTTCAGCAACCGCACCTTCCGACACGACACCGCCGCTTGCGGCACCTTCCGTCACCACACCACCGCCACAACAGCCTTGATAGCTGATCGCGCCGCAATAAGCGGCGCTGGCGGTCTTCGATCCCGACGCGAGCGCGATGATCGCAAACGCGGGAATCATCCACAGCCTTTTCATGTTTTACTCTCCGAAGATTTCTCGTACGTTGGATTGATAGGACGCAGCAACCGGCACTGCCCCCCACGGGCGGCCGCTGTCACCGCCGACCCCCCCGCCCGAACCGAACACCCTCGCTCATACGAAGAGCGTGTGAAGATGCGATGGATGGATCAAAGGAGTGCGATGCAAGGGTTTAATCGACTGCGCATTAAGGGTTGTTTACGTAATTTGTCTTTCAAAGAAAAAATGCACGGCTTGGAGAAAGTGGGTAGTTCATCCGATCCGGTGGTAGCGATTTTTCCGTTGGGCTAACTTATGGCGTCCGAACCCTCGCCGACCAATTCGCCCCGCTTTCCTACCCCGGAAGCACGGCAAAACCCTCACAACCGCTACGACCGCTAAAAAATGGCTTTCCAACCGCCCACAATGGGTTACTTTTCCTGCCCGACTAACCGTTTGCCGTGCCCGGTTTAGATGCCCGAGTCCACGTTACTTGTTCACGTTGCCGGTTCACGTTACTGGTTCACGTTGCCGGTTCACGTTACCGGGCACCCCGAGTAGGCCGACCTGATCAATCCCCCCCAATCGCCGCCCCCAAACCGCCAAACCCCAAGCCTGACCCATGCCCGATCCGATGGCCGAAAACCCGTCCGAATCAGCCCCCGGCCAAGGGAAGCTGGCGACGGTCGCCGTCGGGAGGCTGAGCCTTTATCTGCGCGAACTCCAAAGGCTCGCCGATTCGGGGGTCAAATCGCTCAATAGCTCCGACCTCGCCCGCCTGATCGACGTCTCCCCCGAAATCGTCCGCAAGGACCTCGCCGCCTGCGGTGCCGTAGGTCGACGAGGGGTGGGGTATGAAATCGCCCCCCTGGTCAGCCGCATTTCCCAAATGCTGGGGGTCCAAACCCAATGGAACGTCGTCCTTGTGGGCGTCGGATCGCTCGGGACGGCCCTGATCCGCTACCGCGGCTTCCAACGACAAGGGTTCCGGCTCGTCGGCGCCTTCGATGTCGACCCCAAACTGGTCGGAACAACGATCGGTGGGGTAAAAATCGACGCGACCTCGTCGCTGCGTCAAAAAGCGAAGGCGCTCCAAGCCCAGCTCGCCGTCCTCGCCGTCCCTTCCGACGCCGCCGCGGCGGTCGCCGACGAACTCGTTGCCGCAGGGATCAACGGCATCCTCAACTTCGCCCCCACCTACCTGAAGCTGCCCCGAAATGTGGGCGTGGTGAACGTCGACCTGGCGAGCGAAATGCAGCGGCTCGCCTTCGCCGTCTCGAAACTCCTCCCCCCAACCCCCGCCGCCACACCGCGGCCAAACGCCACCCTGCGGCCAGACGCCACTCCGGCCGCCACCAAGCCTGCCGCGGCAAAACGAAAGACCTCCCCCTCCGGACGCCCCGCGTAGCCTCGCCTGGTCCGGCTCTTTACCGCCGATCCTATGAGAGCCCGATTTCCGCCCCAAAGGTCCTCTTTAGCATTTCCAGAAAAGTTGCTAACCTACGCGAACGACTACCCCGTGGTGTAATTGGCAACACAACTGATTTTGGTTCAGTTTTTCTAGGTTCGAGTCCTAGCGGGGTAGCTAGCCTGTTCGACACCAACAGCCGGCAGCAGAATTTCCCAGCCAAAAACAGGGGTTTTCTCGACCGGCTGTTTTCGTTGGCGGAACCGGACCCGAAACGAGCACACCGTGGATAGCGACCCGCCCGTGGAATTTGTCATCCGGCCTGCGACAGAAGCCGACCTTCCAGCGATCGTCGAGATCTACAACCAGTCGATCCCGGGCGGGTGGTCGACCGCTGACACCAAACCCCTGAGCGTGGCCGACCGCGAGGAATGGTTTCGCCGATTCGAACCGACGAAACGGCCGATCTGGGTCGCCGAGGCCCACGGACAAGTCGTGGCCGTGACCTATTTGACCTCTTTTTACGGCGGCCGCCCGGCCTACGACGCGACCGCCGAGATCAGCGTCTACATCGCCTCCGACTTCCAGCGCCGAGGGATCGGCCGCAAGTTAAAAGACTTCGTGATCGCCCAGTGCCCACGGCTTGGGGTCACGACGCTCTTGAGCATGTATTTTGACCACAACCGAGCGACCCATCGGATCAACGAGAGCTTAGGGTTCGAGCCGCTGGGCCACCTGACCGACATCGCGATCGTCCAGGGCAAAAAACGCGGCCTGATCATCTCCGCCCTCCGCATCCCCTCCTGAAAAGGGGACGCCCGCCGAAAAAAGGACGCCGCTGAAAAGGGGACGGGTCAATACTGTTCGGCACAGCAGTCGGATTTCGAGGCCACCCGGCTTGGTCGAGAGCAACTGCCGGCAACCGAGCAACCGTTTGACCACCCGAAAAAACGGCTCGATCAGCCAACGCACCCCGTCTCCTTTATCAGATACGGTTGATCCGGCGGCCAGATCGGTAATGATGGAAGAGAGGCAGGCTGCCGAGCGCACCTTTTCAACCGACCCCTCGCGGCTGCCCCGGGAATCGATTCCGATGTCGCCGCAACCTTCCCCCACCCGTTTCGCTCAGCGGCTGACAGGGTCGTCGTTCGATCGGTTCAAGGAGCGGGCCGGCGGCGCGGTCCCGCTGTTGATCAGTTGCCTGATCCACACTTGCATCTTGATCACGCTGGCGTTGATCTACACGGGTGCCGACGAGATCGGAAATCGGCTGGTCGTTTTTTCGGGCCAATCCGAGTCGGATGATCTCGCGTTGGAAGCGACCGATGTCGATGTCGTGACGATCCCGCCGAGCGACGAACCGATCGAATTCCCCGTCACGACCGAGCCCACCCCGGTCACCCCGGTCGAACCGCCGCCGATCGAAATTCCCATCGAGCCGCTCGCTCGCGATCTGCCCGGGACCGGTTCGGTGGGCGATGCCGCTTTGGGGGAAGGGGATCGCGGATCGGAAGAGCTGCTCGGTGCGATCGGCGAACTGTTGGCCTCCAAATCGGGGGGCGGCAGCGGCGCGGGCGGTGTCGGATCGCTGAAACCGCTCGCCGAAGACGGCTCGAAGAAAGGTGCGAAGTTTTTCGGTTCCTACGCCGTGGGGCAACGCTTCGTCTTTGTCGTTGACAGTTCGATGAGCATGGCGGGGCCGCGCTGGATCCGGGCCTGCGAGGAATTGCTCTACAGCATCGCGAAGCTGGAAGAGGGGCAAGAGTTCATCGTGATCTGTTTCGACTTCGACGCCACCGCGATGTTCAACTTGCCGGTCAACCGATTGCAGTATTTTTCCAACACCTCCGAGGCCCGGGTCCAATTGCAAGGGTGGCTTGCCAACCACCCGCTGAAGCCGGCGACGTTTCCGGCCACCGCGATGCTCGCCGCGCTGAAGCTCGAACCCGACGCGATCTTCCTCCTCTCCGACGGCGAACTCCAGGACGACACCCTCTTCATGCTCCGGCGGATGAACGGGCGACGGGC
>JBEIRZ010000480.1:0-3125 GCA_040375695.1 Planctomycetaceae bacterium
CCGGGTACGACCCCAAGGGGGCAAAAAAACGTCTCTTCCGGATCCGCAGGCGTTCTATTCGGAGAAGCGGAACGAATAGAGGTCGGCATCGCGGAGGACGAATCGGAGCCGGATCGGTTGGCCGGCTAAACGGCTGACGTCGTCGGAATCGTTCCAAATCACGCTCCGATCGAGCGTATCGCCGAAGAGCGGCGGGCACGCGTCGAGCCCGAACCCGGGGATCATGCGGCCTTGGGCGTCTTGCAATTCGACCCGAATGTCACCGGCGGCCGAACTGGCGAAATTGAGCGTCAACTTTTTGCCGGCGAATCGGATCGGCTTGGTGACCGCCTCGCCACCTTCCAACGGGGCGTTGATCGAGACGAAACCGTCCAGCCGCATTGAATAGCGTCGCATCTCGTTACCGTCGCCATGCCAAGAACCTTCGCTAGCGTAGATCGAAAGCTCGGGCCGTGCCCCTGGCAGCGATGATGCCGTCTCGACCGCGTGCCAAGCGATGAATTGCTGGCCGTAAAGCCACGTCCCCGGACGCTCGGGACCAGGACGCAAGAAGGCTTCGTTCCAACGCTCGAAGCGGATGCCGTCGCGGCTGGCCATCACCAAACCTTCGGTGATCGCGGTGCCATAACGGAGGTGAGCCGCGGCACGCTCTTCACGCTCTTTCGGATCGGGCAGCGCCCGCATCGAAGGGGACCAACCCCGTTCGACGTAACGTGTCGGGAAGCCGATCAACAGGTGCGGCGCGCGAAAATAGGGGGCGATCTGATTTGTATACAGGTGCTCGGCTGGCGAATCCTTGTACGTCAGGTCGGTGTAGTTCTCCCACGTCAGGAAGTCGCGCGACGTCGCCGTGCGGATCGCGCGAAAGCCTTCCGGCTTCCAAACCTTTCCCGTCGTCACCCCCGCGGTGAAGGTGCGGAAATAGGCGCGATACACCCCCGCGTGCGAATCCCAAAAGGCGAGGTTCTGTGAATCGAACGCCCCTTCGGTCACCACCGGCTCGTCGCGCATCAGCGACCAGCGGATGCCGTCGGGCGAATGGAACGCGAAGAGGCCCCCTTGAGAAGCGAGCCCCCCCAGGGCCTTGTATTTGGAAGTGGATGGACAATCGGGAGATGTGTCGAGCAGCGGTGCGAAGTTGTGCGTGCCGACACCGGTCCAGATGATGTTGTTCGCTTTCGAGCCGCCGTATTCGAACAGCCCCAGGTCGGGCTTGGTGAAGGTGATGCCGTCGCGGCTCTCGGCATAACAGTAGACCTCGTCCCCTTCTTTCAATTTGCCGTTCTCGACCCCCAGCTTCGAACCGCGGTAATACATCCGATAGCGATCGCCGTCGCGAAAGACGGAGTGATAACCGCTGCCGGCGCCCTCCCATGGCGCGTCGTGGCGGATGGCGATCTCGCGCGGGGTCGGGTGGTGCAACACACGCCGAGCCCCTTGAAGCGAATCGAGCAGCATGTCATCGACAAACAGTTCGCGCCGTGACGCGATGTCTACCGCGGTACCACCGTCATCACCCTGGGCCACCGCAAACAAGGCCAAAACGACGACCGACCCGATCGCAAAACGCTTCATCATCGATTCACCTCACGCGTGCTTAACGGACCCTTTACCAGACCAAAGTTTATCCGCTGGCAGGGGCGTTTGCAGGGTCGCGGAGCCCGCTGGAGCTTAACGCGGCTTAACGGCGCGGGCGTACTGGACGGGCAAGATGTCGCTGGCTTGTGCCGCCCCCAATTTCACGGCGGCGTGATACGGCCAATAGGGGTCGCGGAGCATTTCCCGAGCGAGCAGCACCAAGTCGGTCTGTCCGCCGCGGATCGCGTCGTCGGCTTGGTGCGGGTCGGTGATCATCCACCCGGCCGCGGTCGGGATGCCGGCTTCCGACCGGATCTTCGCGGTGATCGGGATCATGAAGCCAGGGCCCCATGGGACTTGGGAGATATCGGGGGTCACGAATCCTTGGCTGACATCGAGCAGATCGAGCCCTTCGGATTTCAAGCGTCGGGCCAATTCGATCGATTCTTCGATCGTTACCCCGCCGTCGACCCAATCGGTGACGGACAATCTCGCGGTGAGCGGCAAACGCTCGGGCCACACCTTGCGGACCGCGACGAAGGTCTCGATCAGGAATCGGATCCGGTTGTCGAAGCTTCCGCCATAGGCGTCGGTCCGTTGGTTCGCGAGCGGCGAATAGAATTCGTGCGCCAGGTAGCCGTGGGCGAAATGGAGTTCCAGCCATTGGAAACCGGCTTCCAGGGCCCGGCGCGCCGCGGCGACGAAGGCTTCGCGGACCCGGGTGATGTCATCGATCGACATCGGCTTGGGGGTCTTGGGGAGCGTCCCGCCGAAAGGGATCGGGGAGGGGGCGAGCGTTTCCCACCCACCTTCATCGGCGCCGATGTGATTGTCCCCTTCCCAAGGCTTGTTAGCGCTCGCCTTGCGTCCGGCGTGAGCGAGTTGGATCCCTGGTATGGCGCCGACCCCTTTCATGAATTCGCAGACCCGGGCGAGCGGCGCGATGTGGCTATCGAGATACAGACCGCTGTCCGACGGGCTAATCCTCCCTTCGGGCGATACCGCGGTCGCCTCGACGATCACCAGCCCCGCACCCCCGACGGCACGCGACCCGAGATGGACGAAATGCCAATCGTTCAAGTGGCCATCGTCCGAAGAGTATTGGCACATCGGGGCGACCCCGATGCGGTTCTTCAGGACGACATCTTTCAATCGGAACTCGTCAAACAGTTCGGCCATGTTCGCTCCGCGGACTCCTCAAAGGTTCGGTTCATTGGCGGCCTTAAAACCTAAGCGTCGAGGGTCGAATACGCCAGTGGGACCGATAATGCCAGTAAGACCAGTAAGACCAGTAAGACCAGTAAGACCAGTAAGAAAGGGGCATCGGTGTCGTGCCCCTTTTCGTCTACCGCGTCGCATCTGTCGCTGGGGCATGTGATAAACTGCGAGAAAGCGTCGGGCCCGATCGGATCGGGTCGGTATCGGAAATTCCTTCACCCCTACCCCCGGGCAAGCGGACAGGAAGCGTTATTGGGTCGCGACGATCGGCATGTTGGTCGGATTTGTGGCTACGATCGCCACGGCGGACGATTGGCCGGCTTTCCTCG
>JBEIRZ010000212.1:0-7676 GCA_040375695.1 Planctomycetaceae bacterium
CAATGCCGCACATGCTCTGTTTGCCCCTCTTTGCTCTCTTTTCGCCTAGCCTCCGATTCGCTTCGCAGCCGCGTCATCGCGGCGACAAATTTTTCCTGATCGACTGTAGCCAAAAGTCTCCGTCCGAAGCTAGGCGTTTCCGCGAAGCCGAAAGGTCATTGGGAAACTTTAGCCCGTATATGTCGGGAAATAAGGCATGTTGCCGCTGTGTCATTAGCATCGCATGCCGCAAAACGCCAAAACCTGCTACTGTTCGCCCGTCCACATTACGAACGAGCAACGATGAAGGGTTGATCGCCTGCAGCCAAGCCGAAAAAATCACCAACGCACGCAGCGATTGACCGAATAGCTATTCCCTTGTGGCGAAAGGTCGACCGCGGTCCACACCTCTCGGTGCGAATCCCGAATCCCGGGTACGACCCCAATAGCGGGCTTCGCATCGATCCCCGCTAGGGGCGAATCACTCATTCGGCCGAGGCCGGTTGCCCGAGGCCGCGTCCCCGGGCGCCCGCGTGCCCTCGTGCCCGGGCGGTTCGATCCCTTCGCGCGGTTCGATCCGTTCGGGGCGTTCGTTCGACTCGGGACGGCCGGGGAAACTGTCGGGGAGGGCATCGAGCCCTTCGAACCGTTCACCGACTAGGTCATTCCACGTCAAGAGTTGATCGGGGGTCAGGATCGCGAGCGCACGCTGCAACGCCTGCTCGGCTTGTTGACGGTTGGGTGGGCCTTCACCTTGTGGGGAACGGAACGGGCGATCGGGTCGCATCGGTAGCGGCAACGCCCCCCGCTCGGGGCGGGGCGAAAATGGCCGATCGATGTCGGGGCGTTCCGCGAGCCCGCCGAATTGCCGCGGGCCTCGCATCGGCCGGAGCTCCGATTCCAATTGCCGCAACCTCCGCTTTTGTTCGCCGGTCAAACCCAACACCTGATCGACCGCCGGTTCGTTCAGCGCCCGCGGCCCTTGGACTTGGAGCGCGATTTGACGAAGCCTGCGGATCTGTGCTTCGGTGAGGATTTCGCCGAGCATCCGTTGCAATTCGCGGGTCGAGGCGATCCATTCCCGCGCGTCGGAGTTGTTTCGACGCTGCATCCGGGGAGCTCGTGGGTCACGTTCGCCATCGACCGATCGGGCCCGCTTGGCAAACCAAGCCGAGAGGAGCTGCCCCTGAACGTCCGAGATTTCCAAGTCACGCCGCACCAAGGGGCTAAGCAACAGCATCGATTCGCGATCAGCTTGCAGCAATTCGAGGTCGGCGACGATCGCTTCGACTCGGTCGCGGGTCGCCGCAAGTTCGGCTTGGGTTTGTGGGTCGTCGGCCTGTTCGTCGATGAAGCGGCGGTAGTAATCGAGCGCCGAAGTCAACAGCCGCTGGCGAAGGTTCTCTTCGAACGGGTTGTCGGAGAGCTCTTCTTCGGCGATCGAGATCATTTCGTCGGCGGCGGCTTGTGCCAGCAACAGCCGTTGTTCCGCCGCGATCGCCGCAGCGCGCGTTTGGCCCAATGCCACGTCGGTCTTCGTCTTTTCTCGGGCGATCGCTGCTAAACCGATCGACAGGCCGACGATCCCCAGCACTAGCGCCGCGGCAGCCGCGGTGACCGCACCCGGATGCCTGCGGATCCACTTCGCGGCGTGATCGATCAGGTTCGCGCGCCGCGCCTGGATCGGGCGCTCTTCGACAAAACACCGCAGGTCGGCGGCGAACTCGCCCGCGGTCGCATAGCGATCGGAGGGAGATTTGGCGACCGCCTTGAGCAGGATCGTTTCGAGTTCCAGCGGTATCTGGCGATCGATCTCGCGAGGCGGCCGCGGCTCGTCCTGCAGGATGCGGTGCAGGATCTGTTGGCGGTCGTGTCCCTCGAAGATCGGGACGAGGCAGAGGAGTTCATACAACGTCGCCCCGAGCGAATAGATGTCGGTGCGATGATCGATATCGGCACGGCGTCCGGCGGCTTGTTCGGGGCTCATGTAACGCAGCGTCCCGAGCAGGTCGCCGGTCTGCGTCACCCCGGCACCGGCAGTGACATGGGCGAGCCCAAAATCGGTGACCCATGGATGGCCGTTGAAGTCCAACAACAGGTTCGCCGGCTTGATGTCCCGATGGACGATCCCGGCGACATGGGCGTAATCGAGCGCGTCGGCGACTTGGGCGATCAACAGCGCGATCGATCGATAACGCCTCCTGCCGGACGATTGCCGCGTCAACGATTCGGTTTGCGAGGCGACCCGAGTCGGTTGGTCGCGCGGTACCGCTTGGGTCTCGACCGACGCTTGCCGCGGCCCGATCGATCTTGTTTGATCGATGCCGTTGGTATCGCCAAGTCGTTCGGTAGCGTCAGGGCCCTTCGTCGCGTCGGCATCGATGTCTCGGCCCGAAGGGGCTACGGGGCGTTCACCGCGAAGTTCGTCGATCACGTCGGCGAGCGACCGTCCGTTGATCAACTGCATCGCGTAATAGTGGGTGCCTCGATCGCACCCGACCGCATAGACCGGGACGATGTTCCCATGGTGCAGTTGTGCGGCGGCATGCGATTCCAAACGGAACCGTTGTAAATGCCGATCGTCCATCGACGCGGCGAGCGGCAGGACCTTGAGCGCGACGCGGCGACCGAGCGAAAGTTGCACCGCCTCATAAACGATCGCCATGCCGCCACGGCCGATTTCGCGGACGATTTTGAAATCGCCCAGCGGCAAAGCATCGAACTCGGCCGTACCTAGCCCGGCCGCGCGTGATGCCACCGGTCGGGGATTCCCTTGCAGCGCCCGAGCCAGATCGATGCCATCGAGGTATTCGTCGAGCTGATCGGCAAGTTCGGGCATTTCGCGCAGCAGCACCGCGCGATCGGGCGTTTCACCGGATTCGTACCCTTTCAGGTAACGGCGTGCGGCATCGAGGATCCTCGGGTCGATCGCATCGTCCTCGGACCGATCGGCGGGGATGTCCCGCGACGCTTTTCCTAACCCATCGTGCTGCCCCATGGTCACGCCCCACCCTTAGCGGCCGCTTCCCGGTCGGACTCGACGAACTCACGCTTGAGCCGCGCCAAGCCGCGAAGCCACAGCTTCTCGACGCTATCGAGGCTGCGGCCCATCCGCTGGGCGATCTGCGGGAAGGTCAACTCTTCCAGGTGACGCATCACCAAAACCGACTGGTAATCTTCCGGCAAGCGAGCCAATGCGGCCAGGACGGCTTCGCCCCGTTCGCCCCGCATCACCTGTTGGCTCGGCGAACTGCCAGGGTCGACCAGCATCCCTTGGATCGCCATCGCCGATCGGTCGATCCCGGCGGCGAGCTGTTGTTCGAGCAACGGGTTGCGGGCTTTAGTGCCGAAATATTTTCGCGCCGTGTTGGCCAGGGTGTGCGCGAGAATCCCCTTGAGCCACGCAACGAACTGGGCTTCGTTTGTCCCTTCGAACCGGGCGATCCCGCGATGGGCTTCCAAACAGGTCTCCCGCACGATGTCCGATGCGTCGACCTTCACCTGCAACCGCCGACCGATCTCGACCCTCGCCAAAACGCGGAGCAGATCGCGGTGCCGCGACAGGATTTTTCCGAGCGATTCGTCGTCCCCCTGACGGGCGGCATTGATCAAATCCGAAAAGCTGGCAGACATCACGTTCACCCCAACCGACTGAATCCGAATCGACAACCACCGCTGCTTCGCGCCCCATCCGCTGTCACCCGCGACCATCACCGGTAAACGATCGGGTCGAGTGACAAGCCAGCATTAAGGCGGGCCGCCAACCGTTGCCATATGGCCACCGCCGACATCCACGATCTTTTACGCAAACGTACCCGCGATGCCGTCAGACCTAACTTCCGCAAGCCGATCTTCCTTGATGGTAACTCGAACCGGCCCGATACCGCCGCAAGAAAATCGTTACCGCGGCAACAAAACGTCGCAACAAAACGCCGAATCAAACAACGGGCGGATAAAAAGGTCGCGCAAAAACGACTGGCCGACTTGAAAATTTCGCGATCGGTCGATCGTGGTGTCGGTGCGGGCCCCGACAAAACGCGAGCGGCCCCGTCACAGGGACGAGGCCGCGGATGAGTTCTCGATGACCCGGGTCACTCTTCGTCAGGTTTCAGCGTGTAACGGCCGAAGTGCATCCCGTTCGCCTCGTCATAAGCGAACGACCCGGTCGGGGCGAAATACTTGATGAAGTCATCGAAGGGGGGCAACTGGTTCCGCTTGAGCAAGTCACTGAGGGTCTTTACGACCGGGTTGTTCTGCCCGGCGGTGTCGAGGAACGAGCGGGTCTGGTCCGACTTCGCCAGGTCGTAAACTTGACGAAGGACTTCCGACGAGCGGACGAACGACAGCATGAAGGGCTTTTCGCCATCGAGCTGGCTGCCGAGTTCGCTCGCCAAGACGT
The DNA here is from genome assembly GCA_040375695.1 of Planctomycetaceae bacterium. Lineage (GTDB taxonomy): Bacteria > Planctomycetota > Planctomycetia > Pirellulales > Pirellulaceae > UBA6163. Next base: position 4,379 of record JBEIRZ010000212.1, read on the forward strand.
CGTAATCTGGAAGCGATTTCAATTTGGGGATCGCCCCGTCGTTCGTACGGATCGCCCGTTCGATGAATTCGCGGCTATCGCTGGTCAAGAGCCAATCATCCAGGACGATCGCGCACGGTGTCGGCCGTCGCAGCCCTGCGGGGAAGGGGGTTTCACCCTCATTGCCGTTTTGACCACCGCCGTTTTGACCGCCGCCGCCACGAGGACCGCCAAAGAGGTACAGCTTGCGTCCGGCGAGCGTCTCTTCGCGGGCCGCGGTCGGGAAGGCCTTGCGCAGTTCATCGATCGTCGCTTGGAACGCGATCGGGTCCTTCAGTTTGATCGCGTTGATCGAAACGTTGCTGTTGACGCGAACGGGTGGCTGGAGCCAGCGGATCAGGATGACGCGGTCGTCGATCGCGTCGATCACCGATTTGCGGAAATCGCCACCGACACGTGTTTTGTAGGGCTCTTCGACCAATCGCTTGAGCGCCCCTTCGCCTTGGAACCGATCGAGGATCCGGCCGACGCCTTCGTAGGTCGCGTCGGCGCGCCAGCCGATCGAGGTGAAAGACGTGACGTCTTCGGGGACCCATGCCGGCGGGTTGGTGTCCCCGTCTTTGGGCCGCAGGACCGAAAAGATCCCGTCGCGGGGAGGATCGAGCAAAATGTGGGCGTGGCTGATGTCGTCAAAGGTGTCGCCGCCATGGAAACTGCTGGCACCGATCCCACGGATCTTGTTCACGCCCAGCTCTTCGGCGATCTGCCACCCCAAAGCCCCGCCCACGCCACCGGCTTGCGTGACCAATCGCTTGAGCAGCCGATAGGGGTCGGCGAACATTTGGATCTGAGGCCGCGTCTCCGAAGCGCCAACGACCCGCGTCATCACCGCGGCAAAGTCGGAGGACTCGGAGAGGCTCGGACTTTTCGCCTTGCCGTTCCATCGCGCGAGTGCATCGGTCGCGGTCGCGCCGCCGATGCCGATGACCGTCGCCCCGCCGCGACGGAAGTATTCCATGCGGACTTCTTTACCATCCGGGTCGAGCCACCGACGCATGTCGACGCCATCGATCGTTTCGCTGCGAGCGACCCCGCCTCCACGTTCGACCTGCTGCTCGATCTGGTCAAGGATCTTGTCGAGCGACTTATCTTCGTCACCCGTGTCGATGATCATCACCAGCCCCAGCCTAGCAGGGTTGCGGCGTTGACGCCGTTCGGCGAGACGCTTGCGAATCGCTTCGGGGGAATCGTCCCTGGGGGCCGACGCGTCCGACGCAGGAGCACTCTGCGGGGCGGCAGGGGTTTTCTGCGGCACGTCCGACTCGGGCAAACCGACAACGGCAAAGGCGACCTGCCCCTGAGGGATCGCGAGCAAGTCATCGAGCGTCAACCCGAAGCGTGAACCGACTTGCGCGAAAAGGCCCGAGACCGTGTTGTAAACGTCGCTGACCATCGGCCGCATCTTCGGGTCGTCCATCATCCGACCGACAGAGCTCTCCTTCATGTCCTCACGCAACTGCGAGGCATCCTCGATGCGGACGTAAATCATCGTCTCGCCAGGAAGGAGCCGGGGTGCCCCTGGGAGCGTGCTGGCCGTCCCCTTCGTGCCGCCGGAAGCCGGTCGTGAAGCCTTCTCCTGACCAGTGACTACAGTTGTAGTCACCGCCAACAGCCCCATGATCACGGCCAATCGCCCGAGGCTTGAGAACCCGAGGCTTGAGAACCCGAGGCTTGAGAAGCGGTGCGGCTGAGAAATTCGGCCCATCCGGCAGAAAGGCCTCAACAGGTTCAATTTCGACATCGGGCTCGCCTTCCGGTCTTGCTGATTCGTAATCGTGAGAGTGGAATCATTAAGGTGATAAGTTGCCGAAGGCGTCCAATGTTTGCCTTGGCCATAAACTCAATGTATTCGAACCCGGCGACCCTGTCGTGGTGAATTAGTGAAAAATTCTTCGTATAATGATTAAGAAGCGAAACCTCACCGTGTCGATCGGGTTTGGGATACAATAGCGGCGTCGTTAGCGGGGAAACGGCCTTAATTTTACGCTCCGATTTGCTTTCTTTTCTCTGAATCGATCCTCCTGCCAGGGCATGAGCCATGCGTTACCGATTTTCGATCCGCCAGTTAGCCCTCTGTGTGACGAGCGTCGCACTGGCAGCCGCCCTGATCTCCACCCCGGCCTTCGCTCAAGGAACAGGCGGTGGTGGCTTTGGCGGGGGTTCTTCCAGCGGCGGTTTCGGTGGCTCTTCCAGCGGCGGATTTGGCAGCAGTTCGGGCGGAAGCATGAGCGGCGGTTCTTCCAGCAGCCGACCGACAACCGGCGGTTCAACCAGTGGCGGTTCAACCAGTGGCGGTTCATCGCAGTCCGGAGGTTCGTCGAACAACTTCACGTCGCAGCCCGGCAACACCCAAGCGGGCCAAATCGGTCGTTCGGCCGATCGCCAATTCTCTGACATCGGCGGCCCCGCCGGTTCGAGCTCCGGATCACGAGGCTCGACGAGCTCGCGGGGAATGAACAGCTTCGGTGGCTTCGGCGGTCGCATGGGAGGGTTTGGCGGCTTCGGCGGCATGAGCCCCTTCGGCAACCTCTTCGGCGGCAACAGCGGTTCTCAAGCGAAGCCGCCAATACGCGCCCGCCTCCGAGGTTCCGTCGACGTCCCCGCCGAAATGGTCCGGGCCGGTGAAATTCGTACCCGCCAAAACATCCAATCGACCCCCGCCCAACGGGTCGTCAATGGCTACTCGGCCTCCGTCGAAGATGGCGTCGCCCGAATCTCCGGGTCCGCATCGAGCGACAAGCAACGCCGCATGGCCGAATTGCTACTGCGGCTCGAACCTGGTGTTCGCCGCGTCGAAAACAACATCACCGTCTCCAAATAGCCTTCGCTAAGTCGAAACCTCAACCACATCGAACGGCGTGATGCGTGACAGCTTCACGCCGTTTTCGTTTTATCACCCCCATTCATCGAGAAAATCGTCCGAAGATCCGGGATCCGTCTCGCAAGGACCCTGGCCAAATCTCCCGATCGTGACAACCTCTCTTGCCGGTGACGTCCCCCGAGCCGGGCGACTATAATCACAACCGAAGCGTGACCTCTCAGCGTCACCTCCCGTTTCGAATTCCCGCCAATCACCCCGCGCGTCCGGAGCCTACCCAAGCCCCGGCCGTTTTCGCGTCTTGGAACGTTCGATGAGATACCTGATCGCCCTGCTCCTGGCCACTTCGAGCTCCATCGCCTTCGCCGAAACGATCCCTGACAAGGTCGAATACAATCGGGACGTCCGACCGATCCTGTCTGACAACTGCTTCTTCTGTCA
>JBEIRZ010000611.1:0-1968 GCA_040375695.1 Planctomycetaceae bacterium
ACGAAGATGTTCCGGCGATCGTCCGAACTGAAATTGTAAATTTTCACGAACCGGACTCGGCGACCGCGTTTTATGGGATGATCGGCACGGCATATCCCCGTGCTGCGTGGGTCGGGACGCGCGGAATTTCCGACGAACCGGTCGGCTATATCGTTTGCGAGACGAACGATTACTGCGTCGTTATTCGGTCAATCTCCGTCGATCCGTATTGCCAGGGGCTTGGGGTCGGCCGCGCGCTGGTCGATTTTGTTTGCGGACGCTACGCCGGGGGGAAGCCGGTCGAAGTGTACGTCCCTGAAATTCGCGTCGGCGCCCAACGATTTTTTGCGGCGTGCGGATTTCAATGCTATTCGACGATTGACCGCTATTATTCCGACAATTCCAACGCTTTTGCGTTTCGTAAAGGCAGAAAACCGATCTCGTATTTTGGCCATTGCGAATCGCTCGAAAACGACCGCCCACGCCCCCGCACCGCACCAGGTAACAGGAAATGACACCGATAATCTTTGACATCGAAACCGGCTCGCTTCCGATTGATACGCTGAAGGCGATTCTTCCGCCGTTTGACCCGACGTCGCTTGGTCCGGCGCCCGGTGATTTCGGCCCGGCATCGGTCAAACTCGGGAACATCAAAGACCCGGTGAAGATCGAAGCAAAAATCAAAGAGGCAGAGGCGAAACATCGAGACGCGGCGGAAAAATACGCCTCCGATCTCGAAAAGGCCGAACCCGCGTATTGGGCCGGGATTTTAGACCGTGCGGCATTGTCCGCGATTACCGGCGAAGTGCTGGCGATCGGCTATTCCGGGCAGGTCGATAAAATCCAAGCGGTCGGCGGAGACAAGACCGAAGCAACGATCCTAGCGGGATTTTGGGAGCAATACGGGAAAGCGCGTAAGGTGAACCGCAAGTTGATGGGCTGGAACATCAAAGGATTCGACATCCCATTTCTCGTTCAACGATCGTATATCGCCGGCGTCCCGGTCCCGTCAACCGTGTTGGACCCCCGCGGCTACCTCGACCAAACTTTTGTCGATCTCTCTGAAACTTGGCGGGCCGGTGTCCGATCCTGGCCGGAAAAGGGGCTAGGGCAATTATCGACCGTCGCGAAGGCTCTCGGGCTGCCAGGGAAGGCCGACGGGTTGACCGGTGCCGATTTCGCTCGACTATTTCGATCCGACGATCCCGCAGAACAGCAACAGGCGATTGCCTATCTGCTTGGAGATTTGTCGATTACCCGTGCAATTGCCGAACGCATCGGCGCTGCTTGATTTTGTTTTGTCCCGTCTGTTTGAACCTATCACCACAAGGTTAAAGAATGAGTGCTAACCCTGGCGTCGATATCGTCGCTGTAGAAAAGTTGGGAAGCTGGATTGCGTTGTCCGGCATGTTTGGGTCGCTAACACAAGCGCAGGGAGCGATGATCGCGTTCCATTGCTTGACCACGAACACCCCGCCATTTGAATGGTTGAAGCGTAATCAACTGGTCGGGTCGCGACTGACGATCCCTTATGACGCAATGGCAGCGGCATTTCAGCAAGCCGGCGGGCAAGTTGAAATTGTTGAAAAATCTCCCGAAGCGGCCCGTCTAAAGCTGCACTATCTGAAGCGAGTCACTAATCACGAATTGACGTGGGAGCAGGCTAAAAAGGAGCCTTTCCCGTACTCAATAAAGGGCAAGGGCGAACGGGATATTCTCGCGGTTCTTGCGTCGGGGAACGAGAAGCAAATCGATTCGATCCTGAAAGCTAAATACGCTTCGCCTCGGTCCCGTGCTGTCATGCTGTGGGCTCGTTGCATCAGCGACGCGATTCGGACGGTATGTCCAGAAGCGACGTTTGGCTATTACACGCCAGAGGAAGCGGAGGATATTCCGGGCGCTGTCCAAACTTCGGCGACTGCTACGCCGCCAGCGATCGCGACGGCGCAAGCGGCAGCAAAGAAGGAAAGCTGGCCAACGTTCGCTACG
>JBEIRZ010000208.1:0-7778 GCA_040375695.1 Planctomycetaceae bacterium
GACGTCACTGTCTGCCGGATCGGTAGACCACTCGGAGAGAACCATGATTTCGACTTTGCGGAATTCGATCGGGTGGCTTTCGGATTGCAGCGAGATCGTCCCGCCTTGGGGCATCTTCCCTTGTTTCTCGGCGATCCGATGTCGACTTCATGATCCCTTCGATTTGATGTTCTCGCCGGGGTGCTCGATCGACGACTTACCCGTTTTCGAGCAACCACTGCACCGCTTGACGGCTCAATTCGCCCGCGTTCTTCGCCCCCGTCTTTCGCTTGATGTTTTCCCGGTGTGTGTCGATCGTGTGGCGACTCAGGTGCAACTCGTTAGCGATCGCACCACTGGTCATCCCCAAGCCGATCATGCGAAAGATCTCGAGCTCGCGATCGGAAAGGATCCGCATGACCCCATCACCGCTCTTTTCCTCATCCGTTTCCGAGTGATCGAGGGCTTGGCCGACCAAGCGAACTAGCAATTCGGGGCTGACATACCGTCCCCCTTTCAAGATCATGCGCAGCGCCTCGATCAACTTCGCTTGCGATTCCTGCTTGTTCAAATACCCCGAGGCACCGGCCCGCAGGGCCCGTTCCCCGTAGAGCGATTCCTTGAACCCCGACACGACGAGGATCGGCAAACGCGGGTAACGACCGCGGATCTGCTTGATCAATTCGATCCCGTTCCCTTCCTTCAGCGACACATCGACGATCATCAGATCGGGACTGATCTTGCGAAGGAGCTCCAACGCTTCGGACTCGGAGCCGGCCTCGCCGCAGACTTCGAAATCGGGGTCGGCAGAGATGTTCATCGACAGTCCCAGGCGAACCATCGGATGGTCATCGACAATCAGCACTCTCGCCCGGTACATCGTTAGCTCATGGGGTTCGGTTCGGATCAAATCCTTTCAAGCCGTCGGCTTCGGGCAACTCCCCGGAATGCCGCGGAAAAATGCAACGGATCGTCGTCCCGCCGTCGCGCGACGAATCGATCTTCAACCACCCGCCGATCATGTTGGCACGGTAATCCATCGTCTGCAGCCCCATCCCGTGCGCGACCGTGGCGGGATCGAAACCGGTCCCGTTGTCGGCAACCTGCAAGACGAGCTGCCCGTCTTCTTCCGCTAGCGAAATTTTGACCACGGTGGCATGGCCATGCCGCAGGGCGTTGTTCAGCGCTTCCTGAGCGATCCGGTAAACGTTCGACGCGGCGTTACTGTCTTTCAACGTCACGTCACCGATCGAGACGAATTGGCACGACACGCCGGGGGCGACCCCGGTCGCCAACCCTTGGAGCGAAACTTTCAAACCTCGTCCATTAAACCCGCAATTTTGCTGTCAACACTGGCGGAATCCGCCATTTTTATCAAAAAAACGCGAAGGGCTTTGCTGACCGGAACGCTTCCCGTCCTTCCCGAATCGGTGGGCTGATCGCTGGAATGACTCACCGTTTTCACCGGCCGTTTCCCCTTTTTATCTTGGCGGAATCCGCCATCCCGAAATGGTCTGCTTCTCGATGGCAGGCGCGCTCGAACGCCGCACAATAGCCCTACTGACCAAGCGGTCGGGGCTCGGCACGATCCCGCCGTGATCCGATGGCCGCTAGGTCACGGGTTGGCTTGTAAATCGGACGAGACGGCCGCGTGCAAGCCACGGCATCCGGCCGCTAAATAACATCCAAGGCCAACGACACGACGAAGGGGAAGTGAGATGGCACTACAAACGCGTTGGAACCCTTACCAAGAGATGCGTCGGGAACTGCGACGGATGCGGGGCGAAATGGGGCAATTGCTTGGTTCTCCCGGCATCGACTTCACCGACTGGGCGGGGCTCGTCCCGGCTTACCCGCCGATCAACCTGCTCGAAGACGACGACCACCTCTTCCTGGAAACCGAACTCCCGGGGCTGATGCTGGCGGCGATCGAGATCACGGTCGTCGATAACAAGCGGCTGGCGATCAAAGGGAAGCGGGATTCCGCCGCCCCGAAAGAGGCCCAGTGGCATCGCCAAGAACGCCCCTTCGGCAGTTTCGAACGGACGATTCTCCTGCCGTTCAAAGTCGACCCGGCCAAAGTCGAGGCCCACCTGGAACAGGGGGTCCTCCGCGTCACGATGACCAAGACCGCCGATGCGAAGCCGCGACGGATCGTCGTCAAGGCGGAATGACTCGTAATCGCCTCATCCCTAACCGAAAGGAGCTTCCCCATGCCCGACACGAAACTTGCCGCGATCAAAGAAGCCGGTGAAGTGACCGCCCCCGAAGCGACCCGCGGCGGCATCTACTTCACCCCTCGGGTCGACATCCGCGAATCGGCTGACGAAGTCGTCTTGGAATGCGACATCCCGGGATGCAAACCCGAAGACGTCGACGTCCGCTTCGAGCGTGGCGAGCTGTCGCTGCATGGCAAGGTCCCGCGTCCCCGCGTGGCCGCCGAATACCTGCGACAGGAATACGGCGTCGGCGACTTTTATCGCAACTTCGCGATCTCGACAGAGATCGATAGCGAAAAGATCTCGGCCGAATATCGCGACGGCGTCTTGACCGTACGGCTCCCCAAACTGGAACGCGCCAAGCCACGGCGGATCGCGATCAAGATCGAGTCCTGAAACGCACCCACCTCGAAATACCGAATACCAAACACCCCAGGAAATCGACAATGACAGCGCTGACCCCTTGGCGAACACGGCAGATGGAAGCCACCGGCAACGGAGGCCCACTTTCGGCGCCCCGGGACTTCCCCTTGTTGATGCGCCGCATGCAAAGCGAGTTCGATGAGCTTTGCGACCGCTACGCCCGCTCTTGGCCGCTCCCGGCCGATGAATTCGGCCCCGGCTGGTCGTGGGGGCTGGAGGTCGATGACAAGGGGGACCGCTTGGTGCTGCGGGCCGAAGCCCCAGGGTTCGAGGCGGATGATTTCGACCTGCGCATCAGCAGCGATCGGCTGGTCCTGCGCGCCAGCCACCAAACGAAATCGAAAGAGAAGGGTGTCGAGAGCCGCGAGGAGTTCGAGTGCTACGAATCGGTGTCGCTCCCCTCGGGGATCGACAAAGACAAGATCGATGCGAAGTACCACAACGGCGTCTTGACCGTCACGATCCCCAAAACCAAAGAAGCCCGCGGCAAAAAGATCGCGGTCAAAAACGCGTGATGTCAGCCCTTCGGTACTCCTTCTGCGGCGGAGGCGGTGTCGTAAGTAGCTGACGAACAAGGGCCGGGGATGGTTCCTGGTTGGCCGGCCCTTCACCACCTTCAGCTACCAAAGACACTGCCAGACCTCCTTGGGAGAACCGACCCTCGCGGTCGGTTCTCCCCCGCCGCGGTTCTCCAGTCAATTTTCCTCGTCGGTCATCGCAAGGCCCTTTCGGATCAACTGACCTGCGTCCTTCGCTTGTGATTCTGGGCCATTCACCGCTGGGTTTGTGACCTTGCTCGACCAACCGACGCGATGCCGCGTTCCGATCGCAACCCCTCGCGAAATCCGCCGGCAACGAATGGTGCAACGTTCGATGGCCAGAACTTCTGACGGTTAGAAAATCCCACCGACCAGGTCGCGTACGCCGCTCTCGATTCTGGCGGAATCCGCTAGGGCGAATTGGTTCGCCGCCCGATGGTTTCGCGACATCGCACCCGAAAAAATCATGCTACCGACAACCGATCGAGATCGTCTGCGAACGATCAGACGAGATGGGTATCGTCCGTAGCCCGATCGACCTGCCTTGACGCCCAAGCGGCGTCGCGGCGTGACAAGTCCGCAACTAGGCCCCTGACCGATGCTTCGGTATCGACGAACAGCTATTCAATTTTCGATCTCTTTTTGAACAGTCCGATCCCCATCCCGCCCTGACGTGAAACGGAGAACAACGAAATGAACGAGACCTTGGTACCGCAGGAACGCGAAGTGATGATCCCGGTCGGCTACCGACAGCTCGGAGGGGTGCTGCGTGTCCCCGCCGACCCGCGCGGCGTTGTCGTCTTTCCCCATGGCAACGGCAACGGCAGGTTCGCTACCAAAAGCAAGCTCGTCGCCAAGTCGCTCGAAGGTGCCGGAATGGCAACATTCCTGCTCGATCTCCTCGAAGAGGAAGAGGCGGACGAACGGGAGATGATGTTCGACATCGAATTGCTCGCCCACCGCCTGGAAATCGCCACGGGATGGTTGAGTCGTAACCCCGCGACCCGCGCCCTCCAGGTCGGCTATTTCGGCAATAACACCGCCGCCGCAGCGGCTCTCGTCGCCGCCTCCGAAATCCCCAACAAGGTCCACGCCGTTGTCGCGCGTGGCGGCCGACCCGACCTGGCGATGGGGACCCTCTCCGAGATCGAAGCGCCGACGCTGCTGATCGTCGGCGGCGAAGATAGGTTGCTGGTCGAACTGAACGAAGAGGCGATCGGTCGACTCGATTGCACCAAGCAATTGACCCTCCTTCCAGGGGTCACGCGTCAATTCGAGGAGCCCGGGGCGATGCAAAACGTCGCCGACATCGCTTGCGAATGGTTCTTGCGGTACCTCGTCCACGACACGACCCGCCACATCCCCCGCTGAGTGGCCTCATAAAAGCCGAACCGGACCAGCGTTAGAGCTGCGAGTTGACGATCGCCTGGCCGACCGCGCGGCCGAGGGCTTGGCCGGCCGTATTGTCAAACGGGAAGTGGATCCCGCCATACACGCGGCTCACCCCGGCCTCATCGGCCGCCTCCGCGAAACTGGCGAACCGCCTAGTCACCAACGACTGCACCGGGATCGGCGTCTGGGTCAATCCCGTCTTCGGGTCGTTGGTGGTGGTGAAGGAAACGTTGTCCCCCAGCAAGTGCGTCAATACCGTCGCCGCCGCCGCGCTAAAGGTGCTGTGCCCCGAGACGTAAGTGGGGTGCGGCGGGGTCTTGAGCAGCGGCGTCCAAGTCGCGTCCTGGACGGTCGCGTCATTCCCATCCGCCGCGGCCTTCGTGATCGCGTCGATCGGACGCCAGAAGTCGTACAAGTACTTCACGTCCCAAGCGGCGATCGCGGCATCGGCGAGCGCCAAGTTCAACATCGCCATCGTCCTGGCCGAATCGATCAGCTCCGGAGTTCGCGACATCAACACGTCGCTAGCGATCCGGTTCCAATGCCCCGGCGGGGTCGCCGTCCCCGCCCCGTCGGCCCAAAAGTTCGCGATCTCGGTTTGATCGGATGTCCGCGTGGTGCTATCGACCCTTCCCAACCGCATCACCTGATCGACCGCGGCGGCGTATTCGGCCGAATCGAGCGCCGGGGGCGCCGCGACGCGAATGCCGGTGACATCTGCGAGCACAAACGGCTTGACCTGCCCCCACATCGGGAGCTCGGGGGGCAGGAACCCCGGCCCGGTGCGGCCCCAACGCCCGATCTCCCCCGAAGGCGTGTACGTCGACGGGGCCGATGACCCATCACCCTCGCGGGCTTCGATCATCCGCCGGGCGATCGCCTCCCCCAGTAGGATCCCGCGCTGCTTTGCCGCCCCCTCCGGGACCGATGCGAGCGATTCGGCCAAGGTCGCGTCGAGCACCGCGACCTGGTCGGCGTCTGGGTAAAGGTGGATCGACACTCGGTGCGCGGCCGTCGCAAGCGCGGTCACCGGCGACGCCATCGGGTCGCTCGGTAAGTCCGAAAGGTAGGATCGATAACGCCCCTCGACGGCGTTGATCGCGTCGAACATCGCCGCATGGACCATCGCCAAATTCTTCGTCACTTCCGCCGGACGCGAATTGACGATGCGGTTGGGGACGGGGTCATTGGAAGTCGTCGTCCAATCGCGGACCGCGTTCAACAGCGTCGCGTTCCAATCGGCGACGACATCGCCGCGACTGACCAGCTTGACCGTTTCGCCCTTCTGGCCTATCTCGTCACGGACTTCGATCATCAATCGGCTCGCCCCGCGAACGACCGGCACGACAGGGGCAAACGCCCCGTTGGCATCGGTCACCCCTTGCCATGCGACGCGGGGCGCGGCGTCCCCTTCTCGATCGACAAAGACCCGAACGCGTGATGTTGGGACGGATATCCCCCCCAAGCGGATCGTCTCATCAAGAACAACGCCATTGAAATTCGGGTCATCGGCAGAATCGATCGACGCGGCGACGGTCGGCGGGGTCGGGTGACGGGCGATCGCGTTCAGGATCAGCAGCGCGTCGAGCGGCCAAAGATAGTTGTCGCCATTGACATCGAGGAAAGGGTCAGCAGGATCTGGCTTTTCGGGGTCGAGCCTTCGCGCCGAATTGCGGCCGAGGTCGTTCAGCACCAGCAGGGCATCGACCGACGTCACGAGTGATGACGAATCGACGTCGCAGGCGAGGTCGCTGTTTTGCCACGCGGCGAATAGTTGCCGCGATTCCAAGCGTTCGAAAGAGAGGGTCATGAGATTATCGTTCGCCGCATTACCAGCCGGGGCGAAAAGAACCGCTCCTGCGGCTACGAAGAAGAGTAACTTCGTAACCTAAATTGTATCTCGCGGGACGCTTTGGACAAGCTTTTATTCATGCACACCCACCACCCGCCCCTCCGTCGGGAGGATGCGTCTTTCGCCACATCGGCCGTCGCGATGCCGCAAGTCACGACGGGGCGGGTTATCACGGGCCGCGACGTTTCGCGTCAGACAGGGTTCGCGACGCGTCGCTTTGAAGACGACTCAGGCGGTGGCGAGGGATTGGGGCGGAAGCGGCTCGTCTTTGGTCCCCTTCAGCACCAGGATCGCCTCGATCAGCATCAGCACCGCCAAGCAGAAGAGGACGACGCCGACCCAGGGGACGACTTCGCGCGGGAGCGTGAACTCGCCGTTTGCGGAAACGAACTTGGGCCACGTCAACGTGATGATCGCCCAGGTGCTCATGATGTACATCACGACCGTCGGGATCCCGGTGACAAACCAAACCCACATCTCGCGACGGGTCCGCCAGAGCCAGACGGTGACGCCCAGGAGCGTCAGCGCGGCGAGCAATTGGTTGCTCGCGCCGAACAGGTTCCAAAATGTTCGCCATGTCGGTGGCAGCGGTGTCCCTTCGGGGGTGACGCAGGGTGCCAAAAGAAAATACAGGGGCGCGCCGGCGGTGAGCGCCGTCCCCAACCATCGACCCGCCGTCCCCTTGATCCCTGTCAACTCTTGAATGATGTACCGCCCTAACCGGGTGCAGACGTCAAGCGTGTCGTAGATGAACGTGGTGAAGGCCATCAGGGCAAACGAAACGCCAAGCTGCGGCGGGAGGTGCAGCGCTTCCAGGAACCGACCGATCCCGAGGGCATAAATCAGGTTCGGCTGCGGGTTGCGGACCGCGGGGGAGTCCTTGGTAAGGATCATGACGCAACTGAGCGAAACGATCGCGACCATCGCTTCGAGCAACATCGCACCGTAACCGATCCTGCGGGCATCGGTCTCTTTGGCGAGCTGTTTGGAGGTCGTCCCCGAACAGATCAACGAATGAAAACCGCTGCACGCGCCACAAGCGATGATGATGAAGAGCATCGGAAAGAGGCTCTGGCCCGATGGGGAAACGAAGCCGTTGAAGGCCGGGTAGTCGATCGTTTCGCCACCGATCATCAGCCCCACCGCGCCGCCCAACAGGGCGATGTACAGGAAGATGCCGCCAAGGTGCCCGCGGGGCTGGAGCAACAGCCAGACCGGGACGACCGCCGCGACAAGGCAATAGACCAACAGCACTACGCACCACACCCGACGGACGTTGTCCGCCAGCACCGCCTGAGTCGCCTCGGCCGTCGCCAACCCGGTTGGCGTGGGCAAATGATTTTCGAGCCGCAGCGGCACCAACTGCCCGGCCCA
>JBEIRZ010000597.1:0-2068 GCA_040375695.1 Planctomycetaceae bacterium
ACGCCCCCATCCGTGAGCCGATGATCTGGTTCCCGTGAAAGGCGATGCCGCGAGATTTCTGGATGTGCATCGTGTCCCCCAGCGCGCTGAGCCGGCAATTGCTGACAATGACATTTTCGCAGCCGACCAGATCGATCGCCCCTTTCCCCGGGCCGCTCCCTTTCGGTGCGTAGAGGGCGAGGTGGGCTTGGAACAGGGGGTAGGTCAACCGAAGCTCCGGGCCGCTGTCGCCGTCGAACCGGATCGCCTCCCCACCGGGTTGCGCGCCGATCCGGATGAATTCGGGTTGGCTGTCGACGACGAAGTATTGCCGCCCCTTTGTGACATTGGGCGGGAGGTCGTCATGGAAGAAAGCGAGCGATTGCGTCCCTCGCTGGTCGAGCTTCGAGACGGGGATCGCGTTGCGATTATCGAGCAATACGCGATCGTCACCGCGCCGCATCGTTGCCGGCCCACGGACGAATTCGGCGGGAAAATACTTCTTCGCCATCGCGCGTTCCGCCTCGGTATGTTCGTCGGGCCACAGCGTGATCTGCCACAGGTAGCCGTAATCCCACATGAATTTACCGCTGCGGAGCAATGTGCAATTCTCGACCGACACGTTACGGGCGAACCGTTCGACATCACGGTCGCTCCCCGCTTTCGACGCCCCCAAGACGGTGATCACGGCCCCTGCCAACCCGTCGGCGGTGATGTCACGGAAGGTGAGGTTTGCGGTTTCGCCGGTTGCCGTTGTGGTTACCACGATAGCGCGGGTGTTCGCATTCGGTTCCCAACGATTCGTCTCCTTCGCAGGGTCAAAGGCATGCCCGACGAAATGGCCACCAAACCAGCGAAAGTCTTGCAAATTCTCGCCGCTGAAGAGGACACAGCGGCTCTGGTCACCCAGCGTCTCGGGGAAACGGAAGGTCGCCCCATAAGCATTGACGGTCATCCGAGAACGAAGGGGGATGGGTGCTTGGCCATCGAGCCGATAATCACCCGGCGGGATCGTGACCGTTTCCCCATCGCCCGCAGCCTCGAACATCGCGACCAGTCGCGACCGATCGTTTTCCGCTCGATTCGGTTCGGTCGCGCGACCGATCGGCCTTTCACCCATGGCGAACGCCAACATCAAAGCGATCAGCCGGGTCGCGTGGGAAAAAACGAAACGACCAGGTCTTAGAAGCGATAATCGACTTGACCGATCGTGGCAACAACGGCCCCTGCGAAGGACGATGGCAAGCGACAGCATTTCGGCAACTCCTAAGGCATTGCAAGATACAGCCCACCAGCATACCTGTTTCCGTCGAGGGATTCAGCGCCGCGCGATTCGGGGGTAGAACTGCTTCGCGAGGGTCAGCAGAACTGCTTCGCGAGGGTCAGCAGAACTGCTTCGCGAGGGTCAGGTCTTGTGTTCGGGTTTCAGGGTAGGTGATGTGTTGATAGTCCTTGGCTGCTGGGGCGAGCGATGAAGCGTGCTGGTGAGGTTGAATTTGGGAACGATCGCAGAAATGCTGATTAAAGATTCTGCGAGCCAGAGCTTCGTAGGAGGAGACGTTTGGCTGGCAGAGGTCGGCAGGATTGTCGAAGCGTTCGACACAGAGAATCAGAAATGGTGGAGAAAATACGCCCAGTAGGAGTCGAACCTACGACCTGCGGATTAGAAGTCCGCTGCTCTATCCAGCTGAGCTATGGGCGCGTATTTCGGGGCCGGATTCTCAGATCCGACTCACTTAGTGTAACGCACAGGACCGCGAAACCAAAGGTCCATTTGACTGGCCGTTTTGGCTCGATAACAGCGGTGTAACGCGAACAATCGGATCGCTCGGAGTACGGGTGCCTTGTCCTAAAGTTCGCATAGGGGCTCAAGAGCGATGCTCGGTAACGGTCTGATTCGTAGTCGATCGGGTCAGATGATTGAAGGTGATCGGGTCAGTTGATCCTCGGTTCGGCGTTACACGAGGATGTCGTTGATGACGTTGGCTTTTTCGACTCCGGTTAATTTCGCGTCGAGCCCTTGGAATTTGACGCTGAAGGTGTCGTGGCGGATGCCGAGTTGATGCAGCATCGTCGCGTGCAGGTCGTG
>JBEIRZ010000664.1:0-1386 GCA_040375695.1 Planctomycetaceae bacterium
ACCGGTGGGCTCGCGCCCAGCCGCTATCAATTGCCGCTCAGAGCGCGAAGAGCAAACGTGTGGATTGCGGTGCAATCGCGACCGATCGTGTGGAAAAAACAACGTGCAATCGTTGGTGAGGCCGCGGTCCGGCACGCCTCAGTCGAACCAACCCAATCGCTTTCCCGTTTAACTTTCGCTGGTCTAACCTCTATGATCGATAGGATGATGGTGATGTCATTGCTGGCGGTTGGAAGGATTTTTATCTCACCGGGGAGGGGACGATGCGAGGGTCTGGGGCGGTTGCCGTGTTGATCGGGATCCTGTCGTGCGGGGGCGCGCTGGCCAATGCCCCCGAACCAGGGGACCACTCGCGCAAATTGCAAGTCGATTCCATCCCCCGCTCGTACACCTTCCACATCCCCAAAGGATTCGACCCCGCCAAACCGGCCCCCGTCGTCTTGGTCCTGCACGGCGCCGCGACGAATGCCGCGATCACCATCGGCTGGACCGGGATGAACGAAAAGTCGGACCAGGCCGGTTTCGTCGCCGTCTATCCCAACGGCACCGGGTCCGGTCCCTTCCTGACCTGGAACTCCGGCGGTCGCAGCGGCCGCATGGCCGAAGGGGCCGCCGATGACGTCCGGTTTATCGATCATGTGCTGGATGACCTCGCCAAGGTCGTTCGCATCGACCCCAAACGGGTCTACGCGACAGGACTCTCCAACGGCGGGATGATGTGCTATCGCCTCGCCGCCGAGCTGTCGCATCGCATCGCCGCGATCGCACCCGTCGCCGGGACGATGGCGATCGCCGATGCGATGCCGCCTCGCCCCGTCCCCGTAATCCATTTTCACGGGACCGATGACAAGATCGTCCCGTTCGCTGGCCCCGGCAACCGCATCCCTCAAGGGCTGACCTTCAAATCGGTCGATGATTCGATCGCCGCCTGGTGCAAGGTCAACGGCTGCGCGGGTGACCCGATGTCGCTCGATTACCCCGACAGCCACGACGACGGGACGACGGTCCATCGCAAGAGCTACGGACCGGGCAAAGACGGGGCCGAAGTGGTGCTGATCGAAGTCCGCGGCGGCGGTCATACCTGGCCCGGCCAACCGACCCCGCTGAGCCTGATCGGTAAATCGACGATGGATGTGTCGGCCAACGACCTGATGTGGGATTTCTTTGCCAAACACCCGATGCCCTGAAACGTTTGACGTTTCGATGCGCCGCTCCGCTCGATGCTCGGGGCATGCCACGCAAGGGCATGGGCGGGTCGATCACGGAGGGCGGTCGCGATCGGATTCGATCGATCGCGGCCGACGATCAGGAGAGGTGACTAGGCGGTACGGATCAGGCGAGGATCGGCCGGATCACTTCGCCGGCGACATCGGTCAATCGGAAGTC
>JBEIRZ010000642.1:0-1654 GCA_040375695.1 Planctomycetaceae bacterium
CCTAGGTGCCGTTGCGATCGGCGAGTCGTCTGTCGAAGTGGAATCTTGGACGAAGCTCGGTCCCGCGCGCTGGCAGGTGATTTCCGCAGCCTCGGCGCGTGTCCTTCCCGCCGCGGCGGCCCAGTGGATGGCGGGGGCGACGCGTCGCAACCGGTCGCTGAAATTCACCCGTCAGGAAGGGGTGCGGGTGTTGGAGTTGGAGCCGGGTCAGAAGGCGGCCTTTGTCGCACCGGTGCTGGCGCCCAACGTTCGCCATCGGGCGGTGTTGCGAATCCCGCGGGGCTCGGCGATGCAACTGGCGGTGATGCCGCTCGACGGAGAGGCATCCGATTCGAATCGCGCGCTGGGGCATGGCGCGGTGATCTTGCGGAACGGGTACGACGACGAGAACCGTGGTTGGCATGAATGCGAAGTCGATTATTGGCCTCGCAGCGACTCGGTGCTGTTGATGATCAGCAACGTTTCGATCGACCGGCGGGCGCGGTTTGGCGAGATCGAAGTCCTCGCCGCGCAGGTATCGGGCGGTGATGGGCTTGCAGCGCCTGACGCGTCGTCACCGGTCAACGCAAATGGTGGGCGGCTGGCCTGCATGCAGCTTGACCTGCGAGAACTGTTCGAACAATTCGGCGAACGTGGGTTGCCGACGCTCACACGTCCGCTCGATTATGACGAGGTCTTGGCGGCGACGCGGCGATTGATGGCCGCGATGCGACGCGAAGGGTACAACGGATTGATCCTGACGGTGGCATCCGACGGTGATGCGCTTTATCCGTTGGAAGGTTGGCGGCCACCGACGAATTGGGACGCGAACGCGGCATCGACCGCTGGCGGTGTTGACGCGTTGGAGGCGATCCTTCGGTCGTTCGATGGCACGGGGATGAAATTGATCCCCTGCATCCTTCCGGGTGCGCCCGATGGGGTCTTGGAAAAACAGCTTCGCGACGACCCGACGTCGGCCGCGGCGTTGACGTTGACATCACCGCTTGAAGGCCAAATGGGGACTTGGCGGTTCGACGCCCCCGAGCCGACATCGTTTGGGCACTATGACCCGACACACCCGGCCGTCGCCAAACGATTGGCCGAGATGATCGGCAACTTGCGGCGGCGTTGCGAAGGGCACACGTCGGTGCACGCCATCGGGCTGATGGCCGACGAACGATCTTCGCTGAGGTTGCCACCGGTCGAGATGACGGACGAGGACGCGCTGGAGATGTTCCGTCTCAGCCTTGGGGATCAGGCCCCACCGCGGGGGGCGCTCGCCGATTACCTCCGCCGATCGAAATACGAGTCGTTGGAATTGTGGCTTGGCCAGCGGGTCGCGGCCGGAATCTTGCAAGGGGTCCGTGAGCTCGGCGATTGGCCGCTGTGGGTCCTCTCGAGCGACTCGGCATTGCCCCCCTACCTTGTGTCGATCGCCGAGCATGAACGGATCACGACGGCGAGGTTGCACCGCAGGTCGTTGATCGAACCGATCCATCGGCGGGTCCGCGACGAGGCTTGCAACGCCAGCATCCCGGTCGGGGTCGGCGCTTCGGGGACGGCGCTGCTGCACGAATTGGCGATCTTCCGGCAACCGCTGAGCGATTCGCCGGCGGAAGGGAACGCCCCATGGGTGATGGACGAATTGGTCGGCGGATTCGGCGGGTCGTTGGCG
>JBEIRZ010000203.1:0-7861 GCA_040375695.1 Planctomycetaceae bacterium
AACGATCGATTCGCTGCTGGTTTTGTGTGACCGCTTCGAAACGGCCGAGCCTTTGCTCGATGTCGCCCTTCACGGCGGGATCGTCGCGACTTGGCATCGAAATTTCGTCCACGCGCTGCACGCCGGGTTCAGGACGGTGCTGTGGGACGATTCGGTCGCGCCCCCGGCCGCGTCGACCGATTGGCAACAGCGGCTCGACCCGGCACGATCGCTGACGCAGCGGGCCACGCCAAGGCACATTTGGATGACGCTGCAACCGTCGATCGAAGCGATCCGCGACGCGACCGACGGGGGGATCGACGAAGTCATCTCCAAGCCGCTCGCGATCGACCAGATCTTCGGCCACGCCGACGATAACGGCTAGCGTGACTTCGCTTGGGCGTGATCCTGTTGCAACAAGCCGACTGCAACAACGGGCCGCTCGGCGAGGGAATAAGCCGGATGGCCGTCGGAGATCGTCCGGTCTCGGATGACGCCAAGGGGCTCAGGTGGTCGCGGCCAAGGCGGGGGATTGGCCAAGCGGCAGGGCGGCCGCATCGATGAATCCGGTGCTGACACCGAGGTCCCGCAGCAACAAACGGCTGGAGATGCGGCTCGATTCGTAGATCACCGGCAGACCGCTTCCGGGATGCGTCCCACCGCCCACGAGGTAGACCCCATCCAGCTCTTCGAAGCGGTTATGAGGCCTGCGGTGAAGCATCTGTCCCAGGTTGTGGGCCAGGTTGAAAGTCGCGCCGCGATAGATCCGATAATTGTTGTTCCAATCATCGGGGGTGATCCGGTGTTCGACGCGGATCCGATCCCTGATGTCATGCAACCCGATCTGGGCGAGGGAATCGAGCGTCCGCTCGCGGAACGGCGCGGCCTCGCGCCGCCAATCGATGTTGCGATGTTGATGGCTGACCGGGACGAGGATGTAGATGGTACTGTGCCCGCGCGGGGCGAGCGTCTCATCGGTGATCGACGCGTTCTGGACATAGAACGAAGGGTCATCGCTCAGCACGTGACGGTTTTCGATCTCGTCGAGGTTCTTGTTATAATCGCCGCTGATGTGAATGTTGTGGTGAGCAAGCTCGTCATAGCGTCCTTCGATCCCCAGGTAGAGCATGAAGGTGCTGCAAGAAAAGCGCTTCTCGGCGAGCTTATCGTCGCTCCATCGTCGCCGGATCGCGTTGGGGACGAGGCGTTTCATCGTCTCTGCGAAATCGGCATTGATGACCATCGCGTCGCAGGGATAAGAGCCTTGTCGTGTCGTGACGCCGACGACCCGCTTGCCCTGCATTTCGAGCCCTTCGACCGGTTCGCCCAAGCGAACGTCAACCCCCAACGACGTCGCGATCTCGGCCATCCTTTCGCTGACGCGTGAACAGCCGCCGATCGGATGGAAGACGCCGTATTCGTATTCGAGGTACGAGAGGATGCTGAAGAGGCTCGGGCATTGGAACGGCGACATCCCCAAATACTTGCTCTGGAACGCGAAGGCGATCACCAACCTGGGGTCGCTGAAGTATCTTTCGAGTTCCTGCCCCAGCGACCGGAGCGGGTGGACGTGCCTAGCGGCGCCCATCAGCGACGGGCGGAGGAGATCGAGTGGCGAGCTGAAGGGCTGTTCGAGGATCGGCCGGAACTTGGCCAGCTTAACCCGGTTGTCGGCCATGTATCGCCGCAACTTGCCGACATCGGCTGGGGAGATCGCCCCGATCTGGCGATCCATCTCGTCCATGTCGGGGGTGCAATCGAGCCGGCCACCTTCGGCGAAGGTCAACCGGTATTGGGGATCGAGCCGCACCATCGGGACTTCCTGATGCAGCTCCAAGCCGACGGAACGGAAGATCTCTTCGAGGACCCGCGGGTAAAGAAAAAAAGTCGGCCCGCAATCGAAGCGATAATCACCCACCTGAATCGCCGACGTGCGGCCGCCAACGACCTCGCGGCTTTCGAGGAGCGTGACATCGAGTCCGGCGTAGGCGAGTTGCATGGCGGCGGCCAGACCGCCGGGGCCTGCGCCGACGATCACGACCCGTTTCCCGCCGTTTGGAGTTCTTTTCAGCACCCGTGCGAATCCTTGCGAATGATGGAAATCGATCACCTTATTGTCGGGGTCGTCAAGCCGCCGCGGCCAGACGAAATGATCGGTTTGGAGAGGGTATCGGGTTGAGGGAGTCTCGTTAGGGGCCGGGGTGGCTGCGGGGGGTCACTTACCCCCTTCGCGGCGTCCGACTTCGATCAACCGACGGATGATCTCGGCTAAGGATACCCGATGCTCGACCCCCGTGGCGACCTTAGCCCGATCGCCGATCAGTTTCGCCCGCTCGATGACCTTCCGCAGCTCCTCTTCGGTCGGTTCCCCCTTCAGTTCGGTGAACCCGACCGCGTTTTCGACCCCTGCGACCGGGCCGAGGACGTCGTAGGCGTCGCGGGAATTGGCCAGATCGAGCTCGGAGGCCCGGCGAAACCGCGACAATTCCTGGTGGGCCGCGGCCCGTTCCCCTTCCGGTAACCGCTCATCGATCCAAACGTCGATGGTCGCCAAATCGCCCCACCGCATCATCGGCGACTCGATCAGACGCTGCATGATCCCCGACGCCTGCCAATTTTCGTACAGCCCCGCGTCGAGGTCATCGGCAAGCGTCTTGAGTTGGCCGATGACCTTGAGCTTTTCCTCTTCGCCAAGCCGGCTTTGCTCCAATTGCGGGACGACCGTGGCGCGAAGCGTTCGCGAAGCGAGTTCGGGCCGCTTTTGAAAAATCAGCCACGCCGAAAAGCCGAAGGCGATGAAAGCAACGATCCCTAACAGCAACGTCGCCGCCAAACACCCTGGGAGACACCCTGGCCCTTGACGCACTTCGCTCGCTGGCTCCGCTTCGCTCATAAATCGCCGTTATTCGAACGAAATCTCGAGGATTTCGAATTTCAACAAACCGGCAGGGGCATGCACCTCGGCGATGTCGCCGACCTTTTTGCCGAGCAATCCCTGACCGATCGGGCTGGTCAACAAGATCTTACCGGTCTGGTAATCCTCGTCGCCGGTCCCGACGAGGGTGAATGTCTCTTCGTCGCCGAATTCGAGGTCTCGGACCTTCACCGCGGCGCCGAATGCGACCGTGTCCTTCGGCAGGCTCGATGTGTCGACGATGCTGGCGTTGGCGAGCTTGCTCTTGATCTGGTTGATCTTCGCCATCAACAGCCCCTGGTTCTCTCGCTGGGCGTGGTACTCGGCGTTCTCCTTCAAGTCCCCTTCGGCCCTCGCGTCGGCCAGCTTCTGAGCGACCAACGGCAACTCGACCGTCTCCAAACGGGTGACCTCGGCCTTGAGCCGTTCATAACCTTCGCGTGTCATCGGCTGTGATTGGGACATCAACGCACCCTCCCAGACTCGTACCTAACTCTTGAACCGAGCAAAAAAATAAACCTTCCCTCAACCACGGATCGGATCGAGGAAAGGTCCGTCACCAGCGTCATTTCGAAGCGTCTATTCTCTGTCGGGCCCCTTCCGATGTAAAGCCCCGCGACCGATAGGAATCGCAGCCGCGACCCCCGTAGAATCGCAACAGCCGCACCCAAACCAAACATTCTTTAACGGTTAAGTCCAATCACGACATGGACTTACGACCCAAATCACCCGCCGCAAAAACCACCCCCCCAAAGAGCGGGCAGCGGAGGGGAGCCGACGATCAGGTGATGACGTCGTGAACGACCTTTCCATACACATCGGTCAGCCGATAATCGCGACCGGCGTGCCGGAAGGTTAGCTTTTCGTGATCGAGCCCCAGCAGGTGCAACAGCGTCGCGTGAAGGTCATGCATGTGGACGCGGTCAGTAATCGCCTTGTGCCCGAACTCGTCGGTCGCGCCGTAATGGAACCCGGGTCGGACCCCGGCGCCGGCGAGCCAGACGGTGAAGCCGAGCGGGTTATGATCGCGACCGGTGCCGTTGGCTTGGGCATACGGGGTGCGTCCGAATTCGCCGCCCCACCAGACGAGCGTCTCTTCGAGCAACCCGCGACGATCGAGGTCTTCCAACAACCCCGCGATCGGCAGGTCGACGTTGGCCGCGTGATCGGCGTGCTTGGGGAGGTTGCTGTGCTGGTCCCAAGCGGGGTTGGCGCTGTTGTCGCCATAATTGACCTGGATGAAACGCACCCCCGATTCACACAGTCTGCGGGCGAGCAGGCAGCGACGCCCGAAGGGGTCGGTCGGTTGCTGATCGATCCCGTACAGCTTCTTCGTCTCTTCCGTCTCGCCGCTCAGGTCAAACGTTTCGGGGGCCTGCGTCTGCATCCGCCACGCGAGGTCATAACTGCGGATCATCGCATCGAGCTCGGTATCTCCCGGTCGGTCTTCGAAGCGTTGGCGGTTGAGCCCTTGGACGAAATCGAGCCTCCTGCGGGTTGCCGGCAATGCATCCGCAGCGAGCTGCGCGTTGCGAAGCATCAGATCGCTGCCATCCCCATCGACCTTGCCGACCGGCGTCCCTTGGTGCACCGCCGGAAGGAACGCGCTGCCGAAATTCCGCGTCCCGCCATTCCCCATCGGGGGCCCGATGGTGACAAAACCGGGGAGGTTGTCGTTCTCCGTCCCCAACCCGTAATGGACCCACGACCCGAAGGATGGCCGGATCGAATTCGTCGCGCCGCAGTGCAAAAACAGCGTCGCCGGGCCGTGGGCGACCCCTTCGGTGTGCATCGAATGGATCATGCACAACTTATCGGAATGGCGGGCGACGTTCGGGAAGAGGTCCGACACCCAATGCCCCCCTTCACCGTACTGGCGAAAGGCCCAAGGCGATTTCATCACGCGGTGGCTGTCGCCGCGACGGCCCGAATTGGCCAGGACCCGCGCGTCGTCGAACGGGATCGATTCCCCATCCCGCTTCTCGATCGCCGGCTTGTAATCGAACGAATCGACGTGGCTGGGCCCACCCTGCATGAAGACAAAAATGATCCGCTTCGCCTTGGGTGGCAGATGCGGCGTCCCGCCGATCACGACCCCACCCCCCTCCGACGCAAGTGTCCGCGATGCCATCGCCTGCAACGCCAGCCATGGGAAACCGCAGCCGGTCGCCTGCAACCATCGTCGTCGTGTGAATCGTTCGTAACCGCTCATCGTTCCCTTCCTTTGCCCCCCGTCAGCTGGTTGAACCCCCGCCCGCTGGTTGAACCCCCGCCCGCTGGTTGAACCAGCGGCCGCTGGTTGAACCACCGTCGATCGGTCAGTTGATTCTCTGTTTGTCTCTGTTCGTCTTCGCCGTTTGTCGTTCGTCGTTTTCTGTTCGTCGATGGAGCCTTTATCGGCTGGCCAGCGGCATGACGTTTCGTCATCGGTCCGATCAATCGGGTTGCCGAAACTCCGCGGTGGCGAAAAGCCCTCGATAGATTTCGGCAAGGGCCTGGGCTTCACCTTTAGCCCCGGGCACTTCACTTCGGCATTGTTCGTAAAAGGCGATCGCCCCATCGAGCTCGGCCGGGGTCGCGGGGCGGGACAACGTCATCAGGAAGGCCTTCGCGACCCGCGACCGCGCGTCCCCTTCGACCTCGCGGATCGTACGCTCGGCCGCCGCCGCCGCACGCTCGGCGAACCACGGGTGATTGAGCATCGCCAGGGCTTGCTGCGCGACGATCGCCCGTTGCCGACGTCCGGTGACAAAGCCGGTATCGGCATAATTGAACGTTTCGAGGACTTCCGGTAACGCGTTGCGAAAGACGGGCATGTAGATGCTGCGGGTCAACGATCGGTGTTGATAACCATAATCGGCCGTCGTCCCCGGTTTGATCGTCGATCCGCCTGTCGGCAGTTCCAGCTCCCCGCTGATCGCTAGCACCGAATCGCGAAGGGCTTCGGCCGAGAGCGGCTTGCGGTCGCTTCGCCACCACCAGCGGTTATCGGGGTCCTGCTCGGAACGAGGGTCGTTCGCATCGACGATCGAGCTCTGGCGATAGGTCTCGGACATCACGATCTGTTTGACGAGCGTTTTGACCGACCAACCGTCGCGAATAAAACGGTCGGTCAACCAATCGAGCAGCTCGGGGTGGGTCGGCGGTTGTCCCGTGGTCCCGAAATTGTCGGGGGTCCTGACGAGCCCTTCGCC
The DNA here is from genome assembly GCA_040375695.1 of Planctomycetaceae bacterium. Classification (GTDB taxonomy): domain Bacteria; phylum Planctomycetota; class Planctomycetia; order Pirellulales; family Pirellulaceae; genus UBA6163. The sequence goes on from JBEIRZ010000203.1 coordinate 6,088, forward strand.
CATGACCCACAGCCAAACGCGGTTGACAAAGACCCTGGCGGTGAGCGGGTTGGTGTCGCTGGCGATCCAATCGGCCAGCTCTAACCGCCCGTCGCTCCCTGGGGCGATCGGCAAGGCGGCGCCGTCACCGGCGATCACCCGCAACACGCCGCGTGGGACTTTCGGACCGAGCTGATGGATGCTGCCGCGGAGATGGATCGCCAGATCCCCCGCGACGGCCCGGGGCTTGAGCCCCATCGCCTTGGGCTGGGCATCGAGCAATTTTTGGAGCTCGGTTTGGCGCTGAGTGAGCTCGGCCTGACGCCGCTTGTTCTCTTCCCCCGACTCGTCCCTCGGATCATCGGGATCGTTCGCGATGTCAGCGATCTTGCTTTTGTTTTTCCCTTTGCCACCTTTCGGTTTCTTGGCCTCTGGCGGTTGCTTGGCCGTCTCGGGTTTCTTGGTGAGTGGGCCGTCACCCGCGACCTTGGGCTCGGCATCGATCGGCAAGAACTGGATCGCGTCACCGATCACATGGCCATCGGCCCCTTCGTTGCTGACCAGGACAAAGGCTTGGCCACCCGCCTCGAAGCGATACTTGCCAAGCGACACCCAAAGGCCATCGATCGGCGGGGGGAGACGCTGGTCGATGGCCACCATTTTTTCGCCATCGGCGCTGAACACAGTCACGCTGGCACGCGTCGCGCGGTTCGACCCGGTGGTGTAGGACATCCGCACGTCATACGTCCCCGGTGGCAATGTGGCCGGCTCGAAGGTCAATGATTTTTCGCCAACACCGGCATGTTCGTCATGCAAATAACCGGCGTCGACATAACCGGGGGTGAAGGTCGAGGTTTGCCATTGGCCGACTTTCCGCGCCTGGGTGTCATCGACAACGACCCCCGAGAGGCTTGATGAGCTAACGACCTTGGCAGGTGTCGGTTTGGCATCATCGGCCGATTTTTTTAATTCGGCGAGAGCACGCTTGACCGCTTCAAGCTCCGAAGAGATCGCCGCGAATTTCGCTTCGTCCTCAGGCCCCATCGGCAGCGGGTTGTCGATCCACCGCGACACGTTGGAATGCTCCATCCCGATCGACCCGTACAAAATGCCGGCCATCGCGTAGTAATCGGCCGTCGGGATCGGATCGAACTTGTGATCGTGGCAACGGGCACAGCCGATCGTCTGGCCGAGCAACCCTCGACCGATCGTATCGAGCTGCTCGTCGATAAAGTCCATATCGAGTTCGGTCTTCTGTTGGTTCTCGAGGTTCGAATCGCCCAAGCAGAGGAAGGTCACCGCCACATGGGCGTCGCGGGCCTTCTCGATCGAATCGAATTCCATCCGGTCGCCGGCGATCTGTTCACGAATCACGTCGTTCCAAGGGCGGTCACGATCGAGCGCGTCGATGATGTAATCGCGATACCGCCATGCCTCGGGCTGGACCAGACCGCGAAGGGTGACCGATTCGGCGTAACGGGCGACGTCGAGCCAATGCCTCGCGAAACGCTGGGCAAAATCTCGCGAAGCGAGCATCCGGTCGACGATCGCTTCGTATTCCTTCGACTCATCCTGGGCGGCCAGAAACGCTTCGACCTCTTCGGGGCTCGGCGGCAAACCGGTCAGGTCGATCGCTAACCGCCGCAGCAGCGTCGCGCGAGCCGCGCGGGGGTTGGGCCTTAACCCTTGATCGATCAACGACCGCACGACGAAAGCGTCGATCGGGCCGCGCGACCACTGGGCCAGCGCGGCGTCATCACGGATTGCGGCGTCGTCACGCTCAAGGGTCGGGACC
>JBEIRZ010000124.1:0-11995 GCA_040375695.1 Planctomycetaceae bacterium
CGTCGCCGGATCGATCTCTTGCGTGTCGAAATCGAGCCGCCCCGCATACACACGCCCTTCGTCACCCTCGGCGCACGACACCGTCACGATCGTACCGTCACCAAGCAACCGCGTCGCGTCACCGGTCCCGACGACACAAGGGATGCCGAGCTCCCGCGACACGATCGCGGCATGGCAAGTCCGTCCGCCATGGTCGGTGATCACCGCCGAGGACCGATTGAGCACCGGCTCCCAATCGGGGTCGGTCATTTCGGCGACGATCACATCGCCCGGGGAGAATCGGTGCAAATCATCGCCACCGCGGATGACACATACGGGGCCGGCGCCGATGCGATTGCCAACCGCCTTGCCCCTCACGAGCACTTCGCCTTTCCCCTTGAGTTTGAAGAGTTCGATCTTGGGGTGGGACTGTTGGGAGTGGACCGTTTCGGGGCGGGCCTGAAGGATGAACAATTCACCGGTGCGTCCGTCTTTGGCCCACTCCAAATCCATCGGGGTCGGGTGCCCCGATCGCTGCGAATAATGCGTTTCGATCGCGATCGCCCAGTTGGCAAGCCGGAGCGCCTCGGCGTCGCTGAGGACAAGGCGTTTGCGATCATCGAGCGGGACGCGAACCTCCTTGACCGGCTTGGAACCCCCTTCGTCATAGATCAGCTTGAGCCTTTTATCACCCGCCTCGCGACGGACGACGGAGGCGAAGCCGAGCCGAGCGGTCGGCTTGTGCACCAGGATCTCGTCGGGGTTGACCCGTCCCTGAACGACGGTCTCGCCCAACCCCCAAGCGCCGGTGATCAGCACGACGTCGCGGTGCCCGCTTTCGGTGTCCAAGGTAAAGATCACCCCTGCAGCGCCGTCGGGAGCGACGTCGCTGCGAACCATCTTTTGCACCCCGACCGAAAGGCCGACGCCGCGATGCCCGATCGATTGTTGGACACGGTAGACGATCGCCCGATCGGTAAAGAGCGACGCCATGCAGCGCCGGACCGCGGCCAGGAGTTCGTCGATGCCGCGGATGTTGAGGTATGTCTCCTGCTGGCCCGCGAACGAAGCGGTCGGTAAATCCTCAGCCGTAGCGCTCGAACGGACAGCGACATCGATCGTCGATTCGCCATACGTTGCACACATCGCCGCATACGCCGCACGGACCTCCGCCGCCACGACCGCGGGCAATTCCGCCGCGATCACCTGCTGCCGGATCGTTCGCGCCGTTTCAGCGAGCGCACGGGTGTCCGTCACGTCGAGCTTTTCCAGCACCTCGACGATCGAATCGGCGATCCCCGCTTCACGCAGATGGAGATGAAAGGCTTCGACCGTTAAGGCAAAGCCACCCGGTACGCGTACCCCAGACTCGGCCAAGCGCCCGAGCATTTCACCCAGCGACGCGTTCTTGCCCCCGACCCGCGGGAGGTCTTCGAGCGTTAGCTTTTCGAGTGCGATCACGTAGCGTGCGTCGTTCATGTCGATCACCTTTGTGCCCTGTTCGGATAACGCCATCAGGCATGACCGCGTCCGAACCTTTGACCTGTTGAAACTCTGTTGTTTGCAAGTGAAGGCAGGATCGTGTGGTTGCACGTTTCGATCCCGTCACGGATCGATTCGTCACTCTCGAGCCAAGCGATCACCTCGCCTGCGATCTTGGGCAGCAACGACCGCAGCCCATGCGACAGCCCAAAATGTGGCGTCGTCGGGGCGTCGCCGACGTTGATACCCAGGATCTCGACACGCGGCGGCAACCGATCCAAACGTTCGGCGATGGCCAACGCATCCGCCAGCGGGATGTCGTGACTGCCGCTGGCACGCCGCGTTTCCCAGGTGACTTTCGGCCAGACCCACACATGCAAGTGACCTAAAGGCATCGGCGAGACGACGGCATCGATCACGACCAGACGCGATGGCCGGTAATCGCCCTTCGGCTTATCAAGCAAATCGACGAGATCCAGCGGGGTCCGAAGTGGGCGGAAGACAACTCGCCCGTGAAAATCAACCGACCGGGTTGCCAGCGTTTGTTGTTCCAGCCCCTGCGTCATGAGCCACCCGATCGCATCATCCCCGTGAGGCGACCCGATGCCGACGACCAACAGGTCGCTAAGGGCGCTCGGCTGTGGGAGTGGGGAGGTCATGAGCGATCGATGCGAACCTTAAGGAAATGCGTCGAACAACTGATGCACGGGTCGTAACAGCGGACGAGCCGTTCGCAGGCATCGGCGAGCGGGGCGTCTTCGAGCCCGATCACTTGCGGGAGGTAATCGCGGAGGTCGGTTTCGATCTGCGATTGGTTCTGGGACGTCGGCGGGATGATGTTCGCCTCGACGACCTTGCCTTCGGCATCGACGCGGTAGCGATGAAAAAGGAGCCCACGTGGGGCTTCGGTCGCGGCGCCGCCAACCCCTTCGCGATAAGCGTATTTGATCCGCGGGGGCGTGACCGGGGCATACGACTTCATGATCGTGGCGGCTTCTTCGAAGGCATGGACCAGCTCGATGCTGCGGGCGAGGATCGCGCGGAACGGGTTCGCCTGTTGGCCGTGCGGGTCGAGTTCATCGGCCAAACGCTTGGCACGCGGCGACAATCGCTCCCTTGCGTTTTGAAACCTGGCGGGCGGCCCGACGAGGTAGCTCTTACCCGTATCGATGCGGACGGCTTGCAGCGCGGTCGAATGGGGGACTTGGCGTTCGACAAAGGTCTCGAGGAACGCGTCGTTGGGGATCGATAACCCGTCGCTCGATACGATGTCGCCCTCGTTCATCGGGTATTCGTCGGGGTGGACGAGCGACACGAAATCGTACTGCTGATCGAAGGCGGGATAATCGAGATCGGCGATGAAGCGGGCCGCCTCTTCGGCGAGGGCCAATCCCGTTTCGAAGGGCTTGACCAGTTCCGCCATCGCGCCGCGGGTCGGGGCACGATAAAAGCCTCCGACGGCGACGTTGATCGGATGGATCGCGCGGCCGCCGAGCATTTCGAGCAGTTGGTTACCCAGGCGTTTTAATTGCAACCCGCGTCCGACCCATTCGGGGTGCTGGGCCGCCATTTCGATCGCGCCGGCATGGCCGAAAAAATCGGGCAGGTTCAGCATATGGACGTGCAACGCATGGCTCTCGATCCATTCGCCGCAATAGAGCAACCGTCGCAATCGGCTCATTTCAGGCGATGCGGTGACGCCCAGCGCGCGTTCGAGCGCGTGCACGGAGCTCATCTGATACGCGACCGGGCAGATGCCGCAAATCCTGGCCGTGATGTCGGGGACCTCTTCCAGCGGCCGGCCTCGCAAAAAGGCCTCGAAGAAACGCGGGGGCTCGAAGATCCTCAGCCTGACCGCGTCGACCTGGCCCCCTTTCAAGACGATGTCGAGCCCGCCTTCCCCTTCGACCCGCGTCATCGCCTCGACACGGATTGACCGGATCGAAGGGTTTGAACGGGTCGAGTCCCCGTCATGAGATTCGAGATCACCCTGCATCGCCAGCCACCCCCATCAAGCGATCCCCTTCGTCGCGAAACGGCTTCGCATAGCCGTTGATACCGCGCAGTAACCCGGTGACTTCGGCGGGCTTCATGCCGCGGTGTCGCAAATGATCGGTCAACGGCACCAGATTCGGCTGGTCGCTGGGCCCGAAACACCCGTAACAGCCGCGGTCGTAAGCCGGACAGATCGCGCCGCAACCGGCCTGAGTGACCGGGCCGAGGCAAGGTGTCCCTTGTGCGACCATCACGCAAACCGTGCCACGACGTTTGCATTCGATGCAGACGCTGTGGGTCGGCGTCCGCGGTTTACGCCCCGCAAGCAGCGATTGCAAAACTTCGAGCAATTGAAAGCGGTTGATCGGGCACCCGCGGAGCTCGAAGTCGACAGGGACGTGATCGGCGATCGCGGTCGATGTGGCGAGACTACGGATGTAGTCCGGTCGGGCATAGACGGCGCGGAGGTATTCTTCCGAATCGGCCCAATTCCGCAGCGCCTGAATGCCACCGGATGTGGCACAGGCGCCGAGCGTCATCAGGAATTTGGCGTCTTGTCGGACTTGCCGGATCCGGATCGCGTCGGCTTCGGTGGTGATCGAACCTTCGACGAGGGCCACGTCGTACGGGCCGGGCTCGACGCGGCTGGTCGCTTCCAAAAAATAAGCGATCTCGATCTTGCCAGCGAGCGTCAGCAATTCTTCTTCGAGCGACAACAGCGACAATTGGCAACCGTCGCACGAGGCGAACTTGAAGACGGCGATGCGAGGTTTTGCGGTTGGAGATGCGGCCACCTACAAACCCTCCACGTTGAGGTACGGTTCGATCTCGTCAAACCGATAAACGGGCCCCGACTTGCAGATCATTTCGGGGCCGAATTGGCAATGGCCACACAGCCCGACGGCGCATTGCATGTGCCGCTCCATCGAGACCCAGACGTGCTCCTTCGCAAGGCCCCGCGCGGCCGCGGCCCGCACGACGAAACGCATCATCACCTCCGGCCCGCATACCCACATCACCGTTTGGCCGGGGTCCCAAGGACGAAGCCTCGCAAGGAGCTGCGTCACAACACCGACCGAACCACGCCACGAACCGTCGGCCCGGTCGACGGTCGTTTCGACCTGTAACCCCGCCGCGACCCACGCCGAATACTCACGGGTATAAAGCAGCGATTCCGGGGTCCGTGAACCATACAGCAACCGGATCGAACGGAATCGGTGGCGCTGGGCGATCAGTTGGTAGATCGCACAGCGGAGGGATGCCAACCCCGACCCGCCGGCGACCAACAACACGTCCTTCCCATACCCGGCATCGATCGGCCACGGTTTGCCATAAGGCCCCCGCAGACAGAGCGCACCGCCGACGCCAAGCCGGGCCAGCGCCGTTGTCACCACCCCGGCCTGTCGAACGGTGTGGTCCCATGACCCGCGCATGCCGATTTCGTCCCGGCCGATTTCACCGGCGGGACTGAGCGGACAATGCTCGGCCGAACCCGAGCTGACCCCGATCGCGATCTCGCCCACCCCGGGAAGGTACAGCATGTTGAATTGGCCGGCGCGAAAACGATAAGCCCGCTCGACCTCGGGATCGACAAACCTCAAGTGATACGTCGCGACCCCGGGTGATTCGGCGGTGATCCCTTCGATCCGCACGGCGGGGGCAAGCCACGGGTTGGCCGAAATGGCCGGCGTTGGTGAAAGGGCCGAACTCATTCAGGCACCTCGCGGATCGCGGCTACCTCTTCGGTCAAGTCGATCCCCACCGGACACCAACTGATGCATCGACCACAACCGACGCAACCCGATGTGTCGAACTGGTCGATCCACGAAGCGAGCTTGTGCGTCAACCATTGGCGATAACGCGAACGGATGTCTGGCCGGACCAACCCGCCGTTCATGTAGCTGAATCGTGCGTCGAAACAACTGTCCCACTCGCGGACCCGGTCGACCCGGCCGTCATCGAGCTGTGTCACGTCGGTCACCGAATGACAAAAACAGGTGGGACAGACCATCGTGCAATTCGCACAGGAGAGGCAACGCTTCGCGACGTCATCCCACCGCGGGTGGTTGAGCCGACCGAGCAACAGGTCGCGGATGTCGGTCGTGTCGAGCCGCTTGCTGATCTGGTCCGCGGCACGATCACGCAGCTCCGCCGCTTGCGATAATTCGCTCGGCTCGGGTGGCGAGATCGGTAATCCGACAAGCACCTCTGCGCCGCGCTGGGAACCGACTTCGATCGTGAACCCCGAATCGGTCTCGCTGAGCGCTAAATCGAACGCGGCGGCGACCCCGCCAAGTTTGCAGCGTGGCCCGGTCTCCATCGACGTACAAAAACAGGTCGATGCGGCCTGCGTGCAATTCACCGCGATCAATAGGGCCGATTCGCGGCGGCGACGATAGCTCGGGTCGGCGTGATGTTCGTTGAGAAAAACGCGGTCTTGAACGCCGATCGCCGCCAGCTCGCAGGCGCGGACGCCGAGGAAGGCATACGGCGGTTCGTCGTCAGGGGGTTCGGTCACCTGCCACGCGTCGCCTGACATCACGGCCGAGGCGACGACTTTGCGGGGAGGGAACAGGTAACTTTTCCACGAATGCGGCCCGACGTTGAAACCGAACCATTGATCGTCGTCACGCCGGTGCAATCGATACGTCCCCGCCGACTGCTCGTCGGTCCATCCGCGGGGCAAATCTTCGACGCGGCGGACTTCGTCATAACCGATCGCCGATTGGACCAAGGTCGGGCCGATAACCCGGTACCCCATCCCCCACAGGCGATCGAGAAACGCCTGAAAATCGTCCTTGCCGATCCGGGCCGATTCGACAGGGATTGTTTCAGCAGCATTCGCCTCGCGGAGTGCCATCGCCTCAGCTCCGGTGTGCGTTCGGGGCAAAAATACAAGAGTAAACCCTAGTATACCCGATTTGGACGAATCGACTCAGCCCACCCCCCATACGGGTCAACAGCGAGCGGCCGCCCCCCAAGCTGGGAGTCACACGCGGCCACGCCCCGTACAAGTTCGCGCCATCTGCAAAAGCATTCGATCCGAAGGGTACGAACGATCCGGCGAATGACAACAAAAACACCCCAGTCGGCGAGCGCTCGATCATCGGATCATCACGGAGGGACGTATCGGCGGAACGCTTCGCGACGATGTTACGTGAGGCCTCCAAGCTAGCCGCTCGGTGATCTCTCAGCGCCCATCAGGAACGAATCCCGAATCCCGGGTACGACCCCAAGTCGTGCAACCGTTGCACCGTGCCCTCATCGCACCATACCAGCGGGTACCTGCGACGATCGAATAAAAAACGTTCGCGGGCAATGTGATTCGGTGCGGGGCGTGGGACTCCGCGTGGTACGTAACGCTTGTACCGATCGACGTCATGATCAAGCGACGTTCGCGATCAAATGGGAAAACCACGGAAGACGCCATCCTTGCCGACGGAGTTTGCGAAGTCTTCGAAGTCCATGTTGGCGAGCGACAGGTTGTTCTCGATCGATTGAATCGTCGACGGGACCGCACGAAAGGTTCGGAGCCGATCCGCAGTAATGCGACTCGGGGGACAGTTGCCGTCCTCCGGGTCGTCCCCTGTCGGTAAAAAGCCGATGACCAACAGCGGACGCTCGAGGTCGGTCAACGTTTTTGTATCCGCGACGAAAACGACGAAGCCGGGATAGTCGTCGGGTAGGGCATGGACGATTTGCAGGCTTCCCTGATTGGCAAAACGCTGATCCCGAACGAATCGCACATTGGCATAGAAGTCCATGCCAGATAGCGGATCGGTTTGCGGAGCCGAAATCAGCCGTTTGATTTCTTCCCAGACGGGTTCGTTGGAGACATCGACACAAACGACCCATGGGTTTTGGGGATCTTGATCTGACACGGACTGGTCCCTTGTTAGACGTTTAACATCATCGCCTCCTGCTACCGGCAAAAACAAAGAATAGCAACCCCGCCTTGCGAATAACTTTACCTATAAGCCCATGCGCCTCAGGGTGAGAACATCTATCGGTCGCTCGATCGATGAAGAGATGGAAACGACGGATAACCAGGCAAGCCTACCGAATCGACGAAGAGTCGTTTGATGTTAATCAAAAAGTGGATGCCGCCACCCATCAATGTTTGGTGCCACCCATCAAGCCGCCTGAAAAGCAATCCATGGGTGCCACCAAATGGTTACATGATAAAAAAGCGGCACGGCGGTCCCCGCCGTTGATTTAAAAATTACGGTGGGGACCACCGAGCCACGATAAAGCCGTGTCATGACTTTAGTCACATGCCAACGAAGTTTGGTGCCAGCCATGATGTTTGGTGCCACCCATCAAGCCGCCTGACACGCAATCCATGGGTGGCACCAAATGGTTAAATGGCTTGGGTGGCACCAAATGGTTCGATGATAAAAAGTGGCACGGCGGTCCCCGCCGTTGATTTAAAAATTACGGTGGGGACCACCGTGCCACGATAAAGCCGAGTCATGACTTTAGTCACTTGCCAACGAAGTTTGGTGACAGCCATCGATTGGCTAGATTTTTCGTGGCTGTCACCAAATTGAGGGGGACCGGAAAGATGGATGGCACGTAGCGTGAAGAAAATGCGACTTGGGTGCGCCGGCGGGTGCGCGCGGGAGCGAAATGCAAACTTCGATGGCTAGCTAAAGCGAGCTCCAGGAGAGGACCAGCGACGTTCGATTCCTGACGCAAGCTATTGTCGCACAAGCACTTGCGACGGCGGTTGGCCCCCTGATGACGATGCCTGAGGGGGGAAGAAAATGGGCGATGAGGGACTCGAACCCCCGACCCTCTCGGTGTAAACGAGATGCTCTAGCCAACTGAGCTAATCGCCCTTAACGCGAACAAAATCGCGCGAAAACCTTCAGACCAACAGGCCCTGATCCATCATCGTCACTCCCCCGGCAAAAGAAAAGGGATGCCCGGAAGAATCCGATCGCTGGCTCCCTAAAGCGAGCGATCACAAGGAAAAAGATCAGGCCGATGGGGCTTATTAGACCGTCTTCAGCATCCGGGTGTGCCGGCCACGACGCTCGGCTCGCAGCTTGTTCCGTCGCTTCGTCTCGCTCGGCTTCTCGTAATATTCTCGCCGACGCATTTCCTTCTTGATCCCGCTCCGTTCCACCAATTTGCGGAATCTACGGACAGCTTCCTGAATCGACTCGCGATCGCGAACAACTAACTTAACCATCGGAACCCCAACTGCATGATTCGTTTTCCCCGGTAAGGATGGACCGTCCAAAATGCTAGCAAATGGCCGCGGATGAGGCGGCTCAACAGGCACTTTTCCTTGATAATTGCGAGATCTTAGCTTTTTACCCCGCACCCTGGCAAGGGGAGGCGGGCGGCATTCAGCCGAATTGCCTCGCGCGCTGGGCGGATGACCGAGGGAGGGCCGATGACCGAGGGAGGCAAGGGTGAGGTAAGGTAGGGTAGCGGCTACGCCCCAGAGAGGGGGCGGACTTGGGCGAGTCGCGGCCGAATCGGCGACAAAAAGGTGACTGCTCCACAACCCCGAACAGGGCGTCCGAGGTAGACTAAAGCCGAAGTCGAGGATTCCGAGTCCGATCGGCCAGGGGTCTTCGGTCATCACCCGCCTGCCTGTCTGTTTGCAAAGCATCCCGCCTCTCCAATGACTTCGTTCCTTCAACCGACTGTCATCCGCTTTGTCCTGGGGATTTGCCTCGGGGTGTCCCTGACGCTGTCGCCTCGACTTTTTGCCGCAGCGGCTGATCCGGAAGGGGCCCCTCCCAAGACCGATCCGGGGAATAACCATTCGAAGATCGACGACTCGAAGATCGATTTCGCCCGCGACATCCAGCCGATCCTGGCGGAGCGGTGCTTGCTCTGCCACGGCCCGGACGAAGCGGAGGCGGGGCTGAGGTTGGACCTTGCCGAGCACGCCACGCGTAAGCTCGATTCGGGCGAGACGGCGATCCGGCCCGGCGAGCCCGAGACGAGCGAATTGATCCGCCGCGTCACGACGGACGACCCTGATAAGCGTATGCCCCCCGAAGGCGAACCGCTGACCGCCGACCAAGTGCGGATGCTGCGCGAGTGGGTCGAGCAAGGGGCCGAATACTCGCGGCACTGGGCCTTCGAGCCGATTCGCCAACCGACGCTCCCTCCCGTCAGTGACCCGCAGTGGTGCTTGAACGAGCTCGATCGATTCGTGCTGGCGAAGCTCGACGATTTGGGGATCAAGCCGTCACCCGAGAAGGGGCGCGAATCGTTGATCCGACGTCTTTACGCCGATCTGATCGGGTTGCCACCGACGATCGAAGAGCTCGACGCGTTCTTGACAGATGACCGACCGGACGCCTACGAACGGGTCGTCGATCGGTTGTTGCGATCGGACCACTTTGGCGAGCGGTGGGGTCGTCATTGGCTCGACATGGCCCGTTACGCCGATTCGGATGGCTATGAAAAGGACAAACCCCGTCCGAACGCGTGGCGGTACCGCGATTGGGTGATCGATGCGGTGAACCGTGACCTGCCGCTCGACCGGTTCGCGATCGAACAGCTTGCCGGTGACCTGATCGAGGGGGCGTCACCGATGCAGCGATTAGCGACCGCCTTTCATCGCCAAACCTTGACGAATACCGAAGGGGGTGCTGACCAGGAACAGTTCCGGGTCGAAGCGACATTCGATCGCACGGAGACGACGGCCGCGGTTTGGATGGCGTTGACGATGGGTTGCGCCCGCTGCCATACGCACAAGTACGACCCGCTGTCGCACCGCGATTATTACCGCCTCTTCGCGATCTTCAACGCCGCGAGCGAGACGGAGATCGAGGTGCTTCGCGACCGCGATGATGACGCGGAATTGCTCGTGGGTTACGCGAAGCAAAAGTCCCACCACGACGCGGCGGTGGCGAGCCTCCAGCGGCGGATCGACGACTTGATCGCCGCCGAGGATCCGCAGGCGAAGGGGTTGCAAACAGAGTTGGATGCGTTGCAGAAATCGCCGCCGCAATCGCCGCTGATGAAGGTCGCTGTCCTCAAGGAACAAGGTCGCACGACGCATCGGCTCGAACGGGGCGACTTCCTTCAGCCGGCCGAAGCCTTGACCGGGGGCGTGCCCGAGGTCTTGCTCGAAGTCCACCCGTTGAATTCGCGTCGTCCCGACCAAGCCCCCGATCGGCTCGACTTGGCGATGTGGCTGGTTGACCCCAACCACCCGCTGACCCCTCGCGTCGTCGTCAACCAAATTTGGCAGCGGTTGTTCGGTCGCGGGCCGGTGCCGACGTTGAACGATTTCGGCGTGCGGGGCGAGCGGCCGACGCACCCCGAGCTGCTCGATTGGCTCGCCTGGCGTTTGCCTCGCGAGCTGAAATGGAGCCGCAAGGGTTTGATCAAAGAGATCGTGATGAGCGCGACCTATCGCCAAGCGTCGCGGCATCGCGAAGAGCTGCGCGAGATCGACCCGACGAACCGCTGGCTCGCCAGGCAGAACCGGGTCAGGGTCGAGGCGGAGGTGGTGCGTGATTTGGCCCTGGCCAGCAGCGGGTTGCTCGACCCACGGATCGGCGGCCCGAGCGTTTTTCCGCCGTTGCCGCCGGGGGTGACGGAGCTGAGCTATGCCAACAATTTTTCCTGGACGCTAAGCAGTGGCGGGGACCGTTATCGCCGTGGGATGTACACGTTTTTCAAGCGGACGGCCCCGCACCCGACGCTGATCACGTTCGATTGTCCCGATTCGAACACGACGCAGGTCGGACGCGAGACGAGCAACACGCCGCTGCAAGCGCTGACGCTGCTCAACAACGTCGTCTTCGCCGAAGCGGCGGTCGCGATGGCCCGAAGGGTAATCGACGAATTCCCTGGCGACGATGCCGACCGGTTGCGTGGCGCCTTCCGGTTGACGTTGTCGCGTTACCCGGAACAGGAAGAGCTCGATCGCTTCGGCGAATTGCTGACCGCGGCCCGCGGCCATTACGCCGCGCACCCCGAAGACGCGTCGAAGCTGGTTGCCATCGCGGCTAACGGTGCCGTTGAAACTAAGCCCATGCCCACCGCCGATGTAAAGACGGAACAAGCGGAACAGACGGCCCACGCATCGCCGGGCGACACGGCGGAAAAGGCATCGCCTAGCGACACGGCGGAACTTGCCTCCTGGGCTTCGACGTTACGCATCTTGATCAATCTCGACGAATTCATCGTGAGGGAGTGAGGTTCTTTGTAACGATGCCCAAGCGACACGATCGACCATCAGTGAACTCTCCATCCGGCCACACGGGTTCGGTGCCGCCACCGATCAGCGCGGCCCGCCGCGATTTTTTGACCTCGTCGGCGAGCGGTTTGGGGATGACGGCGCTAGCGGCAATGCTCCAGCAGGATGGGATCCTGGGGCGGGCTTGGGGCGACGAGCCTGCGAGAGCAGCCAAGTCCAGCGCTGTTGCCGGCGACGACCCAGAGGACGGCGCGACGGGTGCCGACCTTCGTCTGACCAACCCGTTGGCCCCGAAGGCATCGCATTTCGAAGCGAAGGCGAAGGCCTGCATCTTCATTTTCATGGAAGGGGCACCTTCGC
>JBEIRZ010000354.1:0-4696 GCA_040375695.1 Planctomycetaceae bacterium
GAGCCTAAGTAAAGATTTGCAGACTGTCGAAAGTGACGCTTACCGACCAATTCAGTTCAGTTCCGACACGAGCGAAGGTATTTACAACGCGACGGTGCAGCTTTTGAATGGTCCGAAGGAGGGAGAGGAAGAGAACCGCAGGCCGTTGCTCGATTATGGCGCACTTTTTGGGAACGTTCGGACCGATCATTCGGCGGATGACGAAGCGGCGGCACCGCTGGGTTGGCTTAGCGTCGTCGGCGAGACGAGGCTGTGGCCGTTGCGGCAAATCGTTCGAGGTGTTGCAGATGCGGGGACATTTGGTGCCAAGACATTGGGGCGACATCATTACGTCAACTCACCGAAATTTCTCGCCACGGGTCTCGCGTGCGGCATGGCTCTGGCCATGGTCGCGTGTTTTATCTTTTGGAACCGAGTGCGGCCAGCAACAGCGATCGGATCGAAGAACGGGTACTCCGCCGCCTCAGCGCTTTTGGCAGGGATGCGATGGTTACGGCTGGGGACGGGGGGCAAGACCGGTGCGCGATTATCGGCACGGGACGAGGCGTTGTTATTCGACCGAACGGTCTACGCGAGTATTTTCTTCACCAGCTTGACGCTGATCCTGGTATGCGTCTGTGCGCCGACCTACGCCTATCTGATCGAATTCGCACCAACCCGAAGTTTCGCCTGGTCAACACGGATCGTCGTGTGTCTCGGGGTGATGTTGTCGGCGCTTGTGGCGACGACTGTCGCGGCGTTATCGGCGGCGATCTTTGCCTATCGATATGAATACTGGAGGGTCGATTCGGCGGATGCTGATGATGCTCGTTGGGTCGCGGCGCGAAATCTCAAGGTCGATCGAGCGGTCCGCGCAGGGATGCTGACGCTGCTGGTTTTTGGCGTGTCGGTGATGTTGGTCGCGACGGCGATGGCCGCGGTGGACTCGGTTGCCAATCGTTCGAATTACCACCCTTCGCTGACTGCCGCGATCGCGCTGTTCGTCGTCCGTTGCTCGAATTTTTCGGATCTGGTGAACCCGCTCTTTCCGATCGCCTTCCTCGCAGCGATGTTCGCGATCTGGTCCTATTGCAGCTTGAAGCGGTTGCTGTTGGCCTCGACCTATGATTTCGGAAATCCGCTGGCCCCACCGGTATCCGATGTGGCTGCCGACTCGTCGGATGGTTACTACGCGTCGCAGTTGCGGCGGGTCGAAACTGGTTATCGAAGCGTCGTGGAGAACACAGGAGGTTACGTCAGCCTCGGGATGCGGGTATCTGATTGGGTCGCCGGCTTTGGGTTGTTGATGTTCTTGGCCCACATGGTCCTGCGCGACTGGGTGCCCACCTGCGAGGGGCGGGGGTATGACTTTGTCGTTCGGGTGTTGTATCTGGGGGCGATCGTGATGATCCTCGGGTTGATGTTGCGGGCTCGCAACCTCTTCCGATCGACCGAAGAGCTGCTTCGGTGGGTCGATCATTTGCCACTGGCGAAGCGATTCGCGGCGATCCCGATCGAAGTGCGGAGCAAGGCGAGCGATGTGTTGTATGCCACGCACCCCAAGGTAGATGACTATCACTTGATGGTCCGTCAAATCCAAAAGCTGACCGAGACACGGCCCGAAGGGTTCGGCCACGCTGATGACGCTTTCAGGCAAGATTCGCAAGCGCTCGTTCTGCGGGCCCGTGCGGGGATGGACGCGGCGTTCCGGCAGCAGCGACGGCCCGAGGAAGATGCCCACCTCGGTCGGGCGATCGCCGATTTTTCTTCCCAACGACTGATGCCCTATCTCCTCGCCCAATGGGATCGATCAGTTAGCGATGGCACCGATGTAACGGTTGATCAAACCGAATCGAAACCGGCCGATCCCGCGGCGGCTTGGCTGCGCGACGCGGAGACGCTGATCGCGGTCCAGATCGCGCACCAAATCCGCGTCGTTTTCCTCTACGCCCGGACGCTCTTGGGCGGGGTGATCGCGATGTACCTCTGCCTCCTGTGGGCGACGAACAGCTACCCGTTCCAGCCCGGCCAAATGATGAACTTCACCTGCCTGATGTTGATGCTGTGGATGGTGATCATCGTCTTCAACGCGATCCTAAGGTTCAATCGGAACCCGATCCTCAGTCGGATCAACGGGACGGAGCCGAATCGGCTGACCTTCGACAGCAGTTTCTGGGTGCCGATGATCAGCTATATCGGGTTGCCGATCCTGGCCGTCCTGGCGACGCTCCTGCCGACCGTCGGTCGGTCCCTTTTTAGCTGGACGGCGATCTTCAGCCAGATGCTCGGTTCGGGCGGTTGAGGTTGCCGAAACGCCCAGATTTGACGCCCGCGCAAACCTTGCGGGCGGGCCTTTTTTCTGGGCAAAAAAATTTCTTCGGCCCGGACCAAACGTGTCAATTCCGCGGCCAATGATGAATGCGTCCGAGCGACATTTCGCATTTCACCCGTTAGCCCAAGGAAACACGCATCGATGAACGCACCTTTCGACACCGGCATGGAGGTCGAAATCAACTACCCCAATTCGACCCACATCCGCTATTGGAAACCCGAAGATTGCCGCAAGCGTGAGATCGTCATCCACTCGGTCCGCGACCTGAAGGCCGAGCCGCTGACGGTCGAGGAATTCATGCGCCGGCCATTCCTGTTGCGGTCGCGTTATTTGGTCCGTGCGTTCGAGCCGAAGGTGAAACAGTGGCGTCAATTCTACATGGGATCGAGCCGCGAATTCGCCGAGTCGGGTGTCCTGCGGATAGGGCTCTTCGAGCCCGGTTCCAAAACCCCGACTTGGATGCACGGCAAGGCCTTCCGGCCGACGGTCGAAGATCGCCGTGACCTGATCAAGACGCTCAAGGATTGGAGCAAGCTCGATTTCGGCGATGCCTGGATCGGGATCTTTCCCGATGACGCGGCGCCCGCGATCTGAGGCCAATTGTTCGCACGGCGGGATCGGATTGGTTTACAATCGGGCTTGTCGGCAGACCGAAGCGATCGGAATGCCGACGAACCCCTCCCAATTCGGCATTCGCCCCACTCCTCGTCGTGCCTTCATGCGGTCCTCGTCCAGTCGCATCTGCTTGTCGTTCGCGATCGCCCTATCGATCTCTCCGGCGTGGGCCGATGAGCCGAAAAACGCGACCGTTGGAGCGAATGCCCCCGACGCAGACGCCGCAAAAGCCGAAGCCCGCGGGGTCGACTTTCTCCGCGACGTCAAACCGCTGCTGCGTAGCCGTTGCGTTTCTTGCCACGGGCCGCTGAAGCAGGAGGCCGGTTTGAGGCTCGATGCGGCGGCCAACCTTTTGAAAGGGGCCGACGATGGTTCGGTGGTTGTGGCCGGTGATGCCGCCAACAGCCGGTTGATCGCGCGGGTCCTGGCGACTGACGCTGATGTCCGCATGCCGCCCAGCGGCGCGGCGCTCAGCCCCGCTGAGATCGCCACGCTCCGCGGTTGGATCGACGCCGGGGCGATGCCTCCCGCACGCGAGGCGATCGTGGCTGACCCCCGCGAACATTGGTCATTGCAAAAGATCCTTCCCCCGACCCGGCCTGAAGTCCGTGACCGGTCGTGGCCACGGAACTGGATCGATGATTTTGTCCTCGCGAGGCTCGAAGCTCGCGATTGGCAAGCCGCACCCGAAGCCTCACCGCGGCAATTGGTCCGGCGGCTCTTTCTCGACCTGATCGGTTTGCCCCCCACCCCCGAAGAATTGAGCCATTGGACCGGTGACGGCGACGAGGCTGGCCGACAACCCGGTGGGGCTGGCTCGGGCGACAGGAACGCCTTCGAAACCCGTTATGGGGCGCTCGTCGAGTCACTTTTGGCTCGCCCCGAATATGGCGAACGCTACGCCCGTCATTGGCTTGATGTCGTTCGCTATGCCGATTCGAACGGCTACGAGCGTGATGCGGCGAAGCCCGAGGTTTGGAGGTATCGCGATTATGTTATCACGGCGCTGAACCAAGATGTTCCCTTCGATCGTTTCGTGATGGAGCAGATCGCCGGGGACGAGCTCGAAGATGCCAGTTCCGATACCGTGATCGCGACCGGCATCCATCGGCTTGGGCCTTGGGACGATGAGCCCGCCGATTTTGCCACCGACCGCTTTGACCAATTGGATGACATCGTCCGGACGACATGCGAAACGTTCTTAGGGTTGACGATGGGATGTGCCCGGTGCCACGACCATAAGTTTGATCCGCTTTCCCAACGCGATTACTACAACCTCGTCGCCGTTTTTAACCCGTTGGTCAGGCCGCGAAATGGCCGGACCGAATTGACGCTCGCCGCGCTACCGCCCGCGCAGCGCAAGGGGCTCAGCGAAGAGCAAGCCAAGGGGGCGGTGCAGGGGTATTTTTTGCACGAAGAATCGCCGGTCGCCCCCGTCACCCGTCTCTTGGCCCGAGGCAACCCGAACCAACCGGGTGACGAGGTCGCGCCGGCCGGGCCTGCGGTCCTTGGGACCGTCGGTTGGAAGGGACTCGATCCCGACCAGCATTCGACGCGGCGAAGATTGACGCTCGCCAAGTGGATCGTCGACCCACATCACCCGTTGACCCCACGTGTGATCGTCAACCGCGTCTGGCAATGGCATTTTGGCGAAGGACTGGTTCGCACCCCCAGCGATTTCGGCCTGCTGGGCCAACCACCGACCCATCCCGAATTGCTTGACGCCTTGGCCTGGTGGTTCGTCCACGAGGCCGACTGGTCGTTGAAAGA
>JBEIRZ010000486.1:0-3075 GCA_040375695.1 Planctomycetaceae bacterium
AGCGAATCACAGCCGAACGAGTCCTTGGCCCTTTTCGCTGGCAAATAGCATCGACATTCGGTCGGCAAGGGTGAGCCCCACCGCCACCAGATCACACAGAGCCACGAGATCACAGTGGCACGAGATCACAAGGGCGGGTTAAATTCGTTCTGATTTCGAATAAACTGAAGGCCCGAGTCTTATTCCCTCCTGCACGGTGAGTCCCCGCCTTATGCCTCGCTCGCTCCACCCCCTCGTTTGCTTCCCCCTTCGCGCTCAACTCGTTCTCGCAGCCCTGCTCGCAAGTTCGCTTTTCGCCAACAGCGGTCTGGCCGAAGAAGTCGACACGACCCGCTTCGAAAAGGTCGTGGTGCTGAGCGGACTGGTCCAACCGATGGAGCTCGATATCGCCCCGGACGGGAAGATTTTCGTGATCGAACTCGGCGGGATGATCAAGCTCGTCGATCCCAAAGACGGTAACGTCTCGGTCGTCGGGCAAATCGAAGTGACGACCGCGCAGGAAAATGGCCTGATCGGCTTGGCGCTCGACCCGAATTTCAAAGATAACCATTGGCTCTACCTGCAGTATTCCCCGCCCAATTTTTCGGGGCAATACATCAGCCGTTTCGATTTTCGCGATGGCAAGGTCGACCTCGCTTCGGAAAAGAGGCTTTTCTCTTACGAAGAACAACGCCGTGAATGCTGCCATCACGCCGGGTCGATGGAATTCGGCCCCGACGGGAACCTCTACATCGGCACCGGGGACAACACCAACCCGTTCAATGATTCCGAAGGCTTCGCCCCGATCGACCAGCGCCCCGACCGCGGGCCATGGGACGCCCAGCGGACATCGGCCAACACCAAGAGTTACAACGGCAAGGTGCTGCGGATCCGACCCGAGGCCGATGGGACCTATTCCATCCCCGACGGCAACCTCTTCCCCAAAGACGGCTCGATCGGTCACCCCGAAATTTACGTCATGGGGTGCCGCAACCCGTGGCGGATCAGCGTCGACCAAAAGACCGGCTTCCTCTATTGGGGCGACGTCGGTCCCGACGCCGGTGGCGATGGCCCCCGCGGTTCGCGCGGTTACGACGAGGTGAACCAGGCCCGCAAGGCGGGGAACTTCGGCTGGCCCTACTTCATCGGCAACAACTTCAAATACTCGATGGTCGATTTCGTCTCCGGCACCATCGGCCCGCCGCAAGACCCCGAGCGGCCGATCAACCGTTCGGTGAACAACAGCGGCGCGAGCGAATTGCCCCCGGCCCAGCCCGCGATGATCTATTACCCCAGCGGCCCTTCGGCAGAATTCCCCGAAGTCGCCACCGGAGGAAGGACCGCCTGCGCCGGCCCCGTCTACCACTTCGACCCGCAATCGAATTCGACGACCAAATTCCCGGAGGCTTACGACCGAACGCTCTTCGCCTTCGAATGGTCGCGGAATTGGATCCTCGCCATTCACCTCGATGACGATTCTCGCGTCGAACGGCTCGAACCGTTCCTGCCGCAGATGAAATTCGTCCGCCCCATCGATCTGCAATTCGACGCCAATGGCTCGCTGTATGTGATCGAATATGGAGAAACCTGGGGCGTGAACCCCGATGCCAAATTGGTCCGGGTCGACTACATCCGTGGTAACCGTACCCCCGTCGCGGTTTCGAAGGTCGAAAACTCTGTCGGCCGCGAACCGCTGACCGTCAGCCTGTCGGCCGCCGGGTCGTCGGACAAAGACGGCGACCCGCTGCAGTACCGCTGGAGCTTCGTCCGTAGCGGCGATCCCAACGCGAAACGCGAATTGATCGCCCAGTCAGCCGATGCCGAAGCCGTCTTCGACCAGCCAGGGGTCTACACCGTCGAGCTCGAGGTGAAAGACCCCGCCGGGGCGTCCCACGTTTCGTCCCACCCCGTGATCGTCGGCAATGCCCGCCCCGAAGTGGTCTTCCTCGAACCACAAGACGGCGATTTCTTCACCCCCGGCCAGCCCGTTTCGTATCGGTTGCTCGTCCGCGACCGCGAGGACGGCACCAGCGATGTCGAACAAGCCGAAGAAGAGGGTTGGGAATTGATCGAATCCCAAGCCCCGTCGCGGCTGTTTGTCGAAGCGGTCCCGCAAATCGCCGCCGGTCCGCAAGGCCCCCAGCACCCGGGGTTAGTGCTGATCCGTAAAAGCGATTGCCTCAATTGCCACGCCGCGAACCGCAGGTTGGTCGGCCCGAGCTTCCTCGAGATCGCCGACAAGTATCGCTCCGAACCGCACCAACTTGAAAAATCGGTGGCCCGTGTCCGCGAAGGTTCGACCGGCGTCTGGGGCAAGATCGGGATGCTCCCACACCAACAACACTCGGTCGCCGAAGTGACCCAAATGGTCGAATATGTCTTCTCCGTCACCGCCGACAAGTCGAACCCTTCCGCTCAAGGGTTCGCGAACCAACTCCCGACCGGTGACACGGCGGGCAGCCTTAAGCTCGAGGCGACCTACACCGACCTGGGGCGCGACGAAATCCCCAAGCTCGTTGGCGTCAGTTCCGTTTCGCTCCGCAGCCGCACCGTTCAGGCCGAAGCGGCCGACGCCGTCGCCGGCACCCAGCCGCTCAATTCCGACAAGGCCCAAGGGAAGACGTTCATGGGGGCGATCAACCATGACGCCTTCCTGAAGTTCGAGGCCGTTCGCCTCGATGGGCTCAAAGCGATCACGGTCCGCGTCACCAGCGCCGGTGCCGGGGGGACGATCGAGGTTCGACGTGGCGCTCCCGACGGTCCGCTCCTTGGCACAATCCCTGTCGAGGTGAACGGGAGCTGGGAAGATTTCCGCGACAAGAAGATCGAGCTCCAGCCGACCCAAGGGCGAGACTCGCTGCTGCTCATCTTCAAGAACGAGGCGAACCGTGGCGGGTTGATGAACATCGACTCGCTGACGTTCGAATGAAGATCAACTCGCCGACGTTCAAATGAACATCAAGTCGCTGACGTTCAAATGAACGGTGAGTTAGCGAGCCGAGTGAGGCGTCTTCCGCCGGATCGGGAGGGAAGAACCGGCGGAAGACGCTCATCGCTTTAGCGCGGCTCACCGGAGGGAACGGCGGCGCTGCTGAA
>JBEIRZ010000528.1:0-2676 GCA_040375695.1 Planctomycetaceae bacterium
GGCAACTGATGTTCGGCAGCGGGCTCGTTCGCACCCCGCAAGACTTCGGGTTGCAAGGGGACCGACCGACCCATCCCGAACTGCTCGATTGGCTCGCCGTCGAACTGGTCGAAAGCGGCTGGGATATCCGGCATCTGATCCGGTTGATGGTCACCAGCCGGACCTATCGACAAACGAGCGACGCGGTTCCTGCGGCGATCGCGGCCGACCCGGACAATCGGCTGCTCGCCCGTGGCCCCCGCTATCGGCTTGCCAGTTGGATGATCCGCGACGCCGCGCTGCAAGCCTCGGGGTTGCTCAACACATCGATCGGCGGCCCGACCGTTTTTATGCCCCAACCCCCCGGCGTGTGGGAAGAGATTTTTATGGGGCGGTACAGCTACCAACCCAGCCCCGGTCCCGCCCGTTATCGACGGACCCTCTACACCTTTTGGCGTCGTTCCAGCGCCCCGACGTTTTTGTTCGACGCGGCCCAGCGGCGGGTGTGCGAGGTCCAGACGCTACGCACCAACACGCCGCTGCAGGCGCTGACGCTGCTCAATGACAGCGGCATGCTCGAGGCCGCCGTGACGCTCGCCAGGGATGCCGTCGATCGCGAGCCCGACCATCGCGGCCGTTTGGTGACGCTCTTTCGCCGCATCACGTCACGCTCACCGTCGGCCGACGAGTGCTTGGTGCTCGATGCGATCTGGTCGCGCGCGGCTAGCCATTACTCCCAGGCCCCGGCCGACGCGATCGCGCTGTTCGAGTGCGGCCAAGCCGATCCCCCGCCACGAGACGTTGCCGTCGCGGTCGCCCCGTACGCGATCGTCGCCAGTTCGATCTTCAACCTCGATGAGGCGATGACGCATGAATGAGCCGATGGGGATCGCCCGCCGTCATTTTCTCGGAAGCCTAGGCGGTGTCGGGCTCGGTTCGATCGCGCTGGCTTGGCTCGAATCGGCAACGATGTTGCGGGCGACAGCAGGGGAAGCGGCTTCGGCCGGTGGTGCCCTCGCAAGTGGCCCATCGCCGATCGGCCTGCCGGGTTTGCCGCACTTCGCCCCCAAGGCCAAACGGGTGATCTTCCTGACCCAATCAGGAGGCCCCTCCCAGATCGAGCTCTTCGATCACAAGCCAGGGCTGATCAAGCTGGCCGGGCAAGAGCTCCCTGAGAGCGTCCGTCAGGGGCAACGCTTGACGACGATGACGTCGAACCAAAAACAGCTCATCATGCCGTCGCGGACATCGTTCGGGACCTATGGCCAAAGCGGCGCGACGATCGGCGAATGGTTGCCATACCACTCCCGCATTGTCGATGACCTCTGTTTCGTCAAGTCGATGGTCACCGACCAGATCAACCATGCCCCGGCGATGACGAAATTCCTTTCGGGGCATCACCTCGCCGGCCGGCCGAGCCTTGGGGCTTGGACCAGTTACGGTTTGGGGAGCGAGAACCGCAACCTCCCCGACTACCTGGTGCTGATCTCCAAAATGAAACGCCCCAGCGACCAACCGCTCTATGATCATTACTGGGGGAGCGGCTTTCTCCCTTCCCGATACCAAGGGGTCAAGCTGCGGAATGCCAAAGACCCGGTCCTCTACTTGCGCGACCCCGATGGCGTCCCGCGCGACGTCCGCCGCGGGATGCTCGATGGCATCGCCGAATTGAATCGCATCAAGCTTCATCAGAGCGGCGACCCCGAGATCGAGACACGGATCCGCCAATACGAGATGGCATGGCGGATGCAAACCTCCGTCCCCGAATTGAACGATCTGAGCGACGAGCCGGAAGAGACGTTCGAGCTCTATGGGCCCGATTCGCGTCGCCCCGGGAGCTATGCCGCCAACTGCATCTTGGCGCGGCGGCTGATCGAACGCGACGTCCGCTTCGTGCAACTCTTCCATCCCGATTGGGATCACCACAGCCGGCTCAGTTCGTGGTGCGTCGCCCGTTGTCGCGACACCGACCAGCCGAGCGCCGCGCTCGTTACCGACCTGAAACGCCGCGGCCTGCTCGATGACACGCTCGTCGTGTGGGGAGGCGAATTCGGCCGTGGGGTCGCGGGGCAAGGGGAATGGGACAGCCCCGAGGGAGGACGTGACCATCATCCACGCTGCTTCACGATCTGGTTGGCCGGGGGCGGCATCCGCAGCGGGATGACCTACGGCGCGACCGATGATTTTTCTTACAACGTCGCCGAGAACCCGGTCCATGTCCGCGACCTACACGCTACGATCCTGCGGCTGCTGGGGATCGACCATGAGCGGTTCGGGTATCGGTTTCAGGGGCTCGATTTCCGCCTCACCGGAGTGGAGCCCGCGCGGGTGGTGAGCGAAGTGATCGGCTGAAACGATTGGCGGCCGCTTTCGGGGTGGCGCGGGGTTGAGGCATCTGTCCGCTAAGGCTGCGGTAACGACTTTGTTGGCCCGTGGAGCGATGAACGAACCTCGTCCAGTTGGACCCGGTGAGCTGACCCGCCGGATGCAGTGCGCTCACTTCGGGATCGGGGCCAGGATCCTTGACGCGTGGTTGCGGTTGTGGTGGATCGTGTTGGTCGCCGCGACCGCGTCGTCGGGGAAGTCGATCGTCAGCGGTTTGCCGTTCTGCGGGTTGGGTTCATACAGCGGCGCGCCGGTGCTGGCGATCGTGACGCGGATCCGGTGCCCGCGATTGAAGATCTGGCTGATCCAACC
>JBEIRZ010000070.1:0-17527 GCA_040375695.1 Planctomycetaceae bacterium
GCTTAACCTTATATTGCTGTGTTTCGCGTGTTTCTTTGGTGTCGATCCCGCGACGCACGCTTGATGCTGGCAATAAACAAGCTTGATGCTGGCGATAAAGTTGCGCCAGATAGCGAACGTGCATCGAGCGAAAGCCAACACATAAGGCTTTTACCGCCGCTTTCGGATATGACGCTCCTCATCCGAGCGTCAGAGGGACTTTAACCCTCCTGAGTCATGCGTTGCCCAGCACGCACTACGGACTCTCATCTGACTCCCCGTTCACGTGCACGCCGGCACTACCGCCAAAGGCATTTTCCGGCGGCTCCCAAAGCTCAAAGAATGTGCCTTGGGAAGCGAGTGGGGTCTCGCGGTCGTCGCGGTTGAAGTTTCCAGGCATGCCGCAGGGTCTCGGACTCCGCCGTGCCACCTACAGCCTTGCCAAAGCGGCAGCACGCATACCGCTCTTCCCCCCTGACAGAATTACGTCGACGCACGCAAGGCTTGATTTCGAAGTTCAATGGCCGGCCTGCTTGTACCTCTCGTGGGTGCTACACCCAGGATCTCGCCATCCCCGGCGTACGACTCAAGGCCGATGTAATGGGCTAGAAGTTCACCGCCAGACCCTCGCGTTCTCTACTCCAAGCCGATTTATCCCGGCGCTTTCTCTGTCCCCATCGGGAACGTTGCAAAGACCGGAAGGCTGCTCAACCTTGGTAGGTGGCCGCCTTCAGCCCGCCGTTGAGCTTGACCATTTTCATATCGCCCGAGACCTTGCCTTGTGAGCTTTCCACATAGTCGGCGGTAATCTTGAACTTCTTTTGCAACAGGTCGAGCGGGTCTTGCCCTTTGACCTTCCATTCAACCGAATCGGCCAGCAACAGTTTCTTTTTCTCGTCGTAAGTGCCTTGCTTGGCTGAAGCGATGAGGGTCGAGCCGTCTTTGATGATCACGTTTTTGAGCTTGGGATTGAAAGCTGTGGCTTTGACATCACCCTCTTCGCTTTCGGTTTCCATTTCGTCGGCCTCTTGGGCCCATTTGCCGAGCATGGCAGTTGCTTCTTTCAGGTCGCCGCCTTCCCGGAACTTGCGGCGACTGACAATGCCGGCCTTTGCGCGGCTCTCTGCATTTTTCAATTCAGTTTTCAAACCCACCAGCATGGAGTCGCTTTCCAGTTCTTTGAGATCGGTATTGACGGTGAACTTGATTTTTTCGATCGAGCTTTTGTTCATGCAGGGGCGAAACTCATCGGGCATGCTTTCTAACGATTTGACCACCTTCATGCATTGGTCCAGCGCGTCGGCATACCCGCTGATCTTGGCTTTGTACTTTTTGCTCTGAAACCATGCCTCGCGCTTTTTTTCGATGCGGTTGTTCACGTCGGTGACCAGTGGGTAGATGTTATCCACCTCGGACTTCAGTGCTTTGACATCGTCGCTAATGAACTTTTCCCAGGCCGCAAACCATTTGAGGGTGTCGGCCTTCCCTTCGCTAATGGCCTGCACGAATTTCAGCACATTCTCGTCTTTGTGCGCCAAAATTGTGTCACCCAGGTGAGCGGCATAGGTGTCGTTGTTTTTCTTGAACTTTTCCACCAGATACAAGTAAAGCATCTCGACCCCAGCCTTCAAACCTGCCTCGAAACGCTGATTGAGGTTGGTATCCAGCTTGGCTGCATTAAGTTCTGCATCTTTGAGCTTGGTTTCCAAACTCACCAAAGCTGATTTGAGCTTATCGAGGCTGTCACGCAGTTTGCCCATGGAAATACCTTTTGCGATGAGGTGAGCTAGAACCTGAAACTTTACAGTCAAGGATTGCAACCTGACTGCAAGAATCAAGCCCTTGCAGCCGCTTGCTTGCAAATCACCCAAATCACCTCGAGTTCTGGTCTTGAATGTTTCCAACCTGATCTGAACACGACCCCCCAAAAAGGGGTCCCGAGGGACAGCGTCCGGATCCCGAGGGTCAGGTCATAAGGCTTAAATATCTGCGATTTAAGGAGCGAAAAACGCCTGACTCGAACACAGTCGACAACGAAAACCCTTACGGTGAGTGCGATTGGGCCTGCGCCGTGCAGCTTCGGTAGGATTCATCGTGTTGCCCGCGGGGTGGCGAAGATCGTTATCCTGTCGGAAGGGGGCATACGTCGCGACGAACGCCCACCCGATTGGCGTCGCTGCGCCCCCAAGCCCCGTAGGCGGGCCGGCCGTGCGAACCGCGACCCATAGCCGACCCGACGGCTTCGCGACCGGCACCCGCCGCGAAGCCGCCCGCCGCGAAGCCGATTGACGACCGATCCCCACACCCCGGAGCCGCCCGATGTTGACACCTCGACTCATCACCTTGGCCCTGTTGGCCGCCTTGACGAACCCGCTTTCGAACTTGCTCTCGACCCCTGACATGTCGCTTGCCGATTGGCCCGCGTGGCGAGGGCCGCTGGCCCATGGCAGCATCGAAGACGGTTCGTTCCCGCACCGCTTCGGCGCCCAGCAGTATCGCTGGCGCGTCGAGCTGCCGGGGAAAGGGTGTTCGACGCCGATCGTTGTCGGCGACCGCATTATCGTGACGGCGCCGATCGAAGGGAACGACGGCGTGCTCGCTTACGACCGCGAAGGGAAAGAGCTCTGGCGGACGACGTTCGGTAAAGAGGATCCGGGGAAACACCAGAACGGTTCGGGGAGCAACGCCTCACCCGTTTCGGATGGCGATGCGGTTTACGTCTATTTCAAGAGCGGCACCTTCGCCGCGGTGGGGCTCGACGGCAAGGTCCGCTGGAAGACCGACATCGTCGAGCGTTTCGGCAAGGACACGCTCTTTTGGGACCATGGGACCTCACCGGTGCTAACCGACAAGCACGTCATCATGGCCCGGATGCACCAGGGCGAATCATGGCTCGCCGCCTTCGATAAAGCGACGGGCGAGATCGCTTGGAAGGTCGCGCGGAATTACAAGACGCCGATCGAGTGCGATCATGGTTACACGACCCCGCTCGTCATTCGCCACGACGGCAAGGAGGCGATCTTGGTTTGGGGGGCCGAACACGTGACGATCCACGACGCGGCCAACGGCGATGTGATGTGGTCGTGCGGCAACTTCAACCCCGAAGGGAACAAGCTCTGGCCGGCGATCGCGACCCCGGTGATCGTGGGCGACACCGCCGTGATCGCTTATGGCCGCAACGATCGCGACATCCCGAGGTTGCACGGCATCCGTTTGCAAGGGAAGGGGGACGTCACGGCGACCAACCACGCTTGGAAGCGGGATGATGTTGGCACCTTCGTCCCGACGCCGCTGGTCTATCAAGGTCGAGTGATCCTGGTCGGTGACCAAGGGGAGGTGAGCTGCATCGACCCCGCGACCGGCAAGACGCTCTGGGAAGGAAATTTCCCGAAGAACCGCGCGAAGTTTTACGCCTCGCCGTTGGTCGCCGGAGGGAAACTTTACGCCCCACGCGAAGATGGCGTCATCTTCGTGGCGAACGTCGCCGGGGACAAGTTCGAACAGCTCGCCGAAAACGACATGGCCGAATCGGTGATCGGTTCTCCCATCCCGCTGGGTGACCAGATCCTGATCCGTGGCGAGCAGCACCTCTTCTGCATCGCGCCATAAGGCCTAACAGGTGAGGCCTAACAGGTGAGGCCTAACAGGTGAGGCCTAACAGGTATGGCCTAACAGGTGAGGCCTAACAGGTGAGGCCCAGCAGGCACGTGTGCTAGCTGACCCCCAACCCTTCCGGGACGAGCTCCCCTTCCGGCGAAGCGGGGCCGAAACCTGGGGGCATCGGGAACGGGAGCGGCACGCCGATCGGCGCCGGCCGCACCGGTGACGTCGCTTCGGCGAGGTGATCGAGTTGCATCAGCCGCAGCTCGCCACTGGAAAGTTCGACCAACGCCGTCGCGTTCTCGACCCAATCGCCGAGGTTCACGTACAGCAGATCGCCGCGACGCCGATACCGCGGGACATGGATGTGCCCGCAGATCGCCCCCTGACAACCGAGCTCTTGGGCGTGGGCTAAGACCCGTGTCTCAAAGCCGCTGAACCACTGCACGACTTCCTTCGCCGATTGCTTGAACACCCGGCTGATCGGCACGCGGCGGCGAGAAACCTTCGTCCACAATCGGTTGAATCCTCGGTCGACCCACAACAACCCTTCGTAGAGGACCGACCCGAGCCGCGACAACCAGGCGGCTTTGGCCTCGACGTCGTCAAACAGGTCGCCGTGCAACACCAACAAGCGGCGGCCATCGGCGCAGCGGTGGATGAACCGGTCTTCGATCCGCACCGGAAACCCCGAGGCCAACCCATCCCGCAAGTAGTCGTCATGGTTCCCAGGGGTGTAACAGACCTTCGTGCCGCGACGCCCCATCCGTCCGATGTGGTGCAACAGGTCGCTGCACTCGTCGGGCCACTTCCCGGTCCGCTCGATCACCCGCCCGTCGATGATGTCACCGACGAGGTAAAGGTACTGGGGCTGGTGCCCTTCCAAGAATCGCTGCACCATCTGGGGCCGCGCGAACCGACTCCCCAAATGCACGTCGCTGATAAAGATCGCTCTCACCCCAACGGGGAGATCGCCATGAACCGGTTCCGACATCCAAAGCTCCGTCAGTCAAACTCCGCGACGGCTAACCAACGGCCAACCGCCGCGCGAACTTTCCCACCCGTCCGGAACCTCCTTGCCAGCAAACCGGCGAATGAACGAGCCCCCAATATATGGCCACGCCAGCCAGTTGCGGGGTGACAAAAAAGCTACGAGAACACTAAAGTGAATCAAAGCACCATTATTTTGATTTTAAGAGGCGATTTTTTCTTTTAACATCGACTTCCTCCCTGTGTGCTTAGGAGTAGGGGATCGACTTACCCCGAGTGGGGGGGTGCTCCAATGCTGTCATTAGCGCCCCGCGTCGATGCCCAAACCGGCGGATGAGGCGACTTGATCTCGAAGGGGAGTGCCTCACGCCCCAACGCGCCGGCCCGTACCATGGCGGGGCTTTTCGGTGTCCCGATCTCCTTCCTGTTCAGGGCCTGTTGATGTTCACCCGATTCGCCGCGGTTCTCTTATTTGTCTCGACGGTGTCATCGCTGCCGCGTCTCGCCGCGGCGCAAACCGATGCTGCCACAACCGCCGCGCATCAGGGGGATGACCTTCCCGACCGCGTCGTCGACGCGATGCGACGGGCGACGCGATACTTCCATGGCGAGGTCGCGGTCCGCGGCGGATACGTCTACACCTATTCGCTCGACCTCCAGCGGCGCCGCGGCGAAGGGGACGCGACCCCGACCGAGATCTGGGTTCAGCCCCCGGGGACGCCGACGGTCGGCGAGGCCTACCTTGCCGCCCACGAGGCGACGGGGGATGCGCAATTCCTGACCGCCGCCAAGGACGCGGCGACGGCATTGATCCATGGCCAACTCGAATCGGGAGGGTGGGCAGATCGCGTCGATTTCGACCCCCGCGGCGAGCGTGCCGACCGTTACCGCAACGGCCAAGGGCGAGCGAAGGGGCGGAACTATTCGACGCTGGATGACGATAAGACCCAATCGGCACTCCGTTTCCTGATGCGGCTCGACCGGACGCTCCGATTCGCCGATCCCCAGCTGCACCCATCGGTCCGGGTCGCCTTGGACGCACTGCTGGCGGCCCAGTTTCCGAACGGCGGTTTCCCCCAAGGGTTCAAAGCTCCGGTCACGCCGCAACCGGTGATCCGCGCGAGTTATCCCGACTACGAATGGCGGACCGAAAATCGGATCAAGGAGTATTGGGACCTCTACACCTTGAACGACGGCTTGGCGGGGACGGTCGCCGAAACGCTCGATTTGGCGCATGAGGTTTACGGGGACGCGAAGTACGAAGCGGCGATCAAGCGGCTCGGCGATTTTTTGCTGCTGGCCCAAATGCCCCCGCCTCAGCCCGGCTGGGCTCAGCAGTACGACTTCCAGATGCGACCGGCCTGGGCCCGCAAGTTCGAGCCGCCGGCGGTCACGGGGGGCGAGACCCGCGACGCGATCGAAACGCTGATGTTCGTCTTCCAGCGGACCCAAGACCGCAAGTACCTCGACGCGATCCCGCCGGCGCTGGAGTGGCTGAAACGATCACAGCTCCCCGATGGCCAAGTCGCGCGGTTTTATGAACTGCGGACGAATCGGCCGCTCTACCTGACCAAGGACGATTACCGATTGACCTATGAAGACGATAACCTGCCGACGCATTACGGTTTTAAGCTCGATTCGGCCGTCGAGCGGTTGGAGAAGCAATATCGCGAGTTGTCGGAAACGGGGCGTCTGAAAAAATCGGCATCGAACCTCAAGACGCTGACCCGCGACGCCGAGGCGATCGTGTCGCAACTCGATGCCCAGGGACTACCAGCTGATCAAGGCCGCTGGCTCGCCACGTCGAGCCGCAAGCCGTTTCCGCCCGACGGTGACCGGGACAAGGCGATCGTTTCGAGCGAGCTGTTCGCCAAGAACATGCGGCGATTGTCCGAATACCTGATCGCCGCGAAAGGGCGATGATCGATCACGCGGCGAGGGTCCGCGTGAGGCAACCCGTGCGACACACGGCTTGTGTCACAACTCGGCTCGCATCACACATCGCTCGGACCACACATCGCTCGCATCACTTGGGCAACCCTAGCGTAGCAGTGGCATCTTGCCGCGAAGTTTCCCCAGCACCTGGTCGGCCTTCTGTTCGACCTTCTGCTGTTCGGCGAGCCCCTGCTGCCGGAGCTTGCTGACATAGGCATCCGCCTTCTCTTCGGCCCGTTGGGTTTCGGCCAGCCCTTTGTCGCGAAGGTTGCCAAGGTAGGCGTCGGCCTTTTGCGTTTCGGCGACGATCTTGTCGTTCACCTTTTGGAATTCCTTGTCGGCCTTGGCGAGCAGCGCGTCGGCCGCTTGTTGCTGCTCGGCGAGCCACCCGTTGAGGTCTTCGAGCTGTTCTTGGTAGAACTCGTCGACTTCCTTTTCGAGCTTCTGGCGGCTGGCGGCGATTTGGCTTTGGGCCGCCTCGCGAACCCCTTCGCGAAGGATATCGGTCAGGTTGGTCGAGATCGCGAATTCGGGGCGACGCCAATCGCCATGCACGCGCGCTTCGACCTCGACGTAATCGACCCCCGCGAGCGACCCCTTGAGGCTTTGGAACATCGCGGTCCGCTGCACCTTTTCGTCACCGGTCAGCTCGAACCGCGTCCCCGTTCGACGCGAGACGATGCGGCCGTCGATCTGGTCCCCTTGGTTGCGGAGCTCGACCCAAAGTTCGAGGCGTCCGCCACGGATGTCGAGATCGATCGCCTTGGTCGAACCGATCTGGATCGTCGGCGCGTTGGCGGCGGGCCAATGGAGCGCGATCGATTCGTAGGGCATCGCCAAAGAGTCGTCGCGGGTGTAGTCGATCTTGACGACCTGGTCACCGTCGAGCCGCATCCTGGCCCGCAGCGGCTTTTCGCGGAGCTCGGCCTGGGGCGTGATGTTCTCGAGGATCCCGGTCAAGCGATAAGGTTTGCCGCGGGACTGGACGAGCCCTGACAATTCGCACCGCCGCACCAGGATCGAAGGGCGCTGGGGGGCGGGGTCGAGATCGATGTCGGCGCCGCGAAGACGCTCGAAGTTCGGTTTGCTGATGGTCCACTTCGAGACCTCGCGCCCGGTCTCGAGGTAATCCCGCGCCTGATCGACGTACATGCGGATCGTTTCGCGGACCAGACCGCTTCCCAGTTCGCTCCCTTCGGCAAGCTCGAAGGGGACGAGGTCGCGGACCCGTTTGATGTCGGCGTCTTTGGCCCGTTTCATCGAATCGACGTCGTTGCGAACGTCCGACGGGACCTGTTCGATCCGCTCGCGGATCGAGACGAGTTCGGCTTGCAGGTCGCGGACCTTGCTGACGGTCGCCTCGATCTTCGGCAGGTCACGGAGCGGGTTATCGATCCCCTTGGCCGTCGACTCGATCTCCTTCACGGCGGCCTCGATGTCATTGGCCCGTTTGGTGAGGACCTGGTATTCGGTCTTCCAGCGCCTGCGGATCATGTCGGACCGGCGACGGACCTCCGACCCTTCGGTCCATTCGTCGAAGCGTTCCTTCGCGACATCGGTCGTGGAGTCGATCCAATTCTCGAACCACGCGGTCACGAACGAAGGCTCGTCTGCATCGGCCGCCTGGGCATCGGTCTCGAGGTGGCCGCTGGCGACCCGATCGGAATCGAACTTGAGCCCGGTGATTTTGGCGTCATCGATCACGTAGCGGCGGGCGAGCAATTCGCGTCCGTTGATCTTCAGTTCGATCGCGTCGGCGGCGGCCAGGTTGCGAAGGGCCTTGTCCTCGCCCGGGTTGGCGATTTGCAGGTTGTGATAAATCAGCCGCGGCGGGAAGATCCCGACGTCGACGCGATCGAGCTCGACCTTGGCGCCGGTCATCGTTTGCAACGAATTGATCGTCATCCACTTCGCCAGCGGCGATAGCCCCAGCGAAAGGAGGATCAAGACCACCCCGACAACGATCAGGCGGGTAAAGAGGTAGTTCCAGCGGATCATGCCACTCTCCCATCTCGTGAATCACGCAATTGGCCGAGCAGATAATTCAGCGACTCGGTCATCGGTTTTGGCGGTACTTCGGCAGGGCCTGCCGCGGGTCCCGCGGCGGAGACTTCTGGATCGGTAGGCTGGTCGCGCCGCGAGGCCGCGTCTTTAACGCCATCAAGCGGCATCCGCGGACCGACTTCGCCGCGCGATCCCGTCGCGACGCGGTCCGTTGAAACGTCTGGCCGCATGCGGACGACTTCGATCCGCGTATCGACCCGACTACCGGCGGGGAATTTTACGATCGATTTCGATTTCATTTTCGCGGCGTCGCGGTTGCGGGCTTGGCCGGCAGAGTCGTTGCCCGTCTTCGCGTCACCGATCGGTAGCAGGATCGGCCCTGACTCGACGACCGATTCGGTCTTCATCGCCGCCTTCGTCACCGCAGTTGTCGACGCGCTTTCCGCCATCACCGATTCGGCATGCAACCCTTCAGCGACTTTGACCGCCGCAGGGTTCGGTGCGGTGCCACCTTTCACAGCCACGTCGTTTGCCGCGGCCACATCGTTTGCCGGGAGTGGCGCGATGATTTCGTCAGCTTGCTGCGAAGTTGCGACGCCCTCGGGTTGTGTGACGATCGGACGTTCCTTTGGGGCGAGCCTGCGGAAGATCGGGTAGGAGACGAAATAGGTCGGCCCGACCGAGACCAACCCCAGGACGAGGCTGCCCAGGACGACCGTGTTGTTGATGCTCATCCACGGGACACCCGGCAGTTGCCAGACAAAGGCCCACGCTCCGATCAGTTGCGGGTGCTCAAGCAGCTTCATCCCTACCGCGTGCGAATAGGGATCGAGCTTCGCGGCGACGAGGGTCGTCACCAGCGCGGTGACCCCGGCCATCCCGTGGTTCACCTTCAAGCAGCAGACCAGGGTTAGGATCAGCGCCGCGATCAGGCTCGACGAAGGGACCAGGCCGAGCAAAATCCCCAGCGCGAATCCCCACGCCAATTGGCCCGGCTGATTGCGACCGAAGATCGCTTGCTTGAGATTGAAGAGTCGTTTGATCAGGTAGAGCAGCATGGCCCGCGAGGCCTCCGCGATCGAGTTGCCGGCCGAGAGGCCGGAAAGCCTCTCCCGCTTTCTTCCTATCGGCACTCACCCCCCCGAACATCCAGCACAATCGATAAATCTTCGCGGATCGTTACCAGCGGACGCCCCAACAAGCTCCTTCCCAGATTTCGCAAGGGAGGGCTTAAGTACCCCTTCAGGGTGCAAATCCGCGAGCGTTGACGGGGTATCCGCACCTTCGTTCTGTGATCGCGGTGACGGGCTGCCGGGGGGCTTGGACGCGCCCCGGACTCGCTAGGGTCTACCCATTGGACGTTGTGTCTTTTTAGGAGAATTGATAGTTTGAAGCGCTTCGCCGGATCGCGAGACGGCCTCGCGACCATCATTCCCATCCCTCTAACCGCCCGGTAGACCCCCTTAAAAGCCAGCCGAAGCTTGATTTGAGGGTCTAAAGTGAGAATCCGCTCCCATGGTCAATCGTAATCTTATCCGTCAGCTTGAAGACGAATCGCTCGCCCAGGAATTGGCGATGCTGGTCCCTCCCGATCAGGGAGAGGAATTGTTGCTGGATGCTTTGGAGCAGGAGCAGCAGGATTACGTCCAGGGGAAGATCGTCGACGGGCGGATCGTTGAGATTAGCGAAGAGTGGGCGTTGATCGACGTCGGCTTCAAGAGCGAAGGGACGGTGAAGCTCGACGAGTGGGGCCCGGACGAACCGACTCCCAAGGTGGGCGACACGGTCAAGGTTTTGATCGAGGAGATGGAGGATGATTTAGGGGCGGCCGACGACCCCTACGGCATGATTTCGCTGAGCAAGCGGAAGGCCGAGAAGATCATCCAGTGGGAAGCGAT
The DNA here is from genome assembly GCA_040375695.1 of Planctomycetaceae bacterium. Classification (GTDB taxonomy): domain Bacteria; phylum Planctomycetota; class Planctomycetia; order Pirellulales; family Pirellulaceae; genus UBA6163. The sequence goes on from JBEIRZ010000070.1 coordinate 10,407, forward strand.
GATGGAGTCGGTGGCCGAAGGCCAAGTGGTCACCGGCCTGGTCATCCGCAAGATCAAGGGCGGGTTGCTCTGCGACATCGGCGTCAACGTCTTCCTCCCGGGGAGCCAAGTCGACATCCGCCGCCCGGGGGACATCGGCGATTTCATCGGACGTGTGATCCAGGCCGAAGTGCTCAAGATCGACGACACCCGCCGGAACATCGTGATCAGCCGCCGGTCGCTGATCGAACGGCAGCGCGAAGAAGACCGCGCGTACTTGATGAAGGAACTCGAAGTCGGCCAGATCCGCATGGGGATCGTCAAGAACATCGCCGACTTCGGCGCGTTCGTCGACCTCGGCGGGATCGACGGCCTGTTGCATATCACCGACATGGCCTGGGAACGGATCGGTCACCCCAGCGAAATGGTTTCGATCGATCAGGAGATCGAAGTCAAGGTCCTGCACATCGACCGCGAGAAGCAGAAGATCGCGCTGGGGCTCAAGCAGAAGGATCGCAACCCGTGGGACAACGTGGCGTCGAAGTACCCCGTCGGCTCGGTCCATCACGGCGAAGTCGTCAACGTGATGAGCTACGGCGCCTTCGTGAAGCTCGAACCGGGGATCGAAGGGTTGGTCCACATCAGCGAAATGAGCTGGACCAAACGGGTGAACCATCCGAGCGAACTGGTCAATATCGGCGACAAGATCGACGTCAAGATCCTGAACGTCGACACCGAAGGCCAGCAACTGTCGCTCGGCATGAAGCAGACCCAACAGAACCCCTGGGACGAAGTCCTCAAGCGGTACCCCGAAGGGAGCACCGTCACGGGGAAGGTTCGCAACCTCACCAATTACGGCGCGTTCATCGAGCTGGAAGAGGGGATCGACGGTTTGTTGCACGTCAGCGACATGTCCTGGACCCGCAAAATCAGCCACCCCAGCGAACGGCTGGAAAAGGGCCAACAGATCACCTGCCGCGTCCTCAGCGTCGACGAAGCCCGTCGCCGTATCGCGCTAGGCCTCAAGCAGCTCGACAACGACCCGTGGGACAGCGACATTCCGCTCAAGTACCAGCCCGGCCAATTGGTCAAGGGTAAGGTCACCAAGATCACCAACTTCGGCGTCTTTGTCGGACTCGAAGATGGCCTCGAAGGGCTCCTTCACATCTCCGAATTGGCCGACCACAAGGTCGAAAACCCCGAAGAGATGGTCAAGGTCGGCGACGAGATCGAGGTCAAGGTGCTCCGCGTCGATACCGACGAGCGGAAGATCGGCCTGTCGCGTAAACGCGTCGATTGGGACGAAGACCGCGAACGGGCCGCCGCCTCCGAAGAAGCTGCCGCGGCCGGCACTTCGACGACGACGACGACGACCAAAGCCGATGAGACCGAACTGAAGGGTGGTCTCGGAGGCGACGAAGGCCCGCTCTTCAAGACCCGCAACTGACCCCTTACGGTCCCATGCCCAAAGTTGTGCTAGCGATGAGCGGCGGCGTCGATTCGAGCGTCGCCGCTCATTTACTTTTACAGGCCGGTCATGAGGTGATCGGCGTCTTCATGCGGCACGGCGAAGAGTCGGCGAAGGCTTGCCGTACGGCCCCGAGCCCCGATGGGAACGGGCAAGGGCAACTCCCCGTTATCACCACGGGTGTCGGGGCGGCGAGCGCCACGGCCCAAGCGCGTGCCGACCACAAGCAGGGATGCTGCACCGCATCCGATGCCGCCGATGCCCGTCGGGTCGCCGCCAAACTCGGCATCCCCTTCTACGCCCTCGACCTGCAAGCCGATTTCCGCAAGATCGTCGATTACTTCGTCAGCGACTACATCGCCGGCCGTACTCCTAACCCCTGCGTCCGCTGCAACCAGTGGATCAAGTTCGGGAGGCTGTTCGATTTCGCCGATGGCGTTGATGCCCAGTTCGTAGCGACCGGGCACTACGCCCGCATGATCGACGGGACCAGCGGGACCAGCGGGACCAGCGGGACCAGCGGGACCAGCGGGCCCCAACTCCACCGCGGCCTCGATGGGCTCAAGGACCAGTCCTATGCCCTCTTCGGGATCGAACACCACCGCTTACCCAGAATGCTCCTTCCCGTCGGCGGTTACTCCAAACCGGAGATTCGCCAAATCGCGACGACGATCGGATTGAACGTCGCCCAAAAGAAAGACAGCCAAGAGATTTGTTTCGTCACCCAAGGGCATCACAGCGACTTCGTCAAAGCGTATCGCGGGGAAGGGGCCGGAGCCACCGCTGGGGAATTCGTCACCCTCGACGGACGGGTCGTCGGCCATCACGCCGGCTATGAAGCCTTTACGATCGGACAGCGCAAGGGGTTGGGGATCGCGCTGGGCGAACCCCATTTCGTCATCCGCATCGAACCCGATTCGCGACGCGTCGTCCTCGGCCTCAAAGAGGCCCTCGACGAGCCGGGACTGGTCGCTGGGGAAGCGAACTGGTTGGTCCCACCCCCACCTACCGGGCTCCCGTTCCCGGCCCAAGTCCAGATCCGCTACAACTCCCCGCCACAGGAGGCCACGGTGACCCCCACCAGTCCCGATGGCTTTGAAGTCCGCTTCGCCGAACCGCAGGCGGGGGTCGCCCCCGGCCAAGCAGCCGTCGTCTTCGACGGGACACGGGTCTTGGGCGGCGGATGGATCTTATCCGGTACAAACCGAAAATAACCGGTAAATCACGGGAGTTCTCCGCCCCCCGACCCGCCCAAAACCTTGACCTTTGCCCCCCCGCGGGCTAAGGTGGGACGGTTCGAGATCGGTCGCCGGATCCCGCGGAGGATCCCAAGCGTTCGACCCCATCGGCCATTTACCCCGTGAGGGAGATTGCCCGTGCTAGGGTCGAGCCGGACTCGACCCCGCCAAAACGTCCCTCCACCTAGCCCGTTACAGCCGTCGATCGTGAGTTGATCCGCAGGGACACCAAAGTCATTGAATGACAAAGGTCCTCATGCCGGATCGGTGCGGCTCATGTCCGGTTCGACAACCGCCCGCCCACTCCACGGAGCCCTCCATTGATCCTCACGTCGAGCTCGCGTGCCGATCGCGGACCATTCGCACCCGCCGCCTCATCGAAGGCGATCGTAACGATGTCGCGACCGTTACCCATTCCGGTCGCCGCCGCACTCCTTGTCGTTTGCTCGATCGCCACGCCAGTCGCGGGACAAGAAGCATCACCCCCACCCGCCGCTGCGGCCGTCGCAGCCCCGCAAGTAGCGGCTCCCGCAGTCCCTTCCCCGGTGACGCCGGCCGAAGCGACCCCAGCTTCACCCGCAGCCCAAACGCCCGCGCCCCCGCCAACAGTTCCACAGGCAGCCGCCCCGTCGGAAGCGACGCCCAACCAACAGCCGATCGCTCAAGACGCGCCAGCAGCACCGGCCGCAGAGCCGCCAGTAGTACCGGCCGCAGAGCCGCCAGCAGTACCGGCCGCCACTGAACCCGTGGTCGCCCCCAAGCCCCCTCGCGACCCTTCGCAACCGGTCGAGCTCCGGTTCAATTTCAGCGGCGCGGGGTGGCGTGAAGTCCTCGGGTGGTTAGCCGAAGAATCGGGAATGGCGCTCCATGTCGGCGACGTCCCCGCGGGGACCTTCTCTTACACCGATCCCGATCCCTTCACGACCGACGAAGCGATCGCGAGGCTGAACCTCTTCCTGATCCCCGAAGGGTACTCGATCGTCCGCCGCGCGAAACTACTTTCGGTGATCGCGTTGGGTGAACCTCGCAGCCTGCAGCAACTCGACGCCCTCGCGATGCTGACCCCGATCGAAGAGCTCGACCGACGCGGCGACCACGAAGTCGTCAAATGCATCATCCCGCTCGGGGAGATCATCGCGACCGAAGCGACTGCCGAATTGCAACCGTTGACGTTGATGACCACACCGGTGGTGCTGACCCGATCGAACCAACTGATCATCACCGACACGGCGGCGAAGATGCGGAGCGTCGTCGCCGTGATCAAATCGATGTCGGTCCCCAAGCCGAACCCGGTCGAGGTTCGCAGCTTCGAGTTGAAGCACATCAACCTCGATTCGGTACTCCTTGTCGCCGGCCGCCATTTGGGGTTGGCGGCGGATCGCACCGAAGGGGTCGACATCAGCGTCTCGGCCGACCTGACCGGGAAACGGCTCTTCGCCAGCGGCACCCCCGAACAGGTCGAGAAGCTGAGTAAGTTGCTGGAAGTGATCGATGTCCCTTCCGATGGGGGCGATTCGATGGCGGGCAAAACGCTCAAGGCCCACCCCGTGATGGGCGATTCGCTGCAATCGGTTTACGACGTCCTGCAAACGACCCTCGCCGGCCGGTCGCTCCGTTTGACGATGGACCCCAAAGCGGGTTCGATCGTCGCCTTGGCGGATGACCAGGTGCACCAGGAGATCGAAAAGACGATCAAGGAAGTCCAAGGGCCGGCGGTCGAATTCGCGGTCATCGACATCAACCGGCTCGACCCGTACTTCGTCGTGAACTTGATCGGGGAACTCTTCGGCACAAACGAAGAAACCCCAACCGGTTCTTCATCCGGTTACCGTTCCCGCGACCGTGACGAGGACGAAGAAGCGGCCAAACCGAAAGGCCCCCGCGTCGATGCCGACCCGGCCAACCGTAGGCTCTTCGTCCGCGGCACCGCCGATCAGATCCGTCAGATCCGCGAGCTCGTCGAAGGGCTCGGGCCACAAACCACGACGTCATCGCGCGAGCGTTTGCGACTGCTGCCCCTCGCCTCGCAGCGCCGTCAGCAGATCCTCGATGCGGCGGAGCGATTTTGGGAAGGGGGCAACGAGATCGTGATCCTGCCGGGTTCGAGCGACATCGACCAAGAATCGACCGTGATCGAGAAGGTGATCCACCCGATGCGGCCGGCGGACGACGCCATCGGCTCGCCCCTCCCCAAATCGACCCGTCCGGCCGTGGCCACCCCGGCTCCGGCTCGCACGAAGAGCCCCCCCAAGTCCGCCCCATCCCAAGGGCTCGACACGGCGAGCCCCGCGGCGGACCCGACAGACCGTGCCGATACGCAGCGGCCCTCCGCGGCCAGCGGTTTCGTCGCGAGTGCCGAGCAGCCCGGCGACGCCACGACGCTGATCGCGGGGAAAGACGGACGCGTCGAGACTTCGCCGATCCGAGGGAGACTCGTCCCACAAGGGATCCTGATCGAATCGGATGACCCCGACGCGCTCGACCGGTTTCAAGAACACCTGATGGACATCGCCACGACGAGCGGCAGGACCCCTTCGCCCCCGGTCGTCTTTTATCTCAAGTACGTCACCGCGGACCAGGCGGTGAAGATGCTCGCCGACCTGTTCGACGGAGGTAAATCGCTCGCCATGACCCCCACCAGCGGCTTGGTCAGCGGCAGCAGCTCGAGCGACTATTACTTCGGCAGCCTCACCTCGAGCAAAGACGGATTGACCACCGTCACGGCGGGGACCGCGACGATCGTTTCCGACGCCAGGCTCAATCGGTTGATCATCCAAGGGACGACCGATGACGTCGCGACGATCGAGGGTTACCTGAAGATCATCGACAAAGGCGAAAGCCTGACGAACATCGAAACCGCCGGGCGGTCGCACGTGATCGAGCTGCTGCATACGAACGCTACCGACATGGCGGCCGTGATCCGCGAGGCCTATGCCGGACGCGTCGCGACCGCGGGATCTAAACCCGGCCAACCCGGAGCCCCTGGTCAACCGGGCCAGCCCCCACGCCCCGAAGATCGTGGCAATGATGGCGATCGAGGCCGCGACGGCGAGGGGAACCGTGACCGCCGCGAGATGATCGACCGGCCGACCCGAGACAAGCAACCCGAAATGACTGTCGCGGTTCACCAACCGAGCAACTCGTTGGTCGTCACCGCCCCCGACTCCCTCTTCGCCGAAGTCGAACTGCTCGTCCGCGCCGTCGACACCCGTGGCGAACGGGTCATCGAAGTCATCCCCGCGGGGCAGGGGGTCGACATGGAGTCGATCCTCAAGAAACTGCAAGGCGACGAGTCGGCGATCCCTTCGGCGTCGCGACCTTCGTCTTCGTCCGGCGGTTCCGATTCGTCGTCGCGTGGCTTCGGCGGCTCGCGCGATGACCGCGATCGCGATCGAGACCGCGACCGTTCGCGCTAAACCTCGACCGCGACCCGATGACGCATCACTCCACGCAACGGCCCTGAGACCCATGACGACCCTGATCATCACCGCTTCGGGCCGATCCCCGATCGTCGGCCATGTGAAAAGGACGGCCCTCGGCCTCCTCTTCGGCTTGCTGTCGCTCGCCTGGGCTTCGTCCGCTTCGGCACAGGCCGAATGGGTCAAGCGGGTCGATGCCAATGGCAACGGCTACATCGAACCGAGCGAAGTGTCGGAACGCGCACGGTATTACTTTGAACGCTTCGCCACCCCCGCCGGGATCGACCTGAATCGCACCAACTCCGTCGCCCGGCTCGAAGAGGCGGCGAAGCGGTATTACGACCAGCAGCGCGGCGGGAGTTCGTCTTCGTCATCGTCATCTTCGTCGTCATCGAGTTCGCCCCCCCCACCGCCACCCGATCGTTCGATCCCCGGATTCGGAGTCAATGCGAGTCGACCGGTCGTCCCCGGGTTCGGGTTACCGACGATGACCTACCCCTACACCCCCGAGGATGTCCAGCGTGGCGAAGAGTCGATCCGCCGCGTCGACCGCGACGGCGACGGCGTCGCCGACCGCGAAGAGATGGCCCAAGGGAGTTGGCGTGAAGGGCGACCACCGATGGAATTCGATGCCGATGGAGACGGCAAACTGAACAAGATCGAAATGGCGCAGCGGTACGCCAAACGGCGGATCATGGAGCAGGGGGGACCCAAAGGGCTCGGTGGCGTCGTCGCCACGAACCGATCGACCACTACGTCCCAAACCCCGCCGCAGGAATCGACCGACTGGCGAAGCGGTCGCGATTGGCGGATGCGGGAACAAGACCGCGGCAGCCGCTACCTCGCCGCGACACTCCTGGAACGCTATGACTACAACCGCAACGGGAAATTCGACCCGCCCGAAATCGCGGCGACCGGCATCGAGGCGGGACAGGCCGACTTCAACCGCGACGGGCTGGTCGACACGAACGAATTGGCCACGCATCTCGGCAAAGAGATGGAGGTCCTCGGTTCGGA
>JBEIRZ010000453.1:0-3482 GCA_040375695.1 Planctomycetaceae bacterium
ACAACGCATTTCGCGGCGACGGCAAAGACGGCCAGTTTTGCGTCGTCCTGCCCGAAGAGGACGCCGTCGTCGTGATGACGGCCAACACGACGAACATGCAGGCGCAGCTCAACGTCGTTTGGGACAAGCTGTTGACTGCCTTCCACGACGGGCCGTTACCCGAAGATGGCGATGCGACCGGATCGCTCCGGCAACTCGTCGCGTCGCTGAAAGCGAAACGCTGACGCGGGTCTCATCGCGGGTCTCATCGCGGGTCTCATCGCGGGTCTCATCGCGGGGGCGTTGCTACGGGGCGCTTGAGCCTGAAATCGAATCGGCCGGCGATCAATCGGCGATCAATCGGACCCGCTGGGGCGGAGACGAAGCGGCGTGGCCTGCGTGAGCCGCGCTGTCGTGACCCGCTCGGATCGCAGCGACATCACTCGCGGCCGGACCTTCGTCGCCGCGGTCGCCTGGCCGGGGATGGATGTCGGGATGGATCAGGTGGGCGAGCCATTCCAGTGAGTCGACGAGCCTTGGGCCGGGGCGGCTGAAGTAGGCGTTTGCGTCGACGACAAAGACCTGGTCGCGTCGGACGCAGGCGAGTTCGCGGAGCGCGGGGTAGCACTCGATGATTCGTCGCGGGAGGGGGAGTTCGCGCCCGGCGCGTGTGACATCCCACCCGCAAGCGGCGATCACCAACACTTCCGGATCGGCTTGGCAGATCGCCCCCCAATCGACTTGCCGGGACCGCTCGCCCGCCACACCCAACACCTCGCGTCCCCCGGCGAGGGCGACAAGTTCGGGGTTCCAATGCCCGGCGGTGTAGGGGGGATCGAGCCACTCCAGGATCATCGCCCGGGTCGCGTGGGGGGGTGTCACCCCGGTCAGCGCTTGGTGGGCGGCGGCGCGGAGGGAGACGTCTTGGGCGCGATCGCGGAGCTCGATAATCGCTCGGCTCGCCGCCCCCGCATCCCCCGCTGCCTCGGCGATCGCTTCCATCCCGGCGAAGAGGTCGTCGAAACGATGGGGGCGGAGGTGGACGATCCTCGGGGGTTTCGCCAAGCGGACGGCGATCCCTTCCAGGTCGCGGTCAGAGACGGCGCAGACGTCGCACAGCGTTTGGGTGATGATCAGGTCGGGAGCGAGCCCTGCGATGATCCCCGCGGGGTCGAATTCGTAGAGCGACCGGCGGGCGGCGGCATGTTCGCGGACGAGCGAATCGATCGCGCCGCTGTCGAGATCGCCGGGGATCCGCGACCGCGTGACCCGGGGCAAACGGGCGACTTCGGCGGGAAAATCGCACTCGTGCGAGACCGCCACGAGCGAACCTCCCAGCCCCATCCGGCAAACCATTTCGGTCGCCGCCGGCAATAACGAGACGATCCGCATCAACCCTCGGCGATGTTAACGAAGACCTTCAGGGCACTCTGATCTTCGACCAAGAGCCGCATCATTTCGCGGTACTGGTCGAGTCCGTTGACGGGGTGAGTAAGGATCTTTTGGCAAACGCCTGGGAACATCATTTCGCCCAGGGCGAGGTCGCGGATCCCCATCTCGAAATGCTCGCGGTTGGCGTTGACGCTGCCCAGCAGGAGTTTGTTCCCCAAGACCCACTGGATGTTGATGTTGTCGGAGGGGATTTCGATCTTCTTTTGCCCGCCGGTGATGCTCGTCCAAACGACGACGCCGTTGTGGCCGACGGCCTGCATCGCTTCGAACGACAGCGTGCTGTTCCCCGTCGCGTCGACAACGATGTCAGGCCGCCCGGTCTGCTTGACCAGATCGGGGATCGAAGTCTTGGCGGTGCTGACGTAATTCGCCTCGAAACCGCTGGCGATTTCTGCCTTCAGGTTCGGGGCTTCGCCGCGGGCGAGGGTGTAAACGGTCAGGCCGCGAAGCCGCAGGACGAGCGTCGAGAGCAACCCGATCTGGCCGGCACCCAGGACGTAGGCGAGCCGCGGGCGCCAGACCCGCATCCGTCGCTGGGCCTCGTACGCCTGATGGACCGCCTTGGCGGCGCATGACATCGGTTCCATCAGGACGTGCAGGTGTTTTAAGCCACCGGGGACGCGGACGATGTAATCTTCGTGATCGACGAAGGCCTCGGTCATGAAACCGTGACGCAGGTTGATCCCCCGTTCGTAATACGTCTCCTCGCTCGTCATGTCGTAGGTGCCGATCATGTCGTAGATCGATCCCCCGGGGCGACGGACGGTCGCGGTGACGTAATCACCCGGCTTAAACCCGACGACGTTTTTGCCGACCGCGGATACGACGCCAAAGCTCTCATGGCCGATGATCAGGTGTTTGTCACCGGGAGGGGCGTTGCCGTAGAGCGCTTCGTTGATCTCGCGATCGGTCGCATCGACCCCGACCTTCAAGGTCTTTACGAGGACCCCTTTACCGTCAGGGATCGCGTCGAGCTTCGGCTCGGGGATGTTATCGAGGAGGTGAACGCTGTTGGGGACGCCGGGAGTGACCGCGATCGCTTTCATGAAAAGAAGTCCGGGAAATGAAACGAGCCGGGTGGGTTCCACGCGGCTCGCGGTGTGACAAAAAGTGGATGCGGGGACGTCCGGGTTGGGACGCGCCCATGGGTTATGGGACGACGCTCGACCGGGAGTAACCTTTCTTGGCGAGGGCGGCCCGAGCCGCACCCAGATCGAATCCGGGGTTGTAGGTGATCAGGACTTGGGGGTTATCGAGTGTCCCCTTTTCGGCCTGTTCATCGAGTTCGACGGCGACGACGCCGTCGAAACCTTCGAGCGTCTCGCGGACCTTCGGGTAACAGGCGAATTCGCAGTGCATGTCCTCGACCCGCAAAACGATCGTCCCGGTATCGACGAGGACCTGCGAGGCGACGGGATCGGCATTCGCCCCGGTAGCGGACGAAGTCGAAACGACGCGTTGTGCTGACCCGCCCGGATTCGTCGCGCTCAGGTTCGTCCCGCCTTGGCCGCTCCCTTGTTCAGGGGTTTGGGCCAGGAAATAAGCCACACCTGCGGCGACCAAAATGGCGACTAAGTAGATCGGCGTTCGCATGGCATGAGGGCTCCGTCAGGAGTGGTTCACGATCGGGAAACAACAATCGGCGAATCGGTTCGATGATCGGGGTTCGGCAAGTCGGCCGAACCAGATCAAGCTGTTCAGATCAAGCCTTCTCGGGCGATGATCACGTCGGCCCCGGGGGTCAACATCCGCAATTTGCGGGCGATGACGGCTTTGGTGGCGGCATTCGACTTCTTCGCCTTCGCCAGCAAGGCCTGGGTCTTTTTGGTTCGGGTACGGCGGCGGCGAAGTTCACGTTGGCGTTCGGTTCCGGCCATGCTGAAAGCTCTTTCGGGGGTAAGGACAACTTTTTTGAAAAAAGGATCGATGGTGAGCGGACAGCTCCTCGACCCCACCTTGACGCATAGCAGATTAGCTTCCGGCGGGAGAACGGGAAACGGCCGATTTATTTTTTCTTTTTAGCGACCCCTTTGGGGGCGGCCTCGGTTTTC
>JBEIRZ010000084.1:0-15586 GCA_040375695.1 Planctomycetaceae bacterium
ACGAGCACGAGCACGAGCACGAGTACGAGCACGAGTACGAGCACGAGTACGAGCACGAGTACGAGTACGAGCACGAGCACGAGCAAGACCGACTCCCATTTTTTTTCGAGTCATTCGTGTATTTCGTGGTCCCCACCGACGCGCGCCAACCCACTCTTAAAAAACCTTCGTGAGCTCGGTGTGCTTCGTGGTGAACCCCCGCGCGCCATCGTGCCGGCAAACGCGCCCCGACCTACACCCCCCGGCGAGCTGAAACGAAAGGGTCATGAACCGCCGGGACGGCCGAACACCTGATCCCCGGTCACCTATCCGTCCGGTTGGGAAAGATTTGCCGATTCCCCCCGTCCAGGGACCCCGTCAATCGTGCTGCCGGAGCGACCTTAACACAAATTTAATCTTTCAGGCTCTTCCCGGCCGGGGTGGGGTGTGGGACGATTTCGGCAAAATTACGAAGTTTGGGAGATTTGCGCCCCTGCCGGATCGGTAGTTGGGGTGCCGAACCGGTCACATCATCGATTTGCTATGAAATATCACTACCTTTTGCTGGGATTGTCCCTGTTAACGATCGGCTGTTCGAAGTCCGAGTCGGTCGCGACGGCCCCCGGTTCTGGGGTGGCTAAAGGCCCGGCCGAGCAGGGCTCTGGGGCGTCGAAGGCCCCTTCAGGATCACAGCAGCTTCAGGGAAACGTGTCGATCGACGGTTCCAGCACTGTTTTTCCGATCAGCGAATCGGCGGCGTCAAAGTTTCAGAAAGAGTACCCGAACGTCAATGTGACGGTCGGCACGTCGGGGACCGGGGGTGGTTTCAAGCGGTTCTCGAAGGGGGAAATCGACATTTCGGACGCGTCGAGACCGATCAAGCTGGAAGAGCTGGAAGCGGCCCAAGCGGCGGGGGTCTCGTTCGTCGAGTTGCCGATCGCTTATGACGGGTTAACGATCGCGGTCCACCCGACGAATGATTGGGTCGACCAACTGACGATCGACGAACTGAAGAAGATCTTTTTGTCCGATTCGGCCGCGAAGAGCTGGAAAGACGTGCGAGCGGGTTGGCCCGATCGTGAGATCAAGATCTTTTCGCCGGGGACCGATTCGGGAACGTTCGATTACTTTGTCGAAGTGGTCGCCGGCAAGGATGGCGTGTTGCGTGACGACATGAGCACCAGCGAGGACGACAACGTCTTGGTGCAGGGGATCATCGGATCGCCCGGGGCGATCGGGTTTTTCGGCGTCGCGTACTACGAAGAGAACCGCGAAAAATTAAAAGCCGTACCGATCGTTAACCCGGCAACCTCGAAAGGCGTTTTGCCGTCGGCGGGTTCCATCGAGAGTGGCGAATACGCCCCGTTCAGCCGGCCGCTCTTCATCTACGTCAATGCGGCGTCGCTGAAGCGTCCCGAGGTAAGGCGGTTTGCCGATTTCTATTTAGAAAACGCCCCGGCGCTGGCGTCATCGACCGGATACGTCGCGTTGCCCGAAACGGTCTACGCCCGCGACAAGGAGCTGCTGAAGGGTCGCAAGGCGGGGACGCACTACATCGGCGGCGATGGCAAGGGACGGACCGGCCCGGTGACGGAAGTCTTTACGGAAGCGAACCTTGCCCCCGCGAAATAAGTTTCTAGGAAACGGCTTCGGCCCGTTAAATCCTGGCACGTTAAAACCGTGGCGAGGGCGGATCGTGGCACGGGTTGAACGCGATCGGTTGCGACCGTGATGATGTGACGTCCGAAGCGATCGGGAACATGTCACAGGTCGGTCGTGAGTTTGGTTGAGAGATCTGTCCGGGTGGTCCGGTCCATGGCTTAGGTGAAAGCGATGAGTTCCAACTCGACCCTCAGCGACCTTGCCGAACGTGCCCGGGCGTTGATCGCACGCCCGATCCGGTCGCGTCAGACGTTGATGCTGCGTGAGCGGTTCATCTTTTTGAACCTCGTGATCTGCACCGTCTTTTCGGTGCTGGTGACGGGGGCGATCCTCAGCGTTTTGGTGTCCGAGACGTGGCGGTTCTTTGCCAGCGAGGAGGTCTCGCTGGCTGACTTCGCGCTGGGGACGAAATGGAATCCGCTGATCGGCAAGGAGAAGCATTTCGGGATTTGGGCGTTGATCAGCGGGACGCTGTTGGTGACGGTGTTCGCGATGCTGATCGCGTTGCCGTTGGGTTTGATCACGGCGATTTACTTGAGCGAGTTCGCACCGCGCCGGGTAAGGAATTTTCTCAAGCCGTTGTTGGAAGTGTTGGCTGGGATCCCGACGGTGGTGTACGGGTTTTTCGCGTTGACCTCGATCACACCGGTGCTGCAGTGGTTGCATGACGGGTTCAACATTTACAACGCGATGAGCGCGGGGATCGCGGTCGGGATCTTGTGTTTGCCGACGGTCTGTTCGTTGTCGGAGGACGCGTTGCGGGCGGTCCCGCAATCGCTGCGTGACGCGGCGTTCGCGCTTGGTGGGACGGAGTTCGACAGTTCGATCAAGGTCGTCTTGCCGGCGGCGCTCAGCGGCATCGTGAGCGCGTTTTTGCTGGCGATCGCCCGCGCGGTGGGGGAGACGATGATCGTGGCGGTGGCGGCCGGGAGTCGTGCGCGGGTGACGTTTGACCCGCGGGAAGACGTCCAGACGATGACGGCCTTCATGGTGCAGATGGCGACGGGTGACGTTTCGAATTTCGGCATCGAGTATTACTCGATGTACGCCGTCGCCTTCACGCTCTTCGTCCTCACCTTTTGCTTGACGACTTTCGGCACGTTGGTGCGGCGTCGGTTCCGCGAGAAATACGAGTAGGTGGGCCTGATGGAAGTTTCGAGCACATCGCCGTCACCGAATTTTCGCCACCGCGAAGGGCGATCACGAAGGCGTGCCAACCAGATTTTTTATCTCGTCTGCGTGGTGACCGCGGGGGTGTCGGTGTTGGCGTTGGTCGCGCTGCTCTGTTCGATCATCATCCAGGGGGTTCCGTACCTGACGCCGAAGTTACTCACCAACGGGCCCGAGCCGGATGCGGCGGAGGCGGGGTTTGGCCGGCGCTGGCGGGGACGGGGTGGGTCTGTGCGTTGTGCGCGCTCTTCGCTTTTCCGACCGGGATCGCCACCGCGATCCTGCTCGAAGAATACAAGCCGCGATCGCGGGTCGGGAATTGGCTCTATGGGCTGATCACGCTGAACATTTCGAACCTCGCGGGTGTCCCGAGCGTCGTTTACGGGATCATCGGGCTGACGGCTTTTGTCAGCATGTTCGAGATCTTCGGGTCGTCCTCGGTCGACGCGCCGGCGTTCGAATTCGGCGCGAATCATTTCGACCAGTTTTACAGCGAAGGGGATCAGGTAATCCTGGTCCCGGTCGAAGACCCGAGCAAGCCGAGCACGCGGCCGGTCGACGGGATGGCGGCCTTCGATTTCGACATGCGACCGATCCAGATGCACGTGATCGGGACGAATGACCCGTTGCCCGAAGACGAGCAGATGCTCGCATACACGTTGCTCGACGACGCCGAGGCGGGGCGGATCAACCGACGGAATTGGTATTACTTTCGGCTTCCGCTGGGCCGCGGCGTTTTGGCAGGCGGGTTGACGCTGATGCTGGTGATCTTGCCGGTGGTGATCATCAGCAGCCAAGAGGCGCTGCGTGCCGTCCCGTCGACGCTCCGCGACGGGGCCCGCGGGTTGGGGGCGACCCCGTGGCAAGTGATTTGGAACGTCACGTTGCCGGCGTCGATCCCGGGGATGATGACGGGGATCATCTTGGCGATGAGCCGGGCGATCGGCGAAGCGGCACCGATCCTGATCATCGCGGGGATCGTCTACATCAACCGGGCGCCCCAGCACCTGATGGACGATTTCTCTGTCATGCCGATGCAGATTTTCAACTGGACCGCCCGGCCTCAAGAGGAGTTCCATGGGTTGGCCGCCGCCGCGATCGTCGTGCTGATGGCGATCCTGATGGTCTTCAACGGGTTGGCGATCTGGATCCGTTTGAAATTCCAAAAACCGCTCGGTTGATCTGGTCAAAAAGCCCCATCGGCGCAAAAGACGGGCAAAGGGTGTAAGCTGTCGGGGGAGGCGCCGCTTGGGCGTCAATCGCACCCTCCGAACAGCTTGCCGTTGCCATGAAGTTTTTTGCGATTTGTCTCGTCGCGCTCACGACGCCGTTGACGCTGGCGATCACCGAAGTGTGGGCCCAAGATTCGAAGCCCGGGGCGAAGGAGGTGGCGCAAGGGGCGGCGAAAGAGGTGGTGGTACCGCCGCTGAGCCTCGAGACGATATTTCACCCCGAGCGAAAGTTCGCCTACTTGAACGCGCCCGCCCCCGGCACGCGGTGGATCAAAGACGAAGGGGGTGAGGACCGGTTGTTGATCAAGCGGGAAGCGGGGTGGATGGTGATCGACCCGCAGACGGCGATCGGGGCCGCAGGGGACAAGATCGAGGAGACGCCGTGGGGGGGACGCAAGGCCTTGATCGACCAGTTGCTGGCCTTCGGAGAGATCGAGCCCAAGCGGGCGGAGGGGGTGGTCGACGGCTGGATCGGCGACGAATCGCGGTCGCTCGATTCGGCGATCTTAAGGCTTGACCATCGGATCGTGTTGGCGGGACTTCGCCAGACGCCGCGGACGATTTCGCAGCAGGCGGGGGCGTGGCAGGAACCGGTGCTGAGCCCGGACGGGAGCCGTGTCGCCTTCGTGCAGGACAATGACCTGCACGTGTTGCACTTAGCGAGCGGGGAATTGCTGCGGGTCACCGATGACGGCGGGCCGGCGCGTTTGAACGGGCGGCTCGATTGGGTCTATCAGGAAGAGCTCTATGGCCGGGGGAATTTTCGCGCTTTTTGGTGGTCGCCCGATTCGCGGCGGATCGCGCTGCTGAGGCTCGACAACGATCACGTCGCGCCGTACACGATCACCACCAGCGACAAGCCGCGGGGCGGGGTGCTGGCCGACCGTTACCCCAAGGCCGGGGACCCGATCACGCATGCCGAATTGTGGCTGGCGACGCTTGGGGAGGGCGGCCCCGCGGTGTCGCTGTCGCCCGTCTACGCGCCGCCGCGCGACGAAGAGCGGTTGATCGTGCGGGTGTCATGGAACGAGGGGACAGGCGACCTGTTGTTTCAGGTCACCAACCGGTTGCAGAACGAATTGGTCCTCTATCGGCTCGACCCTCACGGCGTGGCCAACGCGGCACCGGTACCGCTGGTGCGCGAATCGTGCGACCAATGGCTGGAAGTGATCGACGTGCCGCGGTGGTTGCCCAGCGGCGATTGCCTGTGGTTGAGCGACCTTCCTTCGGGGAGACGCCGGTTGTGGTTGGTCAGTGGCGACGGGGGGCTACGCATCCCTTTAACCCCGGACGGTTTCGACGTCCGCGAATTGGTCGCCGTCGACCCGCTCGGCAAGACGGCGCTGATTTTGGGGGACGTCGAGCGGGGTGCGGCAGGACAACAGCTCTACCGTGTCGCGATCGGCCCCACGGCGACGCAGGAAGGGGCATCGGTTTTACCAGCGGAAAATATCGAATCGATCGGAAAAACCGATGGGACGCTCGAACGGTTGACCGATGCGATGCCCTGGCATCAGGTCTCGGTCAGCCCGAGCCAAAAGTGGTTCGTCGATCGTGCCAGCGGGCTCGTCACGCCGACGCGGCTGAGCCTGGCAGCGATCCCCGCGAGGCAAGTTCACGCCGGGGAAGGGCGACCGGGTGAGTCGATTGCGGCGGTGGGCGATGCGGACGTGAAGGGCGTGACGAAGTTGCTGCACGCCGAATCGATCAAGCTGCCCGGGCCGGCGACCGATCCGCGGTGGGTAACGATCGACACGCCAGACGGGGTGAAGTTGCCCGGCTATTACATCCGCCCCCAAGGCAAGGAGACCAGCGCGGCAGGGGCAGGCGGCGAAGCGAAGCCGAAGCACCCGGTCTTGATCGAAGTCTATGGCGGACCGCTTGCGCCTTCGGCTCGCGACAGTTGGGCGACTTCACGTTTCCTGTTCCATCAATACCTCGCGGAGCAGGGGATCGGGGTGATGGTTGTCGACACGCGTTCGAGCGGCGGGAGGGGGCTGGCCGATGCCTGGTCGATCCATCGCCGCGTCGGTGAGCTCGAGACGAAGGATGTCGTCGCCGCGGCCGACTGGTTGCGTGGGCAGGATTGGGTCGATCCGCAAAAGGTCGCGATCCGCGGGTGGAGCTTTGGCGGTTTTTTGACGCTGCACGCGATGACCCACAGCGACCGGTTTGCGGCGGGGGTCGCGGGCGGGTCGGTCACCGATTGGCGGAATTACGACGCGATCTACACCGAACGTTACATGGGGTTGCCCGCCGATAACCCGCAAGGGTACGACGCGACGAGCCCCGTCCTGGCAGCAAAAGAATTGAAAGGGGACGTCCTGTTGATCCATGGCGAGGTCGACGACAACGTCCATCTGGCGAACACGATGCAGATGATCGCGGCGCTGCAGCGGCACGGTAAGCCGCTGGAGCTGATGATCTACCCCGGCTCGGCCCACGGGGTGGCGCCGGGGATGCCCAATTATCACCTGATGCGGACGACCGTCGATTTCTTGATGCGGAAGCTGCGTTAAGGAACGCGAGTGAGGTGCCTTGGGATCGCGGCGGTGGATTTGCGTTGCGACAGCGAAGCGAGGCGGCGAGTTGAGAAGTCAGCATTTGCCGGCGTGTGAAGGCAGGGGGCTTGCTCCCTACCCAGTCTGGGCAATCGTCATGATCGATGGGCTTGGACCGGTGGAGGGGGCGAGATTTCGAGGGCGGAGTTGTTCGTACGGCGTGTTACGGTGCGTTACAACGCGGGGCGGTTGGGAATGGACGTTGGATTGGGAGGTGCGGTCTGGTAACCTTTGGGTGGGGCCCGGGGGAGACCGGGTTTGGACCGGTGTGATGGCGAGCGGCAACGGGTGGCGTTTTGAAGGGATCGATCGACGTCGCTGAGAAGTTGCAGGTGTGGTCGCGGTGGGGAGTAGCCGCGATGGTGCTGGCGCTGCCGGTCGTTCTTTTTTATGCCAGCGGGATGCGGATCGGATCGGCATCGGCGAATTCGTGGCTCCCTGAGGGCTGGCCCGAACGTGGACGGTACGAGCGATTTTTGGAGTCGTTCGGTTCGGACCAATACCTCGTCGCGTCGTGGGAGGGTTGTCGCGTCGACGATCCGCGGTTGGCGCAATTCAAAGAGCGATTGAGGACGCTTGACGCTTCGTCCGATCGATTGATCGAGTCGCTGGAGACGACGGCCGACCTGATCGCGATGTTGACCGGCCCGCCGCTTTCGTTGTCCGAATCGGCGGCGATCGCGAGGCTCAAGGGTGCGGCGATCGGTGCCGACGGGACGGCAGCGCTCTTCGTCCGTTTTTCGCAACGTGGGATCGCCGAGCAGAAGAAGGCGATCGCGATGGTGCGCGAAGCGGCGGACGGGGTATCGGGGTTGGGAAACGAAAAGCTGCACATGGTCGGGTCGGTGTACGAGGCGCACGCGATCGACGTGGCGGCGGAGCACAGCATGAAGATGCTTGTCGTCCCGTCGGGGGTGCTGGGGGTAACGCTGGCGTGGATCTGCTTGCACAGCATTCGCGCGGCCGCGGCGGTATTGTTGGTCGCGGGGTTCGGTCAGGTCGCGGCGGTGGCGATCGTGACGGCGATGGGGATCGAATTTAGCGCGATCCTGATCGTGTTGCCGACGCTCGTCTTCATGTTGACGCTGTCGGCGGCGGTGCACTTCATGAATTACTACGCCGATGTCGCCCATTCGAACACCGATCGGCTGGGGGCCAAGGCGCTGTTGCTCGGGTTGAAGCCCAGCGTCTTGGCGACGTTGACGACATCGCTCGGGATGATCGCGCTGGCGACGAGCCAATTGGCACCGATCCGAAGTTTCGGTTTTTATTCGGCGTTGTGCCTTTGCGTCGCTTCGGGGGTGCTGATCCTGACGTTCCCGCAACTCTCGGACTGGTTTTGTCGCAGCGCGTATTTGGCGAGGTATGGCGACAAAAGGCACGCGTTAGATGACATGGATTTAGCCGCAGCAGCAACGCAGGGCAAGGACAGCTCCGGTGTCGGTTTAGTAGCGCAAGGTGAAGCGTTAAGGACCGAGTCATCGCCGGAAGCGTGGGCGGTGAGCTACGCGGCGTGGATGAAGCGGAATGCCGTGTGGGTCACGTGTGGCGGCTTGGCGTTCATGCTCTTCAGTTTTTATGGGCTTTGGCATTTGAAGTCCTCGACCAGTTTCAAGGACATGTTTCCGGCCGGTAGCCCGACGCTGCGTAGCATGGAATGGTTCGAAGGGCATTTGGGGCCGATCGCATCGGTCGAGGTGATCCTGAAGTTCCCGCGGGGGCTTTCGGAGGATTTGCAGCAACAGGCATTGTGGGTCGACCGGGTCGCCGAACACTTGCGAGAGCAGCCCGATGTTGGGGGGGTGATGTCGGCGACGACGTTTTTGCCGCCGATCCCGCGCAGTGGCAGCATCCTCGATGTCGCGGCCCGGCGGCTTTACCGTTCGGGGATCGTCAAGAATATCGACAGGCTCAAAGACGCTGGGTGGGTCGCGCAAGGGGACTGGGAGACGCAGTGGCGTTTGACGGCGAAGATCTCGGCACTCTCGCGGCTCGATTATGGCGAGTTGACCGACAAGATCAGCGCGGCGGTCCGAGAGGTGCGGCAGGGATCGACCACCGGCGGCGGGGGTGGGTCACAAGGGTCGATCGCGACCAGCTCAAACGGGGGTGATTCAAACGCTGTGGCGAATGTCGCTTTGGCACAAGGTGTCGGCGAAGCGGCAGCGCCGTTCGAAGCCGAGTTCACCGGGTTATCACCGATCATGGAGGAGACGCAATCGGCTTTGCTGCGCGACCTCGGATCGAGCTTCATCTCGGCGTTTCTGTTGATCCTGCCGGTGATGGTCGTTGTTGGCCGGGGGCTGCGGACGGGGCTGTTGATCATGGTCCCGAACGTCTTGCCCGAGACGGTCGTGTTCGGCGGGATGGCATGGCTCGGTTATTCGATCGACATCGCGGGGATCTTGACCGCCAGCGTTGCGATGGGGATCGCGGTCAACGACACGTTGCACTTCGTGAATTGGTACACGCGACGCTTGGCGTTGGGGGACACGCGACAGCAAGCGATCGCCGATTCGTTTTCGAATTGTGCCAAGGCGATGGTCCACACGATGCTGATCAGCTGCTGTTCGATGCTGCCATTCATGCTCGCCCAGTTCAATCCGACGCGGCAATTCGCGATCTTGATGATCGCGATGATGAGCACTTCGATCTTGGGGGATTTGGTGCTGTTGCCCGCGCTGCTGCTCGGGCCGCTGGGTGAGCGACGCGATGCGGGCGATTCATCTGCGAACGCCGAGGCGCCAGAGGCGGACGCCCAGGCGATAGGGGCGGACGCCGAGGCGATAGGGGCGGACGCTATGCACGTAGCAACCGAGCCACAAGACGGGCAAACATTGCAACCCGAGTCGTGAACCGGGCGATTGGCCCCGATCGATCTCAAGCCATCAGCGGTTCGATAATATTGCCGGCGATATCGGTCAACCGATAGTCACGTCCTTCGTGCCGAAACGTCATTTTTTTGTGGTCGACGCCGAGCAGTTTCAGGAGCGTGGCGTGAAGGTCATGGACGTGAACGGGGTCGCGGGTGACGTTGTAACCGAAGTCATCCGTTTCGCCGTGGATGTAACCACGTTTCAGGCCGCCACCGGCCATCCAGACGGTGAAGCAGCGGGGATGGTGATCGCGTCCGAAGCTGTCGGGTTTGATTTCGCCTTGGCTGTACGAGGTGCGGCCGAATTCGCCACCCCAGATGACGATCGTGTCGTCGAGGAGTCCGCGTTGCTTGAGGTCGGTGACGAGTGCCGCGGCGGCCTGGTCGGTCTCTTTGCACTTCACCGGCAAGCCTGACGGCAGACCCCCGTGATGGTCCCAATCGCGATGGCAAAGTTGGATGAAGCGAACGCCGCGTTCGACCATCCGGCGTGCAAGGAGGCAATTGTTGGCAAACGACGGCTTGCCGGGGGTAGCGCCGTAGAGCGCGAGCGTTTCGGCCGATTCCTTCGAGAGGTCGGTCAATTCGGGGACGCTGGTTTGCATCCGGAAGGCGAGTTCATAGTTTTCGATCTGGGCCGAAATCGCGGGGTCGCCGATCGAATCGAAGGCGAGCCGATTGAGCTTGTTGGTCGCATCGAGCAATTCGCGTCGCGTCTGGCCGCTGACCCCGGGCGGGTTCGAGACGAAGAGGACGGGGTCACCGGCGTTACGAAATTGAACACCGCCGTATTGAGCCGGGAGGAAGCCGCTGCCCCAGTAGCGGGTTTGCAACGTTTGGCCACCGCCGCCGCTGGTGAGGACGACGAAGGCGGGAAGGTCTTCGCTTTCGCTACCCAGACCATAAGCGAGCCAAGCCCCCATCGTCGGTCGGCCCGGCTGTTGGTTGCCGGTGGCGAAGAAGGTAACCGCGGGGTCATGGTTGATCGGATCGGTATGGAGCGACCGGACGAAGGTGCAGTCGTCGGCGATCTTGGCGATGTTGGGAAGCAGTTCGGAAATGTCCATCCCGACTTGCCCATGCTTTGTGAACTTGAAGGGCGAGCCGACGCAAAATAGGTTCTTTTGGCCGCTGGTCATCGTCGTGATCCGCTGACCCTTGCGGACGCTGTCAGGGAGGTCCTTACCCGTCATGTCGACCAGCGTCGGCTTGGGGTCATACAGGTCGAGCTGTGACGGGGCGCCGGACATGAAGAGGTAGATCAACCGTTTCGCTTTGGGGGCGAAGTGGAGTTGTCGCAGCGCGCCGGGGACATTGGGGATCGAAGCGCCGTTGGACTCAGGGGTCAACGAAGCGGCCTCTTGAGCGAAGGCGTTGGGGGCGAGGAGCGACGCGAGGCCAAGCATCCCGACCCCGGTAGTGCTCGATTGCAGGAACGCGCGTCGGTGATGGGATCGGATCGATCGTTCGAGTGGGTTCATGATCAGTTCGAAATCGTCTCGTTGAGGTTCAGGATCACGTTGGCGACGGCGGTCCAGGTGGCGAGTTCGGAATCGCTTAGGCCATCGGGCCTCGCGAGGTCACCGACGGCGGCCAGCCGCTTGGCCGCTTCGGGGTCATTGGCGTACGTCTTGGATTGCTGCTGGAGGACTTCTTGCAGGATCGCCAGTTCGCGATCGTCGGGTTGGCGAGAGAGGGCAAGCCTCCAAATGAGCCTCAGTCGGGCGGCCGCGTCGGGTTCGCCCGAGGTCAAAATCCGCTGTGCCACGGCACGGGCCGCTTCGACGAAGACCGGGTCGTTCATCAGGACGAGCGATTGCAACGGGGTGCTCGTTTTGGCACGCTGCGAGACGCAGAATTCTCGGGTCGGCGCGTCGAGTGTGACGAACGACGGGTAGACCGTCGACCTTCGCCAATAGACGTAAAGGCCCCTGCGATAGAGGTCGTCGCCGGTCGATTTTTCGTAGCGATAACCGCTCATCTCGTTGATCTCCCACGTCCCCTCGGGCTGGGCCGGTTTGATGCTCTTACCGCCGATCGTGGGGTTCAGAATCCCGGCGACTGCTAGGGCGTTGTCGCGGAGCAATTCGGCGTCGAGCCTTTGGCGTGGGCCGCGGGCCAAGAGCCGATTCTCTTGGTCGCGGGCGAGCAGTTCGGGAGCGACTCGCGACGTCTGCTGGTAGGTGGCGCTCAGGACGATCTGCTTGATCACCCGTTTGGTATCCCAGTCCCGCATCAGGTCGGCGGCGAGCCAATCGAGCAGCTCGGGGTGGGAAGGGGGTTCGCCTTGCGAGCCGAAATCGTTGAGCGTCCCAACCAGCCCTTTGCCAAAGAGCATCGCCCACCAGCGGTTGACGGTGACGCGAGCGGTCAGTGGGTGATCGGGAGAAACGAGCCAGCGGGCGAGGTCGAGCCGGTTCAATCGGGCACCCTCGGATGGGGGCGTGATCGGCGGGAGGAATCCCGGGACGCCGGGTTCGACTTTATCGCCATCCTGGTCGTAATTGCCGCGGACCTTGATGAAGGTGTCGCGGGGCTTATCGAGTTCCGACATCACCATCGTGTTGGGGATCGCCGTCACGAAATCGTCACGGCTTTTTTTGGCGGTGTTGGCTGCCGATTCGAGCGCGGCCGATTCGGTCGATTGGGTTTGACGGAAAAAATCCTCGAGCCGTTTCGACTGTTCCGGGGTGCGGGACTCTTTCGGGATGGCGACCAGCTTGTAAGTTTCGCCCGCGCCGAGTGCGGCGATTTCTTCGGTCGAAAGTGCGCGTTCATAAACGACGACTTCATCGATGCGGCCGTTGAACGGGGTTCCCCCGGGACCACGGCGTCCGATGTGAAACGCGACTTCGTTGCGAATCGTCCCTTGGAGGGCATCCTTTTTGATCGACGTCTTGAAGGGGACGCCGTTGACGAAGAGTTTCAGCCCATCCGCCTTGCCGGAACCGTCGTAGCTGAACGCGAGATGGATCGGGGTGTCGGCGGGGAGGTCCTGGTCGGCTTGGATGTGGATCACATCGTCGGGCCACTTGTGGATCAAATGGACGCTGGGTCGGAGGCCGTGGAATTCGACGTCCCAACCTCGGGCGGCGTTGGGGTCATCCATCTTGCCGAAGGGGGCGCCTCCTGCTGGGGTGACGGTCAGGAAGGCACCGACGCTGAACGGTTGGTCTTTCTCGAACCCGAACCGATCGCCGTAGCGGAAGCCATTCGACTGATCGGCCTCGAACGCTTTGCCGACGGAACCTTCGGCGAACTTCGGTTGGCCGATCGTTTCCGCGGCGATCGCTTCGCCTGAATCCGTTTTGCCGTCGCCCGCTTCGTCGAGCGAAAAGGTGGCGGTGGCTAGGGGGGCCTGCGGCAATTTCTCGGCGGCGAGGAGCGATCGTTCCCACTCGGCCTGCTTCGCGGGAAGCTGTTCCCGGAACGCGGCGAGCGATTTTTCGGCCTCCGCAACGGCCTCATCCAACCGCCGATTCTCCACCTCTTGTTCGGGCGTGGGGACGCGCAGGAAGGGGACGGGGTTGCGGTCGCGGACGCCGTCTTTGCCATTCTCCGGGACGTTGTTGAAGAAGGCGTAGAGCTTGTAAAAATCGTTCGTCGAGATCGGGTCATACTTGTGGTCGTGGCACTGTGCGCAGGCCACGGTCATCCCCAACCAGGTGACACCGGTGGTGGCGACGCGATCGACGACGTAGAGGTTGCGATACTCGGCATCGATCAGTCCCCCTTCGTCGCTCGTCATTACGTTGCGGTGGAACCCGCTGGCGATTCGGTGTTGGGTCGTCGCATCGGGGAGTAGGTCGCCGGCGAGTTGTTCGATCGTGAAACGGTCGAAGGGCATG
This sequence comes from Planctomycetaceae bacterium, assembly GCA_040375695.1. Lineage (GTDB taxonomy): Bacteria > Planctomycetota > Planctomycetia > Pirellulales > Pirellulaceae > UBA6163. The sequence goes on from JBEIRZ010000084.1 coordinate 13,328, forward strand.
TTGGCATTGAAGGCTTCGATCACCCATTGCCGCCACAGCCACATGTCGCGGAGCGAATCGTTGTGATAACCGCTGGTATCGCCATACCTCGCCAGGTCGAGCCACGGGAGGGCAAGCCTTTCGCCGAAGTGTTGGCTACCCAAGAGGCGATCGACGACTTTTTCCAGCGCTTGGGGCGAATCGTCGGCGAGAAAATTTTCGACATCGGCGATCGAAGGGGGAAGGCCGGTGAGGTCCAGCGACACGCGGCGGATGAGGCGTTCGCGCGATTCGCGCGGGGATTGCTTCAACCCTTCCGAAGCGAGCCGCTGGAGGACGAACGCGTCGATCGGGTTGTGGATCGAACCGGGTGCAAGGTTGTCGCGGGGGATTTGTGGCGACCGGATCGGTTCGAACGACCAATGGCTAGACCAGGTCGCCCCTTCGCCGATCCACTTTTCGAGGATCGCCTTCTGTTCGGCGGTCAGCGGTTTGCCATGCTCGGGCGGCGGCATCACGAGGTCGGGGTCTTCGCTGCGGATCCGTCGCACCAATTCGCTGGATGCCAAGTCGCCGGCGACGATCGCGACCGCGCCCGATTCGGCCGGTTTGAACGGGCCATCGGAGAGATCCAAACGCAGTCCCCCTTGCAGCGTCTTGGGGTCGGGGCCGTGGCAGGCGAAACAGTGATCGGACAGGATCGGTCGGACCTGGCGGTCAAAGGCGATCCGATCGCCGATTTCGACCGCAAAGGCAGGGAGCTGAACGAAACAGCAAACGGCAGCGATCAAGCCGGCGAGGCCGCTTCGGGAGCATTTATCGAATGAGTGCAATGCCATGGGAAGGGTGAGGGCCGAAGGCAGGGAAGGGGATGGCATCCGGTGGGACGGCCCGCGGGATCATGAACGCGTGCGTCCTGGATCAAGACGAGCCGGTTCGATAATTGTAACTGATAAATCGCATCTCGGGAGGTTTAACCGCCGCCGGAAGTGCAAGCTTCACCGCCAAGGCGGTCAAACGGGTAGGTTGTGGGGCGGATGCGGCCAAAGGGGATGCGTTTTGTCGCCGGATCGGGCTTTGTGTCGGGATTGAGTGGCGTGCCAGGGCGAGGTCGACGTCGGGGCCCTTCGCCGCGACCGTGAATCGGATGATGGCAGGGGCCGTCGGTCGCGGTTACGCTGTTAGGAGTCAAGCCGTGACGCCGATGGCAAGCTCGGACCCCACAAGACATTTGTCGTCTCACCCTTGTTCAAGGACCTGACCCATGACCCTGCTCGATTGGGCCGCAACGAAGTTCGGATTATTGGCCACCGCGGTACCGCTGATGTTGTTGGCGATTACTTTCGCGCGGCAAGGGTTTGCCGAGGGGCCCGAGATCCGTCGCTTCGAAATCGACTCGATCACGGGCGGGGCAAAGGCGACGGCGGTCACCGCTGCGGAGCTGATCCATTTGAACCAGATCATGCCGCTGGGGAGTGACGGGAAGGTCGTCGGGGGTGATGACATCCGCGAACAGTTAGGGCAATTGTCATCGAACCTGATGGGGGCGATCGCGGCCGTCGGTGCAGACAGCAGCCGGATATTGAAATTGAACGTTTACGTTGCGAAGGCCGAGGTGGCCCAAGCGGTGCGGGATTGGTTCAACGGGTTGCCTGCTGACACGCCTCGTCCGGCGATCTCGTTCGTCGTAACGCCGCTACCCGACCCGGCGGCGCTGGCAGCCATCGATGCGGTCATCGCCGGGGATGGTGCGACAGGGGATAACGATCGAGTCGTACGCAGGGTTGAGGAGGCGAAGCGATTCGGGGGGCGGGTCGGGCCGGCCGCCGTTGTCCTGCCGGTCGGGCCGAGGGTCTACATTTCGGGTCAAGCCGAAAAGGGCGATGGCAGCGTCGCGGATGCCACGCGGCAGACGATGGCAAGCCTCGGCCGGACGCTCGAATTCCTAGGGCTCCAGCGGAGCGATGTCGTTCAAGTGAAGGTCTTCATCACACCGATGACGGAGGTCGCGGCGTTCGAAAAAGAGGTGCTCGCATTCTTTGGCGATCAGCCGCTCCCGGTGCTCACCGCCGTCGAGTGGGAATCGAATGTGCCGATCGAAATCGAAATGGTCGTCGCGGGCAAGGCCGAGTCCGACGCACAGGTGGCGGGGGCGATCGAGTACCTGACACCGCCCGGGATGACGGCCAGTCCGATCTATTGCCGCGTCGCCAAGGTGCTCAGCCCCACCACGATTTACACCGCGGGGATCTTTGTCAACGCGGGGCTCGACGGCGAAAA
>JBEIRZ010000134.1:0-11313 GCA_040375695.1 Planctomycetaceae bacterium
CCTCCGCTACGGCGAAAACCCCCATCAAAAGGCGGCGGTTTACATCGACCCCAAGGTCCGCAGCGCGAACCTCGTCTCGGCAAGACAAATCTGCGGCAAAGAACTCTCGTACAATAATTTGCTCGACCTCGACTCGGCGCTGGAGATCGTGCGTGGGCTCACCTCGCCGGCGACATCGGTGATCAAGCACAACAACCCTTGCGGCGCGGCGGTCGCCCCCAAGCTCGCCGAGAGCTGTCGCAAGGCGCTCGCGGGTGACCCACTGAGCGCCTTCGGGTCGGTCCTGGGGATGAACCGGACCGTCGATTTGGCGACCGCCGAACTCCTCTGCGAGCCGGGCCTGTTCATCGAAGCGATCGTCGCCCCGGATTTCGAAGCGGCTGCCGTCGGCGTGTTGACCTCCAAGCCGCGATGGCGCGAAAACGTGCGACTGCTTCAGGTCGGTCGGCTCGACGAATCCGCCCCCTCGATCCATCGCCGTTTCATCAGCGGCGGCGTCCTCGTCCAAGACGCGGACAACCTCGCTTCGATCGCCCTGCAATGGGAGACGGCGACCGAAACGGAAGTCCCTGACGAACTTTGGGACGACCTCGCCTTCGCCTGGGAGATGGTCCGTTTCGTCAAGAGCAACGCCATCGTGCTCGCCAAAGAGACGTCGCTGATCGGTGTCGGGGCAGGCCAGATGAGCCGCGTCGACAGCGTCAACATTTCGATCGAAAAGGCGGGCGAGCGGGCCAACGGTTCGGTCCTGGCGTCGGACGCGTTTTTCCCGTTCGCCGATTCGATCGCGTCGGCCGCCCGCGCCGGGATCCGCGCGATCATCCAGCCCGGCGGTTCGCGTCGTGATGACGAGGTGATCGAAGCCTGTGACCAACATGGGATCGCCATGGTGCTAACCGGCCGACGCCACTTCCGCCATTGATCCGGCCTCCCAACCGACTAGCCCCAGCCCGGGACGCCCCCTAACGCTCGATGACCCCCCAGCAATCGATAAGCCCGAGCCCGCGATGACCATCCTCGATCGCATCCTCGCCAAGACCCGCGAAACGATCGCCGCGGACCGGGCAGCGGTCCCCGAATCGAAGCTCAAGGATGCGATTCGCGACGCGCCACCGGCGCTCGATTTTTACGCCGCCCTCGCCCGAGGGACCGAGGTGAGGCTGATCGCCGAGGTCAAGAAAGCGAGCCCCTCGGCGGGGACCATCCGCGAAGATTTCGACCCCGTCGCGATCGCTAAGATTTACGAATCGGCCGGGGCGGCTTGCATCAGCGTCCTGACCGACGCGCCCTTCTTTCAAGGGAGCCTCGACTACCTGCGGGCGATCCGCAAAGCCGTGGACATCCCGCTGCTCCGCAAAGACTTCATCATCGACCCCTATCAACTGCTGCAAGCTCGCGCGGCCGGGGCCGACTGCGTCTTGCTGATCGCCGAAGCGCTCGACCCGGCAGGGCTCAAACAGCTGCACGACGCCGCTACGGAACTGGGGCTGCAAACGTTGATCGAGCTTTACGATGCCGAAAACCTCCCGGCAGTCTTGGCCACCGGTACCCGCATGGTCGGGGTCAACAACCGCGACCTACGGACATTCCATACCGACCTGCATCACACCCTGAGGCTTCGCGAAGCGATCCCCGAAGACCGGCTCGTCGTCGGCGAAAGCGGGATCCGCACGCATGCCGATGTCGAAATGCTCGGCGCGGGGGGCGTTAAGGCGATCCTGGTCGGCGAATCGCTGATGCGACAAACCGATATCGGCCACGCCGTCCGCGAACTCCTCGGCACCTAACGCAGCTTCGATTCGAAGGCAACCATTCCACTCATTCCGGTAGGGCGTCATGCGATTCGGGGTTCTCGGCACGGGACGGATCACCAGGCGGTTGGTCGCGGACCTGCAATCGACCGCAGGGATCACCGTCGACGCGATCGCCAGTCGCGACGAAGGGCGGGCCCGATGGAGCGGCACCGAATACGGGATCGCGAAGGCTTATGGCGACTATGCGACGCTGCTGGGCGACCCCGAGCTCGACGCCGTTTACGTCGCACTGCCCCCCGCGCTGCACACCCAGTGGTGCCTCGATGCCGCGGCGGCAGGGAAACACATCCTCTGCGAAAAGCCGCTCGCCACATCGCTCGCCGACGTCCGCGCGATCGATCGGTCCTGTCGTGAGCACGGCGTCCGCTGGCTCGACGCGACCGCTTGGATGCATCACGAGCGGACCCAGCAACTGCGGCAGTGGATCGATGCAAGGATGATCGGCAGGCTGAAGCACATCAGCGCCGCGATTTCGTTCTTCGAACCCTTTCAACACAACGACCACCGTCTCGACCCGGCACTGGGCGGGGGGTGCGTCCTCGATCTCGGGTGGTACGCCGCGGGTGCCGCGATCCTCGCCGCCGGGGCGCCGCGCCGCGTGATCGCCTCGACGCTGTGGCGTGACGCAGCGGCACGCCGTTGCAGCGGGATCCTCTGGTTCGACGACGACGTCACCGCCACGGTCAATTGCGGTTACGACATGGCGACCCGAAAATGGTGCGAATGGGCGGGCGACGAAGCGTCGATCGTCTGTGACGATTTTTCGCGACCCTGGGCCGATCGTCCCGCGCGGGTCTGGGTCCACAACCGCGCGGGCGAAGTCCAAAAACACGAATTCGGCGGCTCGCAAGAACGGAACATGATCGCCAAACTCGCGTCGTCCGAACCGCTCGGCTGGTACCATCTGCAAGCGATGCGGACGCAAGCGGCCGTCGACGCGATGATCCGTAGCGGCGAGTCGAACCAGGTCGAGATCGTCGAAGCGGTCGACGACATCGAGCCGAACGAAGCGGGCACAGCGACAAGTACCGACGCCGATCAGGAAACTTCATCATGAGCGATAATGTCGAATCGTCCCCCAAACCGGCCGTCGGCGGAGGCGTTTGGTTTTTCTCCGGCGACCTGATGTTCGCCAGCCGGGTGCGGGGTGCGGCCGAGCGTGTCGGCCTGGCGTTTCAATTGCTGGGCAAATGGCCGGCCGACCCGACCTCCTCGCCCGCTTGGATCATCGTCGACCTTTCGACGCGGGGCGGGGCGGCGGCAGAGATCCGCCGCTTGGCGGCCGATTCCTTCCCGCAGGTCCCCACGATCGCTTACGGCCCGCACGTGCAGGCCGATCGTTTGCGATCGGCCCGCGAAGCCGGCTTCTCCCAAGTGCTGACGCGCGGCCAATTCGACGCGATGCTGGTCGATATCTTTTCGTCACACGACTGACCGTCGGCCGACGATCTCGGCAACGACTGATCAGGCAATTCGACAGCCGCAGCTCTTCACGCGCAAATCCGATGCACCTGCAATCGATTTGTTCATGCACATTATGCACATTTAGAAACGGCACCTAAATGGCACCAAAGCTGCCGCGGGTTCACCCTAACCGCCTGGGCGTTTCGATCTCGGCCGATTCGACCTCGGGCTCGCTGGCGATCGATTGACAGAGCGCATCGGCATCACCGCCAACGGTGCACGCATGGCCGATCCGCCAAGTCACCTGCTTCTGATTATCGCTCAGGAATTGCGCCCAATCGCAATCGTCGAACAGACAGATCCGCTGCAGCAGCTCCGACCGCTGCGTGCTGGTCACGTCGGGCCGCAGGATGAAGCTGACCGTCTTCTTGGGCTTCTTCTTTTTTCCCATCGCCATTCCCAATTCAGCGGACCGCCTCGGCGAGTCGGAGTAGGTTGAGCCGGCCATGGCCGTGCGAGGTAGTGAAATCGGCCCCTTTCATCGCCGGCACCTTGTCGGCGTGATCGATCAAGAGCTGCTTGACCTCGGCAGGCTTGAGCTTCGGGTTGGCCTGCAGGATCAGCGCACAGGCGGCGGAAACGTGCGGCGTCGCCATCGACGTCCCCGGCCAACAGCCATACTCGATCTCTCTCCCTTCGATCTCGACCTTGTCGGTCTGTTTGTTCTTGTACCGAGTCGATTCGCCGGGATAAGTCGGCAAGGTCGACCAGATGTTTTCGCCCGGTGCGAGCAACGTGATGTGTTTCCCTTTGTTGCTGAATCGCGCCCTGGCATCATTGGGCAGCGATGCCCCCACCGCGATCGCGGCCGGAATCGCGGCCGGGTAGGAGGGTTGCGAACTGTTTTCGTTCCCCATCGCGCTAACAACCACAATCCCGTTGTCATCCAGATTCTTAAAGAGCATTTCCTCGGCCTTCGACGGCTTCTCGAACCCGCCGATGCTGAGGTTGACGACGCGGACCTTGTCATCGACGCACTTGGCCAGTGCCAGGTGGTACATCTCCGGGTCGACGAAGTAGTCGTAGATCTCGTATTCGGATGTCTCTTCGAGCAGCTCAGGCTCGTCGCTAAAGATCTTGTAGCAGCTCAAGCGACACTTGCAGATGCCGTTGATGCCGATGTCGTTGTGCGCGAGCGCCCCGATCGTCCCCAAGACGTGTGTCCCGTGACCGATGATGTCGCGGTCCGATGCCGACGCCCCGGGGGCGCCAAAGTCGTAGGTGTAATCGATCGCCTTTCCCGGGAGGTCCGGATGGTTGAGGTCGACGCCGGTATCGAGCACCCCGACGCGGATCTTCGAGGCGGCGTTGAAGCCTGCGTCACGGGCCTCGGACCAGAGGATCTTTTGCAGATTCCACATCACCAGCGGCGGGGAAGCCGGTGCCGCGGCACCCGACCGTTGACGTCGTCCTGCCGGCGCCAAGCGTTTGCCAACTTTGGCGCTCGAAGCCGATCGCGAAGCCGGGCCTTTGACAGGCGTCTTGCGTTTCACGACGGCCAACCACCGAAGGGGGACCTCCGAGACGAACTCGATCGCAGGGTCATCACCTAGCGCCGCCTTGAGCCGCTGAAGCTCCTGCGGGTCGGTCGCCTGGAGCATTTGCATCCCGGCCATGGCGGTCGGCTTTGCAGCCGCGCCGTCCGCACCCTCATCGAGCGTCTGGTCGATCGCCGCCATCGCCCGCAAACCCCTACCGAGCCCAGCGCCCCGCCTGACACCCCCGCCGCGGGCCGCCTTCGCCGCGATTTGGGCGAGTCCAGATTCGGCGTGGGCATCAAGGCATGTCATCCGTTTGATCAGACCCGACTGGTCGAGTTGATCGAGCAGCGCCAGGCCGCAGTGGTCAGACAACGGCGCGATGCCACGCTTCTTCGAAGCCCCGGTCGCCATCGCGATGCCGCGGCGGATCTGCTGCGCCGCCCCCGTCCTGAGCCTGAAGACAAGGCGATCGGGATAAAACCTAGGCCCGCTGGCCATCGACACCCGTCCGATAAAACCCTGACGCATCGGTTCCTCTTTCTTGTCCGAACCCCGTTCGATCGACCAACCCCTACCCGAAGCCAGCGGGATCCCTTCCCGGGCCTCCTACGGCTTAACGACTTTCAAATCGATCCGATCGTAAGTCAGCTCGGCCTCCGTCACCGACTGTTCGAGCAGTTGCTTGAGCGCTTTTTCGTCGTCGCCCGAGGTCGCGATGGGGATGACCGGTTCGAGCGTTACGCGGACATTCCCGTCCTTCCAGATCCCCGCTTCTCGGAGCCGCTGGATCGTCGCGGAGGCTTCCAGCCGAAGCGGCCGTGGGCCTTCGTCATCATGCCCCTCATCAGCATGTTCGCCATGGGCGTCAGCTTCGGCGAGCCCGAACAGGTTGAGCGTCCCGACGCGATGCAGCCGTTTGATTTCGGGATTGATCACCCCCTCGGGCAGGTTCAAATAAACCTCGTAGGTGAAACGCGGCGGGACCTTCGCGGCGAGCCCGGCGATTTCGATCACGACCCGCTCGGGGGCCTGCCGTGCGGCTCGCGAGGCGACGCCTCGGAACGACTCATCCGCCCCCTTGGCGAACTTCAACTCGACCATTTCTGGCTGCAACTTCAACCCCTTCTTCGCAGCAGCCCCCCCTGCACCGGTAGCACCAGGGGCGCGCGAAGACGCGACGAGCTCTTCGTTCGGTTCTTCGTCGTTTTTCATCGCCACCATCCCGCGGGCCTGGGCCAACTGCGTCGGACTAGGAACGCTCGGGGTCCCAATGTTGTCATAACGGTAACCCAAGCGGGCCGAATTGAGCAGGTCGCCGGCGCGGTGGGTGACCGTCGAACCATCGGCACCAGCAAGGTTGAACGTCCGACCAAGGAAGCTGGGCGAAGTCGGGTTGGCACGACCACCTCCCATCGCGATCCACGAATCCCAAACCCGGTCGATGTTGCAGTGGTGCAACCAAAAGATCGGGTCGTTCGCCGAACGGGCGATAAAGCCCATGTTACCACCGATCTGGACGTGCACCGAACCGTGTGGCGAATTCTCCAGGTCGCCCGCGAAAAAACCGAACTGGATGGAACCCGTCGCGGCCAACAAATCGTCGACGATGATCGAACTCGGGATCAACGCCCCGTTATTGATCGATCGCGACGCGTCATAAAGCGGACTGGCTGGGTTGCGAAGCGATGGCGGCAGCGCCGGGACGGTCGACCAGTCCCAATACGGCAGCGTGAAGCCGGGGTCACCGGAAGCGTCTCGAAGGATCCGTTCGAATTCCAACAGGTAGGCGCGATGCCAAGTAAGAAAATGGATCGTCCCATGTTCGCATTGACGCCACAAAGGATCGTTGGGCGGGGTCGGTGCCTTGCCATGGATGTTCGCCTGAAAGGCCCAGCTTGTCCGATCGGTCACCGGACGCGACTTCATCACCGCAACCCCCCGCTCGTACGCCGCCAACTCCTGCGGCGTGAGGCTCAGGATATTCTTGCGGACGCGGAGTTCCGCACCGTCCGTCGGGCCCTGTGCCAAGCCCTCCCTGCTCGTCGCCGAAGCGAACAGCAACAGACACGCCATCAAGAGAGTTCGCATCATCAACACTCCTCTATTTTCCGCACCAGGTTCGATCAGGCCTTCGCGGAATTATAGCGGAGCGGGGCCAGCGGATCCCGAAATGCGCGGCCTAGCCAGCGGAATTCTGTCGCCATGGCCCAAGCGGCTTAGGCGTCTTTTGTTCCGCTGCCAACCCACGCGTTGGGATCGCGAAATTTCTCGAAATCCGCTTGCCAATCGGCTCACTTGGCCGCTGGGAAAGTGGGTAACTCTTCGGCAGTCCCCTCGATACCGGTTTCCTTAACGATAAAGACGTTGTCGGTCAGGTCATCGGCATGCCCATTGACCAGGGCGATCGATGGGTGATCGAACGGCCCGGACTCTTTGCGGACCCGTTCGTCGGTCAGGCAGTGCATGAAGAAGAGGAGCGACTCGGCGTCCTGGATCTGGACGATGCCGGCGAGGCCGATCCCGCCGGGCAGCCCTTCGATCAACCCGTCATCGTTCAGCGCGAGCCGCCCCATGTCGGGGTGGAGATCCGGGTTGAAGGTCGGGTGCGCGGGAATCAGGGTGGGGTTATCGAAGCTGTAGAAATCGAGCACCTGACGGAGCGTCTTGAAGCGGCCGTTGTGCATGTAAGGTTCGGTCAGGGCGATGTTGCGCAGGGTCGGTGATTTGAATGCGCCCCACCCCACCAATTCGTTGTCGCTGATGAACGGCTTGCGATGGCCCCACGTCTCTTCCGACATCACCATCCGCCGGGCACGGCTAAAGAAGTGGACGTCACGGCGTTGCTGGTCCGGGATCGCCCCCAAGAAATTCCGCTCGGCGCTGTGGTCGCTCGGTTGGAGCCCGGCGATCTGTCGGATCATTTCGGCCCTAATAGCCTCGTCGGCGGTTGCGTCGGCTGTGGCCGACTCGGGCTGTGGGGCATCGGCAGGCAAGCCAGCTTCGCCCGCGGCACCTTCCTCGCCCGCGGCGAATTCACCGCGGATCGTCGGTGCTGCGGCTTGGGGTCGGCGGATGGGGGTCCTGCGCGGCAAGACATAGGCCGAGCCGAGGCTCGGAAGCGAAAGGGTCATCTCGGGGGTCAATCGCGGACCGGTCAAGGCCCGCTGAGCACCCGCGGCGCCCGGCGTCGATTCGGCCAAGGCCCTTGCCGCCTCCATCAACGCGGGATCAAACGACAGCGAAAAATCGGAAGCGGCGAACCCCCAAATCCCCCAATCGAAACGAGGCTCCGAGACCCCAAGGTTATAAAAACCGGCATCGTAAAAGGCATGTGGCCTTAGCCTCTGATTGACCGGCCCAGGCGAAGGGGCAAATTCGAGCGGCGGCCGGGTCCCGGTCCACGTGATCATCGGGACGCGATCCGGCGGGGCGCCGCCTGGCAACGCCCCGACATTGAACGAGACGGGACGGGCATCGGGGATCCCCATCAACTCGATCATCAACGGCATGACCGCCGCTTCGACCGCGGGGATCCGTTCGAAATCGAAGAAGAAATCGCGGCCGCCGAGATTCGCCCGATCGGCATCTTGGACACCCAGATTTTCCCTCTTGCCACTGGCCAGCAGCTTCATCTGGAACGAATCGGCTTGCGAAGGTGGGATCAGAGCTTCCCCATGCAATTCCGCGATCGGCGCCGGGATTTCGGGGGCCAACTCCAAATTCGCGGCCGAGGTGAAGAACGGTGGTGCATGGCATTCGCCACAATTCGCGACGAAGACCCGCATCCCGCGCTGGAACATCCCCACGGCATCGAGCGTCGGTGGCGCGTTGAGGTTTTGCAACTTGTCGAGCTGCACGCGGCGGATCTCGTCATCCGTCAAGGGCTCGGGCGGGTCGGTGGCACGCGGATCGGTCGCGCTGACCTTCACCACATCAAGGCTGATCAGCTTCGACAACGCCTGCACCCCCGAAGCGTCACCCCGGAGCATCCTGTCGAAGGGCGTGTCATTCGAGATCAACGTTGACTCATACAGCATGATCGACAAGCCCCAAAAGAGGCTGAAGTTATTGACCATCAGGTCATCCTTGGCGGTCAATCCGTCCGGACCGCCGGCGGTCAGGTCGGCGAGCCGTTCGTCGATTTCCATCCGATCAGGATTCATTTGGCTGGTGACGGCCGTCCGCAGCGGAAGGACCTGCCCCTCGACCTCGTACCAACGGAACGTCGCGTCGTAGAGCCCCGCGATCTCCTCATCGGCGAGGTCTTCGAAGTTGAGCTGTTCGTCGAGGATCGCGAGGACGCGTGCCGCGGGAAAATGTCGGGTCGCATCGATCGTCGCCTTGATCTCGACGGCCAGCGGGTCGTCGGCGGGGAGCTTGGCCAATGCCGCGTCGAACCGGGTGCGGGCACCATTTATGGCCGCTTCTAGCGACTTGCTGACACGTGCGTCTTCGGCCCACCACTCCTGACGAAATGCCTTTTTGATCAGCTCCCTGTAGTTCAGCTTCTGTTTCGTTTGCGGGTCGTGCAAACCGGCCGCCGGGTCGACGCTGGCATAAGGACCAAGGACCGAATCGGTCGGCGAGACCTGCTGCGACTTCAGCGGTTGGGCGCGGAGCAGTTTGACCGCCAAGTCGTGGAACGTCCGTCCCTGGAACGACATCTCGACCTCGTTCACGATCGGCCCGACCGCTTGCGAACCGAGCGACGCGTTGGGGATCGCGACATGAGCCGCCTGGACCGACCGCGTCGTCCCGTCCGGTTGCAGCGTCGCCTTGCGAAGGACCACACGTTGGTCGAAATCGCCAAAAACGGAGAAGCCGTTGAAGGTCGATTCGGCCCGCCCGTCGTGGAACTGTCGGTCGTAGAAGACCGAATTGATCACGGTAGGTGAATTCCGCGCGGTGACCTGTCGCAACCGCCGCTGCTGTGCAGGTGCCGCGAACATGTCTTGCCGCAGGTGGACACCGGCGGGATCTGGCAGTCCGACCGGCTCACCCTGATCAAAACCCGTCGTCGCTTCCAGACCGGTAAAACGCTTCAGCTCGATCCCTTGCGACCCGATCACTTGGTGCTGCAACAAACCCGGGTCCCCCTTGGTAAACCAAGCGGGGTCGACCGTCTTGTTCGCCTGGAAGGGGAGCGCCCGCTGAGTGAACGGCGGCCGGATGACCTCTTCGTCAGGGACCGGTGCCGGGTCGAGCCCGGGGCGGCCATTTTGGAGCTTGTCCCAGGCCTGGTAGGCGATCGCGTCGGTGTTCTTGTCCCGCGCGTCGGCACCGAACCGATAATGGCACGAGGCACAGGCGGTCCCGTAAACGACCTGCTTCCCATCGACCTCTTTGCTCGACCCGTAATCGCTCCCGGCCTGCATCTCCCAAAAGAGCATCTTCCCCAGGGCCACCGCGGCATCCGCGTCTTGGATGAATTCCGCCAGGTCAGGGCGGCGGATCGAGTATTTCGGCCCACCCGGGATTTGGTGCGTGATGAGGTAAGGGCTGTCGAGGTTCCTCGGGTCCCACTCCGCGATCGCGGCATCGATCCGCGCGATCAGCGCCGCGTCTTCGTGCCCGACGAGGTGCTTGTTGCGGGCGCGATCGAGCAGCGTCGCGCGCGGGGTTTGCGTTAGCGCGATGGCGGTCTGGTTCAACACGAGGATGGCGACCAAGCCGGTACGGACGAGTTTTCGATTCATGTTCAATTCGACTTCAAAGGCTCAACTTTTTCGAATGCCGTAACGTTCTTGGGTCGTCTCGCCGAGCGTCCTGCGGATCGGCTCGAAAATCAACCCATCGCGGAGTTGTGTCGGTGACGTCGACCAGCGGTCGGTCCGGTCGTTGCCGAACAGCAGCATCGCGGCGTGGCGGCTGATGTCCGCATCGACGCGGCGATCGAGGTCATAAAACCCGAGGCTTCGCCTCAGGGTTTCGATGTCGTCCGGTGTCCCCGTCAAGAAATGCCAATCGCACTGATCGGGTGCCGAAGGTGTCATCGCTTTGAACTGGGCCGCGTATTCTGCCAAGACCTCGCGGGTGTCGTTCACGGGGTCGATCGTCATCGTCAGAATGCTGACCCGCTTGCCGAACAACTGACTCAGCGGCGCACGGAGTCGCTTGAGCAGCGCGTTGGTCCCGGAACAGGTCCCGCGGCAAATGGTGAAGGTCGTGTTGATCACCGCCAAGCGGCCGCGGACCAGCTCCTCGCGGAACCGGAACTGTTCGCCGAATTGGTTGGTGACCACGACATTCGCGAAAAGATCGGCCCGCTTGGCACGCGGGGGTGCGTTCGAAACGATCGGCATGGGACGGGGGCTCGTGACGAAGTGAGATGAACGTTTGGGTAATGGACTGATTCGGCTTGGCCCTGCGCGACCCGGTCGAACTCGCGACGCGGCCGGCTCGGGCGACGGGCATCAATGGTCTTTCTTGTTCTGCCGCGGTTTGATCAACGGGTCGCCCGCTTGCGTCACCGAGATCCCGGGAATTGGCTTTTCGGGCCAACGGAATCCTGGTGCGACGTCGGCCGGGTCCCAAGGCAATTCGCCGATGGCATC
>JBEIRZ010000496.1:0-2975 GCA_040375695.1 Planctomycetaceae bacterium
AGGTTCGCGAAAAAAGAGGATCCCGATCGACGCGATCACCGCCGTCCCCACCCCGCTCCAAATCGCGTAGGCGACACTGACATCAACCTTCTTCAGACAAAGGCTGAGGCAGTAAAACGATACGCCATAAAAGAGTGCGACAAAGACCGAAGGGGTCGGCTTGGTGAACCCTTCCGATAATTTCATGCAGGTCGTTCCCGCCACTTCGGTTGCGATCGCGATCGCGAGATAAATCCAATGCATCGCCGCCCGGCCTTTTAAAACAATCTTCGCAACAGAAAAATCCAGGAGCTTGATGCCCATGGCGCTTAATAGCCCAACGAGTCTACCAGCGGTCGGCTGTGATTGTCAGAAGGCGATCGACTCAGGATGGGACCATCCCTTCGGCTCAAATTGCGGATAAACTTCAGCTTGCGAACGGCCTTTTGACGCGTCATTTTCACGCCGGCCCAACGTTGAGCCTTTTTCAAAAACCAACCTCGGCGATCCCTGATGAACACCCCATCTGATCACGCTTCGATGCCATCGGTGAATCCGACCGAAACGCCGAACGACCTGCGGCCGCTCGGCGAACAGGGCACGGCCTCGAGCATCGGTTCGGAATCCTTTGAGGGGAGGCTAACGCTTTGGCCGGCCTTCGTGATCGTGGCGCTACAATGGGTCGCGGTCGCATTGACGCTTGTCCCGTCGATCAACAACGCGTTGCGATTCGGGATCATGATGGGGGGTCCCGCGATCTGTTTTTTGCTGTATCTCATTTGGTGCGTGGGGATCAGCCGCTTGCCGTGGCGTGAGCTCGGGATCTTGGTCGCCGCGATCGTGGGCGGCGCATTCGCGGTCGGGATGATGTCGCACAGCACGATGATGATTCCGATGTGGATTTACGGGATCCCGGTGGCGATGACGATCGCGACGCTGGCGCTGTGGCTGCGTCAAGCCGCACCCAAACGCCGCGCGGTGGCGGTAGCGGGTACGGTCGTCGCCGGGTGGCTGCCCTTTGCCGCGGCGCGGCTCGACGGTTTTGACGGCAGCTACTGGCCGGAGTTCCGCTGGCGAGGCGCAGCGAGCGTCGAACAGGGGCTTGTCGCTTCCGGCCGCGCGAAATCACAGGCCCCTGCGGATGCGGGCGAGTCGTTGGCCCTATCCCCTGGCGATTGGCCAGGCTTTCGCGGCACGATGCGCGACAGCCGTGTCTTGACGACGACGGTCGCTGACGATTGGAGCAAGACGCCACCGAAGGAACTTTGGCGGATCCCGATCGGCGCCGGCTGGTCGTCTTTCGCCAGCATCGGTCCAAGGCTCTTCACCCAAGAACAGCGGGGCGATAACGAACTGGTGGTTTGTTACGACGCGGCGACCGGGAAAGAAATCTGGAGGCATGCCGACCCTTCACGCTTTACCGACATCGTCTCTGGCGCCGGGCCGCGGGCGACACCGACCTTCGATCAAGGGAAGCTTTACACACTCGGTGGCCGCGCGGTGTTGAATTGCTTCGATGCCGCGACCGGCAAGCTCCTCTGGAACCGCGACCTGATGAAAGAGATCGATGCGCCATTGCCCGTCTGGGGATTCTCGGCATCGCCCCTGGTCACCGCAGGCGTTGTCATCGTCTTCGCGGGCGGCTCCGAAGGTCGTGGCTGGGTCGCTTACGACGCGATCTCCGGCGAACCGAAATGGCATGCCCCTGCCTCGGGGATGAATTTCACTTCTGCCCAGTCGGCCCGCATCGCCAACAATGAATTAGCGCTCCTTCCGAGCCAGACCGAGCTGATCGCGGTCGACCCCGCCACCGGTTCGATCCGATGGCGACACAAATTTTCACCACCCACCGGGATGGCGATCTGCCAACCGCAGCAGGTCGGCGAGACGTCGATCGTCGTCCCCTGTGGCGACGGGGCGGGCGTCGCGATGATCGACGTCAAGCTCGAAGGGGATGCCTGGAAGATCGATGAGCTTTGGCGGACGCAAGAGCTTCGGCCGTCATTCAATGACTTCGTCTATCACGAAGGACACCTTTACGGCTTCAACCAAAACATCTTCGTTTGCCTCGATGCCAAAACGGGGAAGCGGATGTGGAAGCGAGGCCGTTACGGCTTCGGCCAAGTCATCCTGCTGGCCGATCAGGGACGGTTGTTGGTCGCCGCCGAATCGGGCGAATTGGTGCTGCTGGAGGCGAACCCGACAGCACATGTCGAACTCGCGAAGCTCCCAGCGCTCCAAGGCAAAACCTGGAACCATCCGATCGTCGTCGGCCAACGGATTTTTCTACGTAACAGCGAAGAGGCGGTCTGTTTAGAATTGCCGCCATCGCAAGGCGATCGGCAAGCAGATTCCCGAGCAAACGCGGAAAAAACCGCGCCTGGCGACACGGCGAAGCAGGTGCTCAAAAGCGAAAACCAGGCCCCTTAATAGCCTTTTTGGGCTCGCAAGGTCGTCGATTTGTTCATTGCGTCTTGGGTGACAACCGGCGGATCGCATCCGCCGCGGTTTGCAACGAACCATCGAGCGAGAGGGCGGCGCGGTACCAATTGAGCGCCGTTTGGGGCCGCCCCAACTCCTCGGCGAGCTCACCCATCTTCATTCGCACCGCGGCGTCCTGCGGTTTGGCGAGTGCTTCGAGGTGCAGTTCCGAAAGCTTGAGCGATATCCCCTTGAGCCGTTCGGCTTGGGCCAGCTCCGCTTCACCCGCGTCGCGGTCCCCTGACAAGACGAGTGCTCGTCCGAGTAGGTATCGGGTCGCATGATCGGTCGGGTCGACATCGAAGGCCACCTTCAGCGCGGCGATCGCTTCGGGCCAAGACTGGTTCGCCATGTGCAGCCGACCCGCGACGAGGTTGGCGAGCTCATGCCGCGGATCGAGTTCGATGGCGCGGCTTGCCAGACGTAACCCTTCGTCCGTCTCGCCGGCCGATTCCTTGCAAGCCCCGCGGATCGCCAAGACGTCGGCCGTCTCGGGGCAATCGGCGATCGCCGCG
>JBEIRZ010000196.1:0-8264 GCA_040375695.1 Planctomycetaceae bacterium
CCGATCTTGCTCGGCGACGGTCGGCAACCGCCGACACGCGCAGGCTCTCCGCTTGCCGATCCAATGCTTCTCGCCCCAGCGCCGACGAAATCATCCGAACCGCTACAGATCGAGTCGGGTTTGATCGAGTCAGGCTTGATCGATTCGGGTTTTATCGAGTCGGGCTTGATCGACGAAGACGACTGGGTTCGACCTGAAGTCCTCCGGGCGATCCCGAGCGAACCGGGGCTGCTGGAGTCCGAGCCGCTACAGGACGATACGCTCAGCCCCTTCACGCACCCGCGCGAAGCACCCCTCGGCTTTTCAGGCCCCTCCGGCGTCCTCCCGACCGAACGCCAAACGAGCAGCCATTTCGTCCCGACCGAAGATCGCTGGCGGCAAGGGATTCCCGAGCAAGACCGTTACGGCAAAGGTCATCCGCCGCTGGATGACTACCCGGGGGTCGAAGGGGCTTGGTGGGACCCGTTCAACCAGAACGTCCTGAAGGGGGACTACCCGATCATCGGCCAGCACACCTTCATGAAGCTGACCCCACGCAGCATCAACCTCTTCGAAGGGTTGCAGCTACCCACCCCCACCACGCCGGTCGAAGCGAGCCGTGACCCTTCCGAACCTGGCTTCTTCGGCGACCCCGACCAATTCCTCCAGCTCTCTTACCATTCGATCGAAGCCGACCTGTTCCACGGCAACACCGCCTTCAAACCTCCCGATTGGAAGCTGCACACCGAACTGACTTACAACACGAATTACCTCAGCGTCGGCGAACTCGGGATCGTCAGCCCGAACGTCCGCGACGGCACGACCCGCTTCCGCCACTTCGGGACGCTCGAACAGTGGTACCTCGAAACGAAACTCTGGGACACCTCCCCCTACTACGACTTCCTATCGACGCGGATCGGCAGCCAACCTTTCGTCAGCGACTTTCGCGGCCTGATCTTCGCCGATGTCAACCGCGGCGTGCGGCTTTTCGGGACCCGACGGGCCAACCAGGACCAGTTCAATTTCGTCTGGTTCGACCAGATGGAAAAAGACACCAACAGCATCCTCAACCGGCTCGACGAGGACCGCGGTCAAAACACCTGGATCGTCAATTACTACCGACAGGACTTCATCACCCCCGGTCACACGGGGATGTTGTCGTTTCATGCCAACCACGACCGACCGAGCTTCCTCTTTGATCGCAACGGGTTCCTCGCCCGCCCCGATGCCGTCGGTGTCTTTCAACCCCACGACATCCGTTCGTACTACGTCGGCGCCGCCAGCAACGGGCACATCGAACGGATCAACGTCAGCTCCGCGCTCTACTACGCCTTCGGCCGCGACGACCTTAACCCGCTGGCGGGGCGCGAACAGCAGATCAACGCCTGGATGTCCGCCCTGGAACTCTCTTACGACCGCGATTGGGTTCGCTTTCGCACTTCGTACTTGTATGCCAGCGGCGACCCCAACCCGAACGACGGCGTCGCACAAGGCTTCGACGCGATCTTCCCGAACCCCAACTTCGCGGGGAACGAATTCAGCTACTTCGGACGACAAGCCGTGCGACTGTTCGGCGTCGAATTGACCAATCGCCTCTCCTGGCTCCCTAACCTCAGAACCAGCAAGGCCCAAGGCCAAACGAACTTCGTCAACCCCGGCCTGCACCTGCTGAACCTCGGTGCCGATTTCGATCTCACCCCTCGCACGCGATTGATCCACAACACGAACTTCCTCTGGTTCGATCAAACCGAGTCGCTCGAAACCTACCTCTTCGTCCCCGACGTCCGAAGTCGCATCGGTACCGACATCAGCCTGGGTGCCGAATACCGACCTTTCCTGAATAACCACGTCCGTCTCGTCGGCGGCGTCGCGTCGCTGATCAACGGCAGTGGGTTCAATGACCTCTTCTCGCAAGTTGACGGGCGAAACGTCAACCCGGTCGCAGGTTTCCTCGAAGTCGTCCTGGAGTACTGACACGGCGATGCCAACCCTCTTCGAACGACAACCGATGCACGATCGCATATCAAACGTGAAGACGCCCCTGCACCGACTACCGCTGCGGGCCTTGTCGATCTTCCTGGCGTCTTCGTTGGCACTCATCACCACGTCAATCGCGACACGCACCACCTTCGCGCAAAGTCCGACGATCACGCCCCCCGAACCGGCCGCTACCCCGCAAACCCAGCGCCCCTGGCACACCGGCAACGGCAGGTACCATTCCACCGCCGCGCTCCGCGTCGCCGACTTGGGGCTCGACCAAGCCGACTGCGACCCGTGGGACACGGCCCGCCGATTGGGGATCGCGGATAACGCTTCATTCCCGATTCCCGACGAAGTTCGCAACGACAATTGGATGCGGCAATCGGCCGACGACGCACTCGGCAAAAGCCGAAGCTGCATCCATTGCCACGGCGATGTCGGCAACATGCACCCCCAGAACTCGATCCAACTCGGTTGCGTCGATTGCCATGGCGGCAACGCCGACTGCTTCACCAAGGAAGGCTCGCACGTCGCCGCCCGATTCCCTCAGGCGTATCTCGGCGGCGCGAACCCGCAGCGGAGCTACACGCTGCTGAATCACGAATCCCCCGAATACGTCCGCTTCATGAACCCCGGCGACCTTCGCATCGCCCACATCGCCTGCGGCCAATGCCACCCCAACGAGGTGCTGCAGCTGCGCAAAAGCATGATGACCCACGGCGCGATGCTGTGGGGCGCCGCCCTTTACAACAACGGCGCGACGCCCCAAAAGCTCGCCCATTACGGCGAATCGTATTCGATGCACGGCGCGCCCCAACGGCTGCAAACCGTCCCGCCCCCCACCCCCGATGAGACCCGACTCAAAGGGGTCGTCCCCTTCCTCGACCCGCTCCCCCCTTACCAGGTCTCACAACCGGGCAACGTGCTGCGGATCTTCGAACGCGGTGGCAGATTCCTCCCCGAAGTCGGCATCCCCGAAAGGCTCGAAGAGCCCGGACGGCCTCGTCAACGCCTCAGCAACCGCGGGCTGGGGACCGACAACCGCACCGACCCCGTCGTCATCGGCCTCCAAAAGACACGCCTCCTCGACCCGACCCTCAACTTCCTCGGGACGAATGACCACCCCGGCGATTACCGCAGCAGCGGTTGCAGCGCCTGCCATGTCGCTTACGCCAATGATCGCAGCCCCATCGCCAGCGGCTTCCTCGCGAAGTACGGCAACCGCGGGCTCGCCGCCTCTCAAACCGACGAGTGGGTCACCGCCGTCGACCCGATGATCCCCAAGGACCAACCCGGTCACCCGATCCAACACAAATTCGAATTGAGGATGCCGACCAGCACTTGCATGGTCTGCCACATCCACCCCGGCACGACGGTGATCAACACCTACCTCGGTTACATGTGGTGGGATAACGAAACCGATGGCCAAGCGATGTACCCGCGACACCAACGCAAGCCGACCGCCGAACAGTACATGGCCGCGACGAGCCGCAATCCCGAAGAAGCCGCATCCCGAGGCCTCTGGTCCGACCCCGAATTCCTCGCAAACCTGACCGACCTCAACCCGACACTCCAGCACACCCAATTCGCCGATTTCCACGGACACGGCTGGGTCTTCCGCGCCGTCTTCAAAAAGGATCGCGCCGGCCAGTTGCTCGATTGGAAAGGGGAGGGCATCCCGTCACCACAGACCGAAGACCTCGTCCGCGCCGTCGCCCCGCCCAATCCCCACGAAATGCTCCACGGCAAACGACGCGACGGCACCCCCGTCCATCTGATGGATATCCACATGGAAAAGGGGATGCACTGCATCGATTGCCATTTCTATCAGGACGGCCATGGCGATACGAAACTTTATGGCGAGGTCCGCGCGGCGATCGAGATCCAGTGCATCGATTGCCACGGCACCGCCGGGCAGTCGATCATCGAAAAGCTCGAAGCACAACGCGCCGCTTCACAACCCCAGCGGCTCCCTACCAGCGGCCCGGCCTCCAACCCCAATGGTACGAACCTGCTCGCCCTGCGGACCGCGTTCGGTAAACCGCGATTCGAAGTGATCCGCCGCGTCGGCAAACCGGCCAAACTGATCCAACGTTCGAACGTCGAACCCGACCTCGTCTGGGAAGTGACCCAAACGGCCGACACGATCCGCCCCGGCAGCGACCATTACAACCCCCGCAGCCACGCCGCCAAAACGGCCCGCCTCGGTGATGACGGCCGCATCGCTTGGGGTGGCACCTCCCTCGATGACCTCGCCCGCTGCGCCCATCGCGATGACAACATGTCTTGCATCGCCTGCCACAGCAGTTGGAACCCGAGCTGTTTCGGTTGCCACCTCCCCCAAAAGGCGAACATCAAAGCCCCCGAACTGCACAACCTCGGTGACGTCACCCGCAACCGAACCTCGTACAACTTCCAAACGCTTCGCGACGACATCTACATGCTCGCCCGAGACGGCAACGTCACCGGCAACCGCATCGGTCCGGCCCGATCGAGCTGCGCGATCCATGTCAGCAGCTACAACGCTAACCGCGAATCGATCTACACCCAACAACAAACGATCTCCGCCGATGGCCTCTCGGGGATCGCCTTCAGCACCAACGTGCCGCACACCGTTCGCGGCGGCGCGGGGTGGGACCGCGAAGGGGACCACAACTTGCCAGGGATCCGCGAAACGAAATCGTGCACCGATTGCCACCCTAGCGCCTCCGGCGATAACAACGCGATCATGGCACAACTGGTGATGCAAGGGACCGGCTTCACAAACTTCATCGGCAAGTATTGCTACGTCGCCGCCGGCGAACATGGCTTCGAAGCCGTCGTCGTCACCGAAACGGATGAACCCCAAGCGGTCATCGGCAGCACCCTGCACGAGATCGCCTACCCCGAGGAATTCCACAAACACGTCGAGCACGGCAGGAAGCTCGAGCACAGCCACGAACACCCCGGCCGTGACATCATCGAGACGGTCGTCCCCGGCCTGCGCGACCCAGAAATCCTCGACCTGCAACACCGCGGCGAATACCTCTATGCGGCTTGCGGCACCGGTGGCCTGCGGGTCTTTGACATCGCCTTCATCGATCACAAGGGGTTCAGCGAACGGATCACCACCGCCCCCGTCTCGCCGCTTGGCCAACGCTTTTTCGTCCGCACCAAATACGCCCAAGCCGTCGCCGCCCCGACGACGATCGCCCCCGACCCGACCCGGCAACAACGCCCCGAAAACGAAGAACCCGCCGTGCACGCGATGTATGCCTACATCTATGTCGCCGATAAGTTCGAAGGGCTGATCCTCGTCGGCGCCGGTACCCTCCTGGACGGCAACCCGCTGAACAACTTCCTCGAGCGGGCCCTCACGTTCAACCCACAGGGCATCCTCAACGGCGCCCGCGGCATCCACTTCCACGGGACCCTCGCCTACGTCGTTTGCGACGCGGGGCTGGTCGTCGTCGACCTCGCCGACCCGATGAACCCCTGCGTCCGCAGCGTCATCGGCGAACCGGTCCTCCATCACCCGCACGCCGTCGCGACCCAATTCCGCTACGCTTTCGTCACCGATGACCACGGGGTCCACGTCTTTGACATCACCGACCCGGCAACCCCGATCCCCGTCCACTCCGTCCCCGTCGAACACGCCCACGGGATCTACCTATCGAGGACCTATGCCTACGTCGCCTCCGGCCGCTCGGGGCTGACGATCCTTGACATCACCCGCCCCCAGTCGGCTTCGATCGACCAAGTCTACAACGCTGACGGCAAGATCTGCGACGCTCACGACGTCCAACTCGGGATCACCAACGTCTCCCTCTTCGCCTATGTCGCCGACGGTCGCAACGGCCTCCGCGTCATCCAATTGACCGGCCCCGAAGTCCCCGGGAACGACGGCTTCTCGCCTCGCCCCGCTCCACGTCTGGTCGCCACCTACCCGATCCCCAAAGGGGGACACGCCCTGGCCGTCAGCCGCGGCATCGACCGCGACCGCGCCGTCGACGAATCGGGGAACCAAGTCTCCGTCTTCGGTCGCATCGGTGCCAGACCCCTGGGCGCCGCCGAAGTCCAACGGATGTTCCGTCGCCCCGACGGCACGATCTACACCACCTCCGACGATATCCTCGACCCGCGGTTCTATGACGTCCGCCCCGATACCCGCGAAGCGATGCTGCGAACTTCCGACGAGCCGACCCGGTTGCGATGACCCCGCCGGTGTTATACTTGATCACGTCGATGGGACACTCCATTCGATAAAGGGAAGTGACGATCAACAGGGCGATCAACGTGAGGATCTTCGAGAAAGGGTTCGAATTCGCACCCGGCTACCGACTCGAAACCTTCCTCGGGCGTGGCCAATTCGGTCAGGTCTGGCACAGCACCGCACCCGGTGGCACCGCCATGGCCATCAAGTTCATCGACCTCCACGACGGCCAATGGCAAAAGGAATACGCCGGCATCGAACGGGTCAAACAGGTCCGCCACCCTAACCTCATGCCGATCCTCTCGATCTGGCTCCTGGGCAACGACGGTAAGGCGCTCCTGGAATCCGAAGCCCAACCACGCAAACTCTCCGCCCAAGCCACCCTCCTCGAAGACCCCGCCTCACCCGGCTCACTCTTCGAAGACCCGACACGATCCGACCCCAAGTCTCGTGACGCGATTTCGGGTGACACCAACGCGGGCGATACCAAGTCGCCGACGTCGAAACCCGCCGAAGCGACGATGAACGATGCGACCCTGCGTCGGACCTCGCTCGATACGATCGAGATCGACGAAGCCCCCACGAAGCGCGACTGGCTCGACGCCCATCAAGGACGCGGACTTGCCCGCTGGATGGCCGTTTCGATGCTCTTAGGGGGCAAAAGCCTCCTGCAGAGACTGAAGGAATGCCGCGACCAAGGGCTCGTTGGCATCCCCCCCGACGAACTCTTGCGGCTGATGGACGAATCGGCCAAAGGGCTCGATTACCTCAACAGCCAAGCCCATGACTTGGGGCTCGAAAACGCCGCCCTCCAGCACTGCGATGTCAAACCCGCGAATATCGTCCTGCTCGGCTCCTCCGCCGTCGTCTGCGATTTCGGTCTGGCTCGCATCATGTCGCGCGACCAAGTCACCGCGTCCCAAATCGCCGGCACCCCCGCCTACATGGCCCCCGAAGCGATCGCGGGAAAACCGTCCAAAACGAGCGACCAATACTCGCTGGCAATCACCTATTACCACCTCCTGACCGGCAAACTCCCCCTCTCCGACGGCTCCGTTTGGGAAGTCCTCGACGCCCACCGCGCCGGAAAGTTGAACTTCGTCGAAGCAGGCCCTCACGAACAGTCCGCCCTCCGCAAGGCGACCTCGCTCGATTGGAACCAGCGCTACCCGTCGAGCGCTGATATGGTCTCCGCTCTCCGCGATGCCCGCCGCGCCGACGCCGCACCCACCATCATCGCCACCCCCACCACCCAACCCGCTACTTCGATAGCCTCGGCCCCTGCCTCGCAACAAACCACCATCGCACCAGATGACGCGACAGCTTCCGACTCCTCGACCAAGTCCGACCCGACAACGTGGCGCCGCCGCGGTATCCTCGCCGCCGGCGCCGCAGGCCTCGCCTCACTCGCCGCTTGGTACCTCCGTCCCAAGCCCGATCCGATCGATACGAACAACGACAACACGCCGCCGGATAAGGTCGCCGCATCTTCCGCACAATCACCACCCAAGTCTTTGGGCGAAAAGGCTCGGGACGACAAGGCCTGGCAATCGCTCCTCGAACAGTCGCTGACCGATCCCGATCAGGCCGCGTCCGAATTCTCCGGTTGGCTCGATGCCTTCCCCGAACTGATCAACCCGATCCCCATCGGCCTCCCCGGGCACGCCCAAGACTTGGAACAATCCTTATGGGTCACCGCCGACGCTTCCCCTAACCAAACGCCGAACATCCAACCGCCATCATCGTCACCCTCCATACCGCCCGCTGATGCCAATACCCTCCTGCTGACCCGTTCGCTCGATCCTTCCGCATCGATCTTTCGATTGCCCGACCTGATCGGTTTGATCCCCACCCGCTCAAGTTCCCCCAACACCGATCCTTCCTCTGCGGCCGATTCAAACGACGATTCTCGCATAGGACTCCCGTTGCCGGCGCATCAACCCTTCACCTCCGCCCTCGCCGTCTCTCCCATCGGCCGCTCGGCCGCGACCGGCGGCCTCGATGGACGCGTCCAAATCTTTCCGATCGATACACCCGACAAACCGATCGATCCCAACCGCACCACCACGATCGCGATCAGCGACACCGATGTCCTCGAACTCGCATGGCACCC